>DASUKL010000068.1:0-5235 GCA_036278755.1 Candidatus Limnocylindrales bacterium | reverse complement strand
GTCCCCGTGCGGAGCAACTTCCGCGAGGGCATGACCGTTCTCGAGTACTTCATCTCCACCCACGGCGCGCGCAAGGGCCTGGCCGACACGGCCCTCCGCACGGCCGACTCGGGCTACCTCACCCGGCGCCTCGTCGACGTGGCCCAGGACGTCATCACCCGCGATGACGATTGCGGCACGGAGGAGGGGACCTGGATCACCCGCGACGAGACGACCGAGTTCGCCCCGGAGGAGGGAGCTTTCGCCCGGCGCCTCGTGGGTCGCCTGGCCGCTGCCCCGGTGACCGACGCCGGTGGGGAGGTCCTGGTCGAACGCAACGTGATGATCGACGAGCCGGTGGCCCGGGCCATCGAGGCCTCGGACATCGAAGGGGTCCTGGTCCGCTCACCGCTCACCTGCGGCTCGCGCCACGGCGTGTGCCGGGCCTGCTACGGCCGCAACCTGGCCACCGGCACCCTGGTCGGGCCGGGCGAGGCCATCGGCATCATCGCCGCCCAGTCGATCGGCGAGCCCGGCACCCAGCTCACGATGCGGACCTTCCACACCGGTGGTGTGGCCGGCCTCGACATCACCGCCGGCCTGCCGCGCGTCGAGGAGCTCTTCGAGGCCCGCGTCCCCAAGGGCAAGGCCGAGATCAGCCACATCGACGGGGTGGTCGAGATCATCCAGGGCGAGACGGGCACGCGGCGGGTGAAGGTCACCAGCCGCGAGGCCTACGAGACGCCGCTGGCCCGCCTCGACGGCCAGCAGCTGCTGCTCGAGCCCGGCGACGAGGTCGACGTCGACCAGGTCGTGGCCCGGGGCGAGGGCGAAGGTCCGGAGGCCGAGCTGCGCAGCCCGGTCAAGGGGCTCCTCGTCGAGCGCGGCAAGCAGGTCCTGGTGCGCAGCGAGGACGTGGTGGAACGGGAATACCAGATCCCCCACAACGCCAAGCTGCTGGTCGACACCGGTCAGGAGATCCGGGCCGGCGACGCCATCACGGACGGGCCGATCAACCCCCAGGAGTACCTCGAGACCCGGGGCCGCGATGCGGTCCAGCGCTACCTGGTCAAGGAGGTCCAGAAGGTCTACCGCAGCCAGGGCGTGACGATCAACGACAAGCACATCGAGATCATCGTCCGTCAGATGCTCCGCAAGGTCCGCATCGACCAGCCCGGGGACAGCGAGCAGCTGCCCTTCGAGCTCGTCGACCGCTTCGACTTCGAGGAGATCAACGACCAGGTCCTGGCCGAGGGCGGCGAGCCCTCGACGGCCGAGACCGTCCTCCTGGGCGTCACGAAGGCCTCCCTGAACACGAGCAGCTTCCTGGCTGCCGCCTCCTTCCAGGAGACGACCCGGGTGCTGACCGAAGCGGCCATCAACGGGGCCAAGGACCGGCTCATCGGCCTCAAGGAGAACGTCATCATCGGCAAGCTCATCCCGGCCGGCACCGGCGCCCCCGCGGCGATCGCTGCCCGGCGCGAGGAGGAGCGTCGCCGGGCCGCGGAAGCACTCGCCGGCGGCGAGCTGCCGGAAGGCTTCGGTCAGGAGTACAACCCGCTCCTCGAGGAGGCTCGCACGGCCCACGGCGAGGACGAGGGTGGCTTCAATCCCCTCGTGGCCGAGGCCGGCGAGCTGGGCGAGGAGGAGGACGACGAGTCCGCCAACCCCTTCCTCACCGGCCTGGCCCCCGACGATGACGACGACGATGATGATGAGGACGAGGGCGGTGGGACCGAGGACCCCCTTGCCGAGGCCTACGAAGCCGTCGCCGCCGACGAGCGCCTGGAGGCCGACGCGGCCCTCGACCCGGGCAAGGACTGAGCCGAGCCCGAGCCGCGGAAGGCGCGGCTCGGGCGGCCGCCCTCGCGTTGACACTGATCTTGGAGCCCTGATACACTCCCCGTTCGTGGCCGCTCCGCGGCCTGAGTGGGGGGCGCCCCCGTCGCCCCCGCCGCGCGGTGGTGACGGATCCCGAATCGAACACCGTGCGTCGTCCCGCCTGCCGGCCGTCCGGCGCGGTCGCCGCCCAGCCCTTCGTCCCTGTCTCGAAAGGAGCCTCCGCACCTCGTGCCCACGATCTCGCAGCTCGTGCGCCACGGCCGCGCCCGCAAGGTCCGCAAGGTCAAGACCACGGCCCTGCGCAAGGACTGGAACAGCATCAGTCAACGGCTGGAGCCCGTCCCCGGCTCGCCGCAGAAGCGGGGTGTCTGTCTCCAGGTGCGGACGATGACGCCCACCAAGCCGAACTCGGCCCTGCGCAAGATCGCCCGCGTGCGCCTGACCAACAACATCGAGGTCACGGCCTACATCCCCGGCATCGGGCACAACCTCCAGGAGCACTCCGTCGTCCTGGTCCGGGGTGGCAGCGTCCGCGATCTGCCTTCGGTCAAGTACCACATCATCCGCGGCACCCTCGACGCCGCCGGCGTGCGCGACCGCAAGCAGGGTCGCAGCAAGTACGGCGCCAAGGCCGCGCCGGCGGTGGGCGGCCGCTAGCATGCCTCGCCGCGCCCAGATCCCGCGCAAGGCCAAGTACGCTCCGGCCCTGACCCGCACCACCGACCGCTTCGTGGTCAAGATCATGCGGGACGGCAAGAAGGGCCTGGCCGAGCGCATCCTGCGCCAGGCCCTGGCCCGGGCCGAGGCCTCGGCCCGCCGCCCCGGCCTCGAGGTCCTCGAGGCCGCGCTGCGCAACGCCACCCCCATCATCGAGGTCAAACCCCGCCGGGTAGGCGGGGCGACCTACCAGGTCCCGGTCGAGATC
The DNA here is from genome assembly GCA_036278755.1 of Candidatus Limnocylindrales bacterium. Taxonomy (GTDB): domain Bacteria; phylum Chloroflexota; class Limnocylindria; order Limnocylindrales; family CSP1-4; genus DASUKL01. Next base: position 2,489 of record DASUKL010000068.1, on the reverse strand, counting down.
CGCGGCGACCGGCGCGTCTCGCTGGGCGTGCGCTGGCTCGTCCAATCGGCCCGCAAACGCTCCGGCAAGTCGATGAGCGAGAAGCTGGCGGCCGAGTTCGTGGACGCCATGAACGGCCTCGGCGCGGCCGTCAAGCGGCGCGACGACACCCACAAGATGGCCGAGGCTAACAAGGCCTTCAGCCACTTCAAGTGGTGAGCGGGACGCGCAGGACGGCAGCACGATGACACGTCAGGCTTCGATCGCCCGCACCCGCAACATCGGGATCATCGCCCACATCGACGCGGGCAAGACCACGGTCACCGAGCGGATCCTCTTCTACACCAAGAAGATCTACAAGATCGGCGAGGTCCACGAGGGCGCGGCGACGATGGACTGGATGCCCCAGGAGCAGGAGCGGGGGATCACCATCACGGCCGCGGCCACCACCTGCTTCTGGAACGAGCATCGCATCAACCTGCTCGATACGCCCGGGCACGTGGACTTCACCGTCGAGGTCGAGCGCAGCCTCCGCGTGCTCGACGGCGCGGTCGTCGTCTTCGACGGCGTGGCTGGCGTCGAGCCCCAGTCGGAGACGGTCTGGCGGCAGGCCGACCGCTACGGCGTGCCGCGTGTCTGCTTCATCAACAAGCTGGACCGCACGGGGGCCGACTTCTGGCGGGATGTGGAGATGATCCGCGAGCGCCTGGGGGCCAACGCGGTCCCCATCCAGATGCCGATCGGCCAGGAGGACGCCTTCCAGGGCCTCATCGACCTGGTCGAGATGCGGGCCTACCTGTATCGCGACGACCTGGGCAACGAGATCGAGGAGACCGACATCCCGGCCGATCTGCGGGCTGAGGCCGAGCACCATCGGGCGACCCTCGTCGAGGCCGCCGCGGAGATCGACGACGAGCTGACCCACAAGTACCTCGAGGGCCAGGAGCTGACCGTGGCCGAGCTCAAGCGAGGCCTTCGGCTGGGCACCCTGCAGAACAAGATCATCCCCGTCATGACCGGCTCGGCGCTCAAGAACAAGGGCGTCCAGAAGCTGCTCGACGCCGTCGTCGACTACCTGCCCTCGCCCCTCGACGTGCCGCCGGTCATCGGCCAGCGACCCAGCGACGGGGCCGAGCTCGTCCGCACCGCCAGCGACGAGGAGCCCTTCGCTGCCCTGGCCTTCAAGATCGCCGCCGACCCCTTCGTCGGCAAGCTGGCCTTCTTCCGCGTCTACTCCGGCACCCTGCGCGCCGGCTCCTACGTCCTCAACCCGGCCAAGGGCCGCAAGGAGCGCATCGGCCGCATCCTCCAGATGCATGCCAACCATCGCGAGGAGATCGAGGAGGTCTACGCCGGCGACATCGCCGCTGCGGTGGGCCTGAAGGACACCTACACCGGCGACACCCTGTGCGACCCCGAGCATCCCGTGGTGCTCGAGTCGATGACCTTCCCCGAGCCGGTCATCGAGGTGGCCATCGAGCCCAAGACGAAGGTCGATCAGGACAAGTTGGGCCTGGCCCTCCAGCGCCTGGCCGACGAGGATCCCACCTTCCGGGTCAAGACCGACGAGGAGACCGGCCAGACCCTCATCGCCGGCATGGGCGAGTTGCACCTCGACGTGCTGGTCGACCGCATGACCCGCGAGTTCAAGGTGGGCGCCAACGTCGGCAAACCGCAGGTCTCCTACCGCGAGACGATCCGGCGGGCCGCGGAGGGCAACGGCCGCTTCGTGCGCCAAACGGGCGGCAAGGGCCAGTACGGCCACGTCGTGCTGCGCCTCGAGCCGCAGGAGAAGGGGGCCGGCTTCGAGTTCGTCGACAAGATCGTGGGCGGGTCCATCCCTCGCGAGTACATGCGGGCTGTCGACCAGGGCATCCGCGAGGCCCTCGAGTCGGGCGTCTACGCCGGCTACCCCATGGTCGACGTGCGGGCCACCGTCTACGACGGCTCGTACCACGAGGTCGACTCTTCGGAGATGGCCTTCAAGATCGCCGCCTCGATGGCCGTCAAGGACGCCGTCGAGCGGGCCGACCCCGTAGTCCTCGAACCCGTCATGCGGGTCGAGGCGACCATGCCCGAGGAGTTCATGGGCGACGTCATCGGCGACCTCAACAGCCGTCGCGGCCACATCGAGGGCATGGACTCCCACGGCGCGACCCAGGTCGTGCGGGCCTTCGTGCCCCTGGCCCAGATGTTCGGCTACGCCACGGACCTGCGGTCGATGACCCAGGGCCGGGCCACCTATTCGATGGAATTCAGCCACTACGCCGAGGTCCCGGCCAGCGTGGCCAACGAGCTCGTCCAGAAGGCGAAGGTCTAAGTCCTCGGCCCGGCCCAGGCCGACCGACACCACACAGGAGCGACATCCGGCGATGGCGAAGAAGAAGTTCGAGCGCACCAAGCCCCACGTCAACATCGGCACGATCGGCCACATCGACCACGGCAAGACGACGCTCACGGCGGCGATCACGAAGTACCTCGCCCTGCGCGGCGCGTCCGAGTACCGCGCC
>DASUKL010000067.1:0-10847 GCA_036278755.1 Candidatus Limnocylindrales bacterium | reverse complement strand
GGACTGGAGACTCAAGTCGCCAGTAGGTGAGGCTTGCTTAGGTACGTCCTTCGGCGGGCGATCGCGACCATCCCCGTCCTGATCGGGATCTCGCTCGTCCTGTTCGTAGGCATCCGCATGCTGCCCGGGGACCCGGCCACGGCCATCCTCGGGCAGCATGCCACCCCTGCGGCCGTGATCCAGGTCCGGCACGAGCTTGGCCTCGACCAGCCGATCTACGTGCAATACGCGTCCTATGTGTGGCAACTCCTCCACGGCGATCTCGGAGTCAGCTACCTCAACAACAAGTCGGTCCTTAGCCAGTTCGGCACCCGGTTTCCAGCAACCGTTGAGCTTACTCTCGCGGCGATGATTGTCGCCGTTGGCTTTGGCGTCCCACTGGGCCGGATTGCAGCCCGTCAACCACGTTCTGGAATCGACGGCGTCGTGACCGTCCTGTCTGTGACCGGAGTGGCCATCCCCGTATTCGTATTGGGGCTCACGCTGCAGTATCTGTTCGGGGTCGTGTTGCCGTTCCTCCCAACGACCGGTCGCCTCGATACGAGGCTAACCTTCGGGATACCAGCTACCACCCATTTCATGCTTCTGGACACACTTCTTGCCGGTCGTCCCGACGCACTCGTCGATGCCCTCAGACACCTCGTGCTCCCAGCCCTGACGCTGGGCTCCATCCCCTTGGCCATCGTGACGCGGATGACCCGTGCCGCCTACAGCGACGTTGCCAAGGAGGACTACGTCAGGACGGCTCGCTCCAAGGGCCTGACCGAGTCGCGAGTCGATAGCCGCCACATCATGCGGAATGCCTGGATCCCGGTGATCACGATCATCGGGCTGCAATTCGGAAGCCTGCTTGGCGGTGCCGTGATCACCGAGACCGTCTTCGGCTGGGACGGTGTCGGGAGTTGGGTCGTGTCGGCCATCCTCAATCACGATTATTTCGTGGTCCAGAGTTGCGTCTTGATCTTTGCCTTGATCTTCGTGGTCGTGAACCTGGTCGTGGACGTGCTGTATGGGTTCCTCGATCCCAGGGTCCGCGATGCTCGATAGATCATCGGCGATCGGTCCGATCGAGAATGCCGCACCACGGAGTCGGAGGCGGGGACGGTCGGTCCGGAAGTTCCTCGCCAACCCGCTGGCACTCATCGGCCTGGCCTGCATCGCGGTCTTCGTCCTTATGGCCATCTTCGCTCCATGGATCGCCCCGGATGACCCGAACGCGATCGGCCTCGGTCCATCGCTGGCTGCCCCGTCGGCAGGCCATCTGGCGGGGCTGGACAAGCTGGGACGGGACGTCCTGAGCAGGACGATCTATGGCGCGCGCCTCAGCCTGCTGACGGGGATCGGCGCCGTCATGGTCGCTGTCGCCATCGGCGGCTCCATCGGCCTGCTCGCCGGTGGCATCGGTGGCCGGGTCGAGGGGGCACTCATGCGTGTCGTGGACGTGTTCCTGGCCATCCCGAGCATCCTGTTGGCGATCGCGATCATCAGCCTGGTCGGTCAGGGCGCCTGGCAGGTGGTGGTCGCGGTGGGCGTCGGATATGCGGCGACCTACGCTCGGATCCTTCGCGGATCGCTCGTGGCGGTCCGGGAGGCTGAGTTCGTGGCGGCGGCCCGGTCGATCGGGGCACCGCCCTCGCGACTCATCCTCCGACACATGTTGCCAAACGCCCTTTCCCCTCTGGTGGTCGCTTCCACCCTCGGTGTCGCCACCGCCGTCCTGGATGTGGCGGCGCTGGGGTTCCTCGGCCTCGGTGCCGCCGACCCGCGGATCGCGGAATGGGGGGCGATGTTGAGCGACTCGACCGAACTGTTGCGAAGAGCGCCCTATGTCCTGCTGGCACCGGGCGTTGCGATCGTCGTGTCGGCCATCGGCTTCACCCTCCTCGGCGATGGCCTCCGCGAGGCCCTGGACCCTCGAGCGCGTTGACCCAATGAGCCCCAGAAAGAATGACTGGTAAGGAGTAGCGATGCCCGCGCCCCTCGTGATCGACACGCATGTCCATCTCTACCGCAGTCGGGCAGACGCCCAGAGCGCCAAAGGCGAGTACGACATCTGGGAGTACGGCCGCGGCGCCAGCGTGCACTTCAGCGAGTTGGCGGGTGATGCCGAAGACGGCCGAACGGCCTTGGAGGCGGCCGGCGCAAGCTGGGTCGCCGTCGCGAATCTGATCAGTCGTCCCAAAGCCGAGGAGACGTTCGACGAGGATCTCCGCGACTACAACTCCTGGTTGTGCGACCTAGCGAACGAGGACAGCAGGATCCTACCGATCATCGGGATCGATCCCATCCGGCTTGGTGTCTCGAGGACCCTCGAGCAGATGGACGAATTCCTCGGCGAGCGGGGCGCCCGTGGGATGAAGATCCATCCGCCCCTGCAAAGCCTGGATGTCCGTGACGATAGCTGGTGGCAGGTCCTGCAGAGGGCAGAAGCGCTGAGGACGGTGGTGCTCTCGCATTCCGGTCCCGATCGGCAGGGGAGCGGGCGCGGAGAGCCACAGAGTTTTGCCGCATTGCTGGCGGCGTTCCCCAACCTGCGGTTGATCCTGGCCCATCTCGGGGGGGCGGCCTGGCGCCAGGTGCCTGAACTCGCCCAGGCCTTTCCCCAGGTCCTATTCGATCTGTCAGAGATCATCTCGTGGGTTGGCGCGGAACGGGCGCCATCAGCCACCGAACTCGTGGCGCTGATCCGCGACGTCGGGCCGAGCCGCGTGCTGCTCGGTTCCGACTTTCCCTGGTACGACATCAGCGATGTGGTCGCCGCCGTGCAGGCGCTGCCAGGATTGTCGGAGGGCGAGACGGCGGCGATCCTGGGTGAAAATGCCGCGAGCCTGTTCGGGCTTGACGTGTGATCAGCGCCATCGGCTTCAACCTCCTGGGCGACGGGCTGCGCGAGGCCCTCGACCCGCGGCTGCGGCGCTAGGCCATGGCCCTCCTCGAGGTCGAGGACCTCGTCGTCCGCTTCCGGACCCATGACGGCACGGTCCATGCCGTCAACGGGGTCAGCTTCGCCCTCGAGGAGGGCGAGACGCTGGGCCTCGTCGGCGAGTCGGGCTGCGGCAAGAGCGTGACGAGCCTGGCCATCATGCGCCTCCTGCCCAAGCCCGCCGGGCGGATCGAGGGCGGCCGGGTCGTCTTCGACGGCCAGGAGCTGACGGCCCTCCGGGAGCGCGAGATGCGCGACCTGCGGGGCCGCGAGCTGGCGATGATCTTCCAGGACCCCATGACCAGCCTCAACCCGGTCCTGACCATCGAGGAGCAGCTGGTCGAGACGATCCGGGCCCACACGTCGGTCAGCGCGCCCGAGGCCCGTGAGCGGGCGGTCGAGCTCCTGGGCATGGTCGGCATCCCCCAGCCGGCCGTCCGCCTGCGCGACTACGCCCACCAGTTCAGCGGCGGCATGCGCCAGCGGGTGATGATCGCCATGGGCCTGGCCCTCAAGCCCAAGCTGCTCATCGCCGACGAGCCGACGACGGCCCTCGACGTGACGATCCAGGCCCAGGTCCTCGAGCTCTTGCGTGAGCTGACCCACGAAGGCCGCACGTCGGTCATCCTCATCACCCACGACCTCGGCGTCGTGGCCGGCATGACCGGGCGGATCAACGTCATGTACGCCGGCTTCATCGTCGAGACGGCCACCACGGCCGCGCTCTTCGCCAGCCCCTCGCACCCCTACACCGTGGGCCTGCTCCACTCCATCCCCCGCCTCGATGCGGTCGCGGGCGAGCCGCTCATCCCCATCGAGGGCACCCCGCCCGACCAGCGCCAGGCCCCCAGCGGCTGCCCCTTCGCCCCCCGCTGCGCCTGGCGGCTGGCGGTCTGCTGGACCGACAACCCAGCCCTCCGCCCGCTCGCCCCGGGGACCGAGCCGATCGTCGCCACGGGCCCCGCGGCGACCCACCGCCTCGCCTGCCACAACCCCCCCACACGGGCCGAGGCCGAGGCCGGCCGGCCGCTGCGCGCGGGCTTCGTGCCCGCCCCGCCGCCGTCGGCCGTCGTCGACGAGCTGGCCGCGGCCGCGGTGCCTGCGGGCGAGGAGGGCCTCGTGACGTTCGATGCCCCAGCGGGTCCCGCGGCGCCCCTGGCCGGCAGCGGCACCGGCGGCCTGCCCCTCCCGCCCGAGCCCGATGCCCGGCCCGGCGGAGACGGGGAGCACCACCATCCCCGGGGCCACGAGGAGGGCCGCCGATGAGCGACCAGCCGGCCGAGCCGCTCGTCCGCGTCGAGGGCCTCAAGCAGTACTTCCCCATCACCGCGGGGGTGGTCATCGAGCGCCACGTCGGCGACGTGCAGGCCGTCGATGGGGTCAGCTTCGATCTCGGCCGGGGCGAGACCCTGGGGCTCGTCGGCGAGTCGGGCTGCGGCAAGAGCACGACCGGGCGGGCCCTCATCCGCCTCTATCGGCCGACCGCCGGACGGATCGTCTTCGACGGCACCGACCTGACGGCCCTCGAGGGCACGCCCCTGCGCCGCATGCGCCGGCGGATGCAGATGATCTTCCAGGACCCCTACGCCAGCCTGAACCCCCGGATGACCGTGGCCGGCATCGTCGGCGAGCCGCTCGAGGTGCATGCCATGGGCGCCCGCCGAGAGCGGGCCGCGCGGGTCCGCGAGCTGCTCGAGACCGTGGGCATCAACCCCGCCTACGGTGAGCGCTACCCCCACGAGTTCAGCGGCGGCCAGCGCCAGCGGGTGGGCGTGGCCCGGGCCCTGGCCTTGAACCCGGACCTCATCGTGGCCGACGAGCCGATCAGCGCCCTCGACGTCTCGATCCAGGCCCAGATCATCAACCTCCTCGAGCGCCTCCAGGGCCAGTTCGGCCTGACCTACCTCTTCATCGCCCACGACCTCAGCGTGGTGCGCCACATCAGCGACCGGATCGCGGTCATGTACCTCGGGCGGATCGTCGAGCTGGCCAGCTCCCGGGAGCTCAACACGCATCCCCTCCACCCCTACACCGTGGCCCTCCTCTCGGCCATCCCCATCCCCGACCCGGCCATCGAGGGCCGCCGGCGGCGGATCATCCTGAAGGGCGACGTGCCGAGCCCGATCGACCCGCCCTCCGGCTGCCGCTTCCATACCCGCTGCTGGCTCCGGGAGCGCCTCGGCAACCCGGCCCGCTGCGTGGAGGATGATCCGGCCCTTCGCACCCTGGCCAGCGGCCATGAGGTGGCCTGCCACTTCGCCGAGGCCGTCGACGGCTCGGCCGAGCAGGTCCAGGCCACGGGCGCCACCCTGACCGCCGCCGCGGCCCCGGCAGGAGCCTGATCCCGTGCGCGCGCTGCGCATCTGTCTGGCCCAGATCGCACCCCAGCTGGGCGACCTGGGGGCCAACCTGGCGCGCCATCGGCAGGTCCTCGCCGAGGCCCGCGCGGAGCGCGCCGACCTCGTCGTCTTCCCCGAGCTGGGCCTGACCGGCTACCTCCTCCAGGACCTCGCCGCCGAGGTGGCCATGAGCCGCGACGACCCTCGCTTGCGGGCCCTGGCGGCCGAGACGGCGGGGCTCTCGGCGGTGGTCTCGTTCGTCGAGGAATCGGACGACCACCGCCTCTTCATCGCCGCTGCGCTGCTCGAGGACGGCGAGCTGCGGCACGTCCATCGGAAGGTCTTCCTGCCCACCTACGGCCTCTTCGACGAGCGGCGCTTCTTCGCCCCGGGCTCGGCCGTGCGGGCCGCCCCCAGCCGCCTGGGCCTGCCCCTGGGCCTGGCCGTGTGCGAGGACTTCTGGCACCTGGCCGTGCCGCAGCTGCTGGCCCTCGACGGGGCTCAGCTGCTCATCAACGTCTCCTCCTCCCCGGGCCGCGACGTGGCCAGCGGCAGCGAGGTGGGCCTCGGCACGGCCGGCTCGTGGTGGAACCTCATGCGCACCTACGCCCAGCTGACGACGAGCTACGTCGTCTTCGTCAACCGGGTGGGGGTGGACGAGGCCATCAGCTTCTGGGGCGGCTCGGAGGTCGTCGGACCCTCGGGGGCCACGCTCTTCCAGGCGCCCCTGTTCGACGAGGGGGTCCACCTCGTCACCGTGGACCTCGACGAGGTCCGCCGCGAGCGGGTGAGCACGCCCCTGCTGCGCGACGAGCGACCGGAGACGATCCTCCGCCAGCTGGAGCGCATCGTGCGCCAGCGGGCGGGCGAGGCCGAGGAGGAGCTCGAGGGCATGGCGGGTCGGCCGGAGGCACGGGGGGTCGGAAGCGCGGAGCCCCAGGGGACCGAAGGGTCGGGCTCGGGCGCATGACGGCGCCCTTCGAGCTGGCGGCGGAGCTGGCCATCGACACCCAGGTCGCCCGGCGGATCATGGTCGGCTTCATCCGCAGTCAGCTGGCCCAGGCCGGCTTCGGGCGGCTCGTGCTGGGGCTCTCGGGCGGGGTGGACTCGGCCCTCGTCTGTTTCCTCGCGGCCGAGGCCGTGGGTCCGGCCGACCTGCTGTGCGTCCTGATGCCCTACCGCAGCTCGTCTGTCGACTCGCGATCCGACGCCGAGGCGGTCGTGGCCCAGATCGGCTGCCCCAGCCGGCTGGTCGACATCAGTCCCATGGTCGACGCCTACTTCGCCACAGCCGAGGAGGCCAGCGCCGTGCGGCGGGGCAACTTCATGGCCCGCCTGCGCATGACGGTCCTCTACGATCTCTCGGCCAGCTGGGGCGGCCTCGTCATCGGCACCGGCAACAAGACGGAGTCGCTCATCGGCTACACGACCGTCTACGGCGACAGCGCCTGCGCCTTCGACCCCATCGGCGACCTCTACAAGAGCCAGGTCCGCCAGATGGCCCTGGCCGTAGGCGTCCCCGAGCGGATCATCGCTAAGGCCCCCAGCGCTGACCTCTGGCCGGGCCAGACCGACGAGGCCGAGATGGGCCTCGACTACGCCGAGCTCGACCGCCTGCTCTACTGGCTGATCGACCGCCGACGACGGCCCGAGGAGCTGGCCGAGCTAGGCTTCGCCCCCGAGCTCGTGAGCCGGGTCGAGCGCATGGTGGCCGGAGCCGAGTTCAAGCGCCAGATGCCGCCCATCGCCAAGATCTCGACCCGCACGGCCGGCGTCGACTACCTCTATCCGCGGCGGCGGCCGGGCTCCCGGAGAGGGTGAGCGCGGCAGAGGGGGGCGGGACGCTCTACGTCGTAGCCACCCCCATCGGCAACCTCGGAGACGTGACCCTGCGCTCGCTGGAGGTGCTGCGGGACGTGGCCCTCGTGGCGGCGGAGGACACCCGCCTGGCCCGCCGGCTCTGGGCCCGCCACGGGCTCGGCACGCGCCTGGTCAGCTACCATGCCCGCAATGCGGCCCTGCGCGAGCCGGAGCTGCTGGCCCATCTTCGCGGCGGGGCGGACTTGGCCCTCGTGACCGACGCCGGCACGCCGCTCGTCAGCGACCCGGGGGAGGGGCTGGTCCGGGCCTGGGCAGGGGAGGGCGGCCGGGTCGTGGCCCTGCCAGGAGCCTCGGCCGTGCTCGTGGCCGTGGCCGCCTCGGGGGTGGCTGGGCCGCGCTGGGGCTTCGAGGGCTTCCTGCCCCGTCGGGGAGGGGAGCGGCGGGCGCGTCTGGCCCGCATCGCGGCCGATGAGCGGGCCACGGTCCTGTTCGAGGCGCCCGGGCGCACGGCGGCGACCCTGGCCGACCTGGCCGCGGCCTGCGGGGCCGACCGCCCGGCGGCGCTGTGCCGGGAGCTGACCAAGCTCCACGAGGAGATCCGGCGCGGCCCCCTGGGGGAACTAGCGGTCGGGGCGGCCGCGGACCCGCCCCGGGGCGAGGTGACGCTCGTCGTGGCGGGCGCCACTCCCGGCCGTGGATCGGGCCTGGGTGGCGGATCGGGCCTCGGCGGTGCATCGGGGTCCGCTGCGGCCGCCGACCTGGAGCAAGGCCGGGCGGAGGTCGAGCGCCTCGTGGGGGAGGGGCTCTCGCGATCCGAGGCCGCCCGCGGCGTGGCCGCGCGGACCGGTCTGCCTCGCCGCGCGCTGTACGCCGGGGGGCGAACCGGGGATCGGGCCAGCGGCGTACCGTAGGGTATGGACACGATGTCAGCCGATCCCGCGACCCATCCCATCGCCACCCCGCTGCCGGACGAGGGCTATCGGCCCGGTGCCTGCAACATCGGTCCGGCCGAGGTCGCCCAACGCCGCCGAGCGGCCGTCGTCGGGACCGTGGTCACGGTCCTCATCTACCTGGTGCTGGTGGCGTTGAGCAGCGGCGCGACGCCGGCCGTGTCTCGGGCATCTCGCTTCGTCGTGGCCCTCCCGGCGGCCGGCACGATCGTGGCCTGGCTCCAGGTCTGGTCCCGCTTCTGCGTCGCCTTCGGCTCGCGAGGTGTGGCCAACTTCGGGCCGCTGGGCACGGTGACCAGGGTGGAGGATCCCGCGGCCTTGCGGGCCGATCGCGCCCGGGTCCTGCGGATGGTCGGGGCCGCCGTCGTCGCTGGGCTGGTCCTCGGGTTGCTGGCGATCTTCATCCCCTGAACCCGGCAGCTCAGGGCCCCGCTCCTGGGCCGGCGACGACCCGCACGAGCTAGTCGCGGAGGGGTTCGTAGCCCAGGTGCATGACGCCGCTCCCGAAGCGGTGCGTGTCCACAAGTCGCAGGCGGAGCGGTGCGGCCACCTTGGGGAAGAACGGGGTGCCTCCGCCGAGCACGACGGGATGGACGACCAGGTCGTAGCGGTCGACGAGGTTTCGCTCGATGAAGGCGCTGGCCAGGGTGGGACCGCCGACGAGCAGGTCGCCGGGGAACTCGGCCCGCAGGCGGTCCAGCTCGGCCACCGCATCGGTGCGGATCAACCGGGAGCCTGGGCCTACCTCGGACAGCGTGGACGAGAAGACGATCTTGGGGCGGGCGTTCCAGGTCCGCGCGTAGTCGAGGACGAAGGCGGTGGCCGTGGGGTCCGACCCGGCCGTGGGCCAGTAGGCGGCCATGACCTCGTAGAGGCGGCGGCCGTAGAGCAGGGCATCCGCCTCGCGGTTGCGCTCACCGAACCAGCGATGGACCTCCTCGTCGACGGTGGTCCAATCGAGGCTGTGGTCGGGCGTCTCGACGAAGCCGTCGAGCGAGACGTTCATGGTGTAGACGAGTCGGCCCATCAGTGCCTCCGCGGCTGATGGTCGTGGCGATCCCGGCGATCGTGCGCCAGGATCGTCGACCTGGGGGTCGATGACAGCCGCAGGTATCCTAGAGCCATGGGCATCGCCACGCGGCCGAGCTTGGTCCTCCGCGACTTGATCGACGTGCACCGCAGCGAGCTCGATGCCGTGATGCACAGGTACGGGGCGACGAATCCTCGGCTCTTCGGCTCGGTCGCGCGCGGCGACGCCACGGAGGACAGTGATATCGACATCCTCGTGGACCTCGACCCGGCGCAGGGCAACATCCTGTTCCGCGCCGGTGGGCTGAACCATGAGTTCCGGCGCATCCTCGGACGAGACGTAGACGTGTTCTCGGCCGATCTGCTCAAGGGCAGGGTTTCCGCCACGGCACTTGCCGAGGCGGTTGCCCTGTGAGCCGCAGCGCGGAAGACCGCATCGCGGACATCCGCGCAGCGATCGGCCGGTGCCTGCGGTACGCGGATGACCTCGGAGCGACGCAAGGACACTTGGCCGACATGGCCGTCGACGCGATCGAGCGAAACGTCACTGTCATCGGTGAGGCTGCCAATCACTTGCCCGAGGCCGTGACCGAGGCCCTACCCCAGATCGACTGGCCGGCGATACGCGGCATGCGCAACCTCCTCATTCACGAGTACTTCGGCGTCGACAAGGCCGTCGTGCGTGACGTCATCGAGACCGAGCTTCGAGCCCTTGACCATGCATGAGCGCAGTACCGGCCACCAGGTGCTGAGGGCCCGTCTTCGACTGACGAGATCGGATGAATCCTCCCGTGTGACCGCGTCGAGGCGGCCGGAATGGCGGTCTTCGTCCGCGCAGGTAGGGCGTACCAGGATTCGCTGGGGTGGTTGGTCCTGTGGGTCCATGGTGAAGCCATCGTCGAGTCCGCGATAAGGGCCTGGTGAGGGGGCCCTGCTACGGTCCGGATGTCGCGACGCACGCATCCCATCCACCAGCCCGCCACATGCACCCGCCCCCGCCCGTACGCCCCGCCGGTCCATCCGCCGTCCCGCCGCCACGCTGGGAGCGCGCCATCGAGCGCGCTCCGGGAGGTACAAGATGAATCGCGTCCTGCTGACCGGGCGCCTGACCCGCGACCCGGAGGTCCGCACCCTGGCCACAGGGAAGACCGTCACGTCGTTCTCGGTAGCCACCAACGACTACCGCAGCGGCACCGAGAAGGCCGAATATCACTCGGTCGTGACCTGGGACCGCCTCGCGGAGATCTGTGGCCAGTACCTGGGCAAGGGCCAGCTCGTCGCCCTGGAGGGTCGGATCCAGACCCGCCAGTGGGAGGATGCCGGCAAGCAGCGACACTGGAAAACGGAGATCGTCGCCGCCTCGGTCGAGATGTTGAGCGGCCGGCGCAAGAAGGACTACGCCGCCGAGTCGGCCGCCGAGGCGCTCGAGGCCCAGGCCGAGGCGCTGGGCGTCGAGCCGGGTGGGGCCCCGGCCGACGATGACCTGTCCGGCGGCTCAGCGAACGGGTCGATCGACGGCCTGCCCTCCGACATCGATGCGGAGGTCGTCGCCGCCTGATCCCACATCGCCTGTTCCCCGAGCGGCGGGCGCGGCCCCCTCACGCGCCCGCCGCCTCTTCCTGCCTACGCGATGGTCACGACGATCTTGCCTCGGGCCGTGCCCGTGGCCTGGCGGAAGCAGAGACTTCGTTGGGCCCGGTCAGCCTACCGCGGCGCGGTGGCTGCCGCCGCCTGAGGAGCGTCGGCTGCGCCGACGGCTGGGCTGCCCCTCGGCCTCCAGGGCGG
>DASUKL010000066.1:0-65691 GCA_036278755.1 Candidatus Limnocylindrales bacterium | reverse complement strand
GCCTGAAGGTGGAGGCGCCGCCCGTCGGCCGGCGGGGCCTGCTCATCCTCGACTTCGACGGCACCCTGTGGCGCGGCGATGGGCCGCTCCTGGCCTACGCCGAGGCCGTCGCTGACGAGCTGCCCGACGACCTCCGGGCCGGCTACCTGCAGCGCGTGGTGGCCTTCCTGGCCGGCGATCGGTGGGGCGCTGCGGCGGGCGGCCTGCCGCCGGCCGACGGCTGGGCGGCCGTGGCCGAATTCGCCGCTCCGCTGGGGCTCTCCGCGGAGCGACGGCAGGCCGCCTTCCTGGCCACCCGGGCGCGCATCGCTGAGGGCGAGTTCCTCCTCGAGGTGCCCGATGGCCTGCCCGCCTTCCTGGAGTCGAGCCGCGCCGAGTGCGGCCTGGTCCTGGCCTCCAACAGCCCGGCCTCCTCGGTGGAGCCCGTCCTCGACCACCTCGGGCTGAGCTCGCTGTTCGATGCCGTCGTCTGCGGCGCCGGCAAGCCGGCCGGCCTGGCCGAGCTGGGGGCCGCCTGGCAGGCCCGCACGGGGCTGCCATCGGAGCGCATCATGAGCGTCGGCGATCACTACCCCAACGACATCGCCCCGGCGGTGGCCGCCGGATGGGCCTCCACCTACATCTCCCCCTGGCGTGTGGTGCCCGGACCGTGCTCGGTCGTGGGGACCTCGATGGAAGAGGTCCTGCCGCCCCTGCGGGGCTGGGTCAGGACGATCGTCGCGGCGGAAGGTCGGACGTGGGAAAGGAGCAGCAGCGGGTGATCTGAGCGGACGAGGCCTCGGCCTTGCCAGACGCGCCCGGCGCCGCGAGGCGTGGGGGTGCGGCGCGTGCATCGTGTATCGCATGGAGAAAGGGACCATCCCCATGGGCCACCATCAACCTCGGGCCAAGCGTCTGTCCCTGGGTCTCGTCGCGGCCATGGCTCTCAGCCTGGCCGGCTGCTCGATCGGCGGCTCGCCGTCGCCGAGCAACGTGACCCTCAGCTTCTACTACCCGGTCGCCGTGCCGGGCCCCATCACCCAGGTCATCGACGGCTACATCAGCCAGTTCGAGGCGGCCAACCCGGGCATCAAGGTCAACGCCGTCCTGTCGGGCGGTTATCCCGACACCCTGACCAAGATCGAGACGACCATCAAGGGCGGCGGCACCCCGCCGGACGTGGCGGTCATGCTCTCGACCGACCTCTACTCCCTCGTCGACTCGGACGCCGTCCAGCCCCTCGACAGCCAGATCGCGGCAGCCGGCGGCGACAGCTTCCTGGGCGACTTCTATCCCGCTTTCCTGGCCAACTCCAAGTACCAGGATCACGTCTGGAGCCTGCCCTTCCAGCGCTCCACGCCCGTCCTCTACTACAACAAGGACCTCTTCACGGCGGCCGGGCTGGATCCCTCCAAGGGCCCGGCGAACTACGCCGAGATGGTGGCCGACGCCCAGAAGCTGACGAAGGCTGACGGCAGCCAGTGGGGCCTCGAGATCTCCTCCGACGGCATCCCCTACTGGCTCTTCCAGTCGTTCGTCATTGGCAACGGCACGAACGTCGTGGGCAGCGCCCCCAACAAGGTCGACTTCGACGATCCCAAGGTCATCTCCGCGCTCCAGGACTTCGCCGACCTGAGCGGCAAGGACAAGGTCATGCCTACCGGCATCCTGGCCTGGGCCAACATGCCCAACGACTTCGTCAACGGCAAGGCGGCCATGATCTGGCACTCGAGCGGCTCGCTGGCCAGCATCCTCCAGCAGGCCAAGTTCCCCGTCGGGGTGAGCTACACGGTCGGTGAGAACGGCTTCGGGGCCCCCACCGGCGGCGGCAACCTGTACATGCTGAAGGGCATCCCCAGCGACCACGTCGCCGCGGCCTGGAAGTTCATCCAGTTCATGTCCTCCACCGACATCCAGGCCGACTGGAGCAAGAACACGGGCTACATCGCCGCCCGCCCGGCCTCCTACCAGACCAGCGCCATGAAGGACTACCTGGCCCAGACGCCGCAGGCCGGCGTCGCCCCGGAAGGCCTCCAGTACGCCGGCGCGGAGCTGGCGGCGCACGACAACGCCCAGATCCAGAAGGCCCTGGGCGACGCCGTGCAGGCCGTCCTGACGGGCAAGAGCGACGCTTCGTCGGCGCTCGCCGCGGCCCAGCAACAAGCCGAGCAGATCCTCTCCGCGTTCAAGGACTAGGGCTCTGACCGCCCGCATCTCCCCGGCCGGCGGGCTGCCGTCGGCCGGGGAGATGGCCCCTATCCAGGTCCGGCCCCGGCGGTCCCGCGCGGCGGCCTGGCTGCCCTACCTGCTCCTCCTCCCGACGCTCTTCTTCGTCGCCCTCTTCACCCTCTGGCCGACCGTCCTGGTCGTCCACGACAGCCTCTTCCGGTCCGACAGCTCGACCCCCGTGCCGGTCTTCACCGGCCTCGGCAACTACGCCGCCCTGGCCGCCGACCCGGCCTTCCGCCAGGTCCTGATCAACACCATCATCTACGTGGCGGTGACGGTCCCGGCCAGCGTGGTCCTGGCCCTCCTTCTGGCCCTCGCCCTCAACCGTCGCTTCCGGGGCCTGGGCCTCCTCCGCCTGGCCTTCTTCTATCCCGCCATCCTGCCCATGGTCAGCGCGGCCACGGTGTGGCTCTTCATGTACACGCCGGATTACGGCCTGCTCAACGTGATCCTGGGCATCGTGCACATCCCCAGCCAGAACTTCCTGGGGACCCCCGGCCTGGCCCTCGGGGCGCTCATGATCCTGGGTATCTGGAAGCAGACCGGCTACTTCATGATCTTCTTCCTGGCCGGCCTCCAGGGGCTCTCCCGAGACGTCTTCGAGGCGGCCGATCTGGACGGCGCCACCCGCTTCCAGACCTTGCGCTACCTGACCCTGCCGCTGCTTCGGGGGACGACGCTGTTCGTGACCACCATCGCCGTGGTCAACGCCTTCGAGACGGTCGATCAGCTGTACATCATGACCGGCGGCGGGCCGAACAACTCGACGGGGATGCTCCTCTTCGACCTGTGGCAGACGCTCTTCAGCTTCTTCGACCTGGGCAAGGCCAGCGCCATCAGCGTCATCCTCATCGCCGTCCTGCTCCTCTTCACGGTGGGCAACTTCATCTACATGGAGCGGCGGACCACCTATGAGTAGGCGCAGCCCGCGGGCTCGACTGGCCGAGGCCGTCCGCCTTCTGGGCCTGGCCATCGTGGCCCTGGCCTGGGCCCTGCCCCTGATCTGGACCCTGGCCGTGTCGTTCCATCCGCCCGACGAGCCGCTCAGCGCCTCCAACCTGTGGTTCGGCAGCCAGCCCACTCTGGCCAACTACGGCCAGGCCTTCGACATCGCCCCCTTCGCCCAGTACTACATCAACACCATCATCATCGTGGGCGGCATCCTGGTCGTGCAGCTCATCACCATCAGCCTCGCCGGCTACGCCTTCGCCCGCTTCCGGTTCCGCGGCCAGAATCTGCTCTTCTTCCTCATCCTGCTGCAGCTGCTCGTCCCCTCCAGCGCCCTCATCGTCCCCAACTACGCGACCATCCGCTCCCTCCACCTCTTCGACACCCTGGTCGCGGTCATGCTGCCCTTCTTCGGCTCGGCCTTCGGCGCGTTCCTCATGCGCCAGACGTTCAAGACCGTGCCACAAGACCTCGACGACGCCGCCCGAGTCGATGGGGCCAGCTGGTGGCAGACCCTCTGGCACGTCTACCTGCCGCCCGCCCGACCGGCCATGATCGCCTTCGCCCTGTCCTCGATCAGCTTCCACTGGAACGACTTCCTGTGGCCCCTGGTGGTGACCAACAGCCAGGCCAGCCGGCCCCTGACGGTAGGTTTGGCGGTCTTCACCCAGCTGGGCGAGATCGGCGCCCAGTGGCCGCTGGTCACGGCGGGCACGATCATCGTCGTGGGCCCGTTGCTCGTCCTCTTCCTGCTCTTCCAGCGCCAGTTCGTAGAGAGCTTCCTCCACACCGGCCTGAAGTAGGCGCCCCGGGACCGGAGCGCGGGCGCGCCAAGCCCGAGCCTCGGCGCCCCCGAGACTCAGAGGCGGTCGACGATGCCCTTGAGCCGCTCCAGGCGAGCCGATCGCTCGGCCACGAAGCGCTCGATGCCGGCCAGGAGATGGGCCGGCGAGAGGTGGGCCTCGTCGTAGACCTCCTCGACCGAGCCACCCGTCCGCCAGCGGCCGTCCCAGTCGGGCGAGAGTGAGTACGCCGCCACGAGAGGATGGGTCAGCCACTCGGCCATGAAGCGCAGCGAGCCGTTACTGATGCACATAGCGTCCCAGCGCTCGGCCTCGCTGGCCACGCGCTCCTGCCAGGCCGCATCCTGGCGCTCGAAGAGCTGCGGGCTGACCGAGGCCACGACCTTGACGTTGAGGCCGCGGGCGTCGAGTTGAGGCAGGATCGAGACCAGGTTGGCCGTGGTCTGGCTGCCCCGGACCACGACCAGCCCAGCGCGTGGCACACCGTCGCGGTACGGCCGCAGGACGTAAGCCCCGCGGGACGCTTCGAGGTAGGGATCCATGCCCAGGGCGGCCCGGTCCGGCACCTCCACCGCCGGCCGGACGAGGTGGAGGGCCACGATCGGCACGTCGAGCGAGAGGGCCGCGGCGAGCAGCACCGGCACCTCGTTGTACTCCCACGGGTGGAGGTCGATGACATGACCGGCCGGGAAGAGCTGGGTCATGCCCGGCTCGTAGATGCCGAAGTGGGTCCGCGAGTCCTCGGCCGTCTCGGGGCCGGAGTGGCCGGCGACCCAGATGACCTTGCCGACCTTGAGCTCGGTGTCCTGGGCCAGCTGGCTGAAGAGGCGCATGGCGCCGTATTTCAGGTAGCTGAACGAGCCGTAGGTGGAGCAGGCACCCCAGAAGCCGTCGAAGGTGTCGCGAGGGTCGGGGGCCAGGTTGACCGAGGCTAGGCCGGCCATCATCCCGGCATTGGTGAACTCGGTGATCTCGGTCGGCAGGAGGGCGCCTCGCGGGTTGCTGATCCGGTCGTACCAGCCCCAGCCCTCGCGGCCGGCGAAGCCCTTGGCGAAGCCGGCGATGTTGGTCGATTCGGCCAGGTCCGCCGAGCAGGCGATGACCAGCGGCCGCCCGTAGGCCTCCTTCGCCAAGCTGTTGACGTAGGCCCCCCAAGCGGCCAGGGCGGCCCGGTTGGCGGCCTTCTCGCCGGGCTGCTTCCAGATCTCGGGCGGGTAGGCGGCCACGTCGAAGATGCGCCGGTCCTCGAAGATCCCGACCGACCGACCACCGAGCGCGAAGCCGGCCACCTCGTCGGGCACGGACGCCGCCGCCGCGACCAGCCGTTCGGCCAGGGCGTCGACCAGGGCGGGATCCCGCCGCAGGACGCTCAGGGCGACGCCGAAGTTGTGCTCGGCCTGGGCGGTCCGGGCGGCCGGGTCCTCGGGCGCCGGCTCGTCCACGCCCGCATACTCGACCCCGTAGCGCTCCATGAAGGCCTTGCGGACGGCCCAGAACTCGGGCGCATGGCGGGGCCATGGTGTGCCGTGGCTGCTGGCGTCGACCTTGCCGTAGCCACGGCCCTTCTGGGTCCGGAACCAGGCCATGCTCGGCCCGCCGTCGGGGTTGTCGCCTCGGGCGGCCTCGAGGACGGCATGTGTCACGGGTCCCCAGCTCATGCCTTCCTGGGTGCCCACGACCCGCCAGCCGTACGGCGCGAACCACTCCTCCGGGCCGCCGTGGACGACGCTCGAGGCGGCCCGCTCGTCGATCCCGAAGTCGTTCCAGTCGATGAGGAAGACGAGGTTGCCGAGGCCCAGCCCCCAGGCGCTGTTCTTGGTCTCGTGCGCCGCGCCGGGCGTCAGGCCGCCCTCGCCTTCGACGACGAAGACCTTGACCGCCTCGGCCCCGGCCAGCTTGAGGGCCAACGCCTCGCCCGCCGCCGGGGGCAGGCCGTGGCCAGAGGGGCCGGTGTTGAACTTCAGGAAGAGGGTCCGCCCGGCCATCTCGGCATGGCCCGGTAGCCCGCCCCGGTGGCGGAGGGTCAGGAGATGCTCCCAGGTGAGGGCCCAGCGGCCGTCATCGGGGAGGGCGAAGCGCGGATCGCCATCCCGCTCGTGGCGTGCCCTGAGGACCTCGTTGAGGAGGGCCAGGGTGGCGTAGACGAGGGGCACGGTATGCCCGGCCGAGAGGACGAAGCGATCCTGGAACGGCCGCCAGGGCTGGCGGAGGTCCCAGCGCATGGCGCCCGAGAGAAGCGTCGCCAGGAGGAGGTGGACCTTGGAGCGGGAGCCGCCGGGGTGGCCGCTCTGGCGATGGTCGAGCGTCTGGTCGATGAGCTCGTCGACGAGGTCCTTGGCGACCTCCCAGGCCGGGAACTGAGGCTCGGCCTCGGCATAGAGGCGGTCGACGGCGGCGGCTCCGGGCCCGGCTGCGGGCCTCGGGGCGGCGGTCGGCGCAGGCTTCGGGGCAGGGCTCACGCGGCAGAGGACCTCGCTGGGTCGGCGATGAGGGAGCGGCGCCATCGTAGTCCATGCGGTCGGCTAGGATGGGTTCGTGCCGCTGACCGCCCTCGCCCTGGCGCTCGGCGCGGCCTTCCTCCACGCCTCCTGGAACACCCTCCTGGCCCGGGCTCGGGACATCAGCGGGTTCACCGCCCTGGCCCTGGCCGTGGGCTGGTGCGCGATCCTGCCCGTGGCCCTCCTGACCTGGCGCCTGGAGGCGGCCGCGGTGCCCTTCGTCCTGGCCGGCGGCCTGCTCCAGACGGTCTACTATGGCCTCCTCGCGGCGGCCTACCAACGGGCCGAGATGAGCCTCGTCTACCCCCTGGCCCGCGGCCTGGCCCCGGTCCTCGTCCTGTTCCTGGCCGTCGCCGCCGTGGGCGTCGTGCCGACCATCGGCGAGGTCGTCGCTGTCTTCCTCGTGGCCCTGGGGGTCCTCCTCGTTCGCGGCCTGCGCGATGCCGGCCGGGGCCCCGGCGCGCTGCTGGCCGTCGGGGTGGCCCTCACCATCGCCGGATACACGGTCGTGGACCAGCAGGGCCTGCGTCACGCCTCGCCGTTCGCCTACCTCTTCGTCGAGCAGACGCTGCCCACGGTGGCCTACCTGGCCGCCGTCCTGTGGCGTCGCGGCGGGCCGTCGTCGTTGGGGGCGGTGTGGGATCGGTCGGTCGTGGTCTCGGGCGTGCTCATCAACCTCACCTACGGCCTCGTCCTCATCGCCCTGACCTTGGCCTCAGCGGCGTCGGTCTCGGCGGTCCGTGAGTCGAGCGTGGTCATCGCCACGGCCCTGGCCTACGCCGTGCTCCACGAGCGGGTGAGTCGGGGCCGAGCCGCGGGGGCGGTCCTGGTCGTGGCCGGCATCGGCCTCTTGGCCGTGGGCTGAGGCGCCGATGGATCCCCTTCAGGCCCTGGCCATCCTGGGCGCCGGCCTCGCCGCCGGGACGATCAACACCATCGTCGGCTCGGGCTCGTTGATCACGTTCCCGACGCTCCTGGCCTTCGGCTACAGCCCGGTCGTGGCCAACGTCAGCAACACCGTGGGCCTCGTGCCGGGCTCGGCCTCGGGGGCCGTGGGCTATCGCCGCGAACTCGTCGGGCAGCGCGGCCGCTGCCTGCGCCTGGGTCTCGTGGCCCTGGGCGGTGGCATCTGCGGCGGGTTGCTGCTCCTCGTCCTGCCCTCGGCGGCCTTCGACCACATCGTGCCCTTCCTGCTGCTCATCGCGGTCGGCCTGGTCATCGTCCAGCCCCGCCTCTCGCGCTACGTCGCGGCCCGGGCGCGTGCTGGCGGCGGGGCGGGCGACGGCGGCGTGGTGCTCGGCCTGACCGTCTTCGCCACGGCCGTCTACGGCGGCTACTTCGGGGCCGGCCAGGGGGTCCTCCTCATCTCCCTCCTGGCCATCTTCCTCTCCGATACCCTCCAGCGCCTCAACGCCCTGAAGAACGTCCTGGCCGCGCTCGTCAACGGCGTCGCGGCGGTCCTCTTCATCCTCGTGGCCCACGTGGCCTGGCTGCCGGCCCTCTTCCTGGCCCTGGGCTCGATCGTCGGGGGCCAGGTCGGGGCGGGCATCGGCCGCCGCCTGCCACCGATCGTCCTGCGCTCGCTCATCGTCGTCATCGGCACGACCGTGGCGGTCAAGCTGCTCATCGGCTGAGCAGGGGCGCTGCGGCGCCCGGGCGGGCCGCGGTGCCTCTGCCCGTTGGGGTTCGGTCTCGGGGCTCGGTGGCCTCCCGGGTCGGGGCTCGGAGGTCGGGGCTCGGAGGTCGGGGCTCGGCTGCGCCAGTCAGGTATCGTTGGCCCCGGGCCGGTAGCTCAGCGGTCAGAGCAGGGGACTTTTAATCCTCGTGTCCTGGGTTCGAATCCCAGCCGGCTCACCGGCGTCGAGGCCCGGAGGAACCGAACATGGATGCGCTCACGGAAGCCGGACGCGCCGAGCTGCGGCGGCAGGCGCGGAGCCTGCACGAGGTCATCGAGGGGCTGCCTCCGCAGGCGCTCGACTGGCGACCCGGGCCCGACACCAACTCCCTGGCGATCCTCGTCACCCACGCCTGGGGCGCCGCCGAGGCATGGACCGCCCGGGCCGCCGGCCAGGAGATCCCGCGCGACCGTGACGCGGAGTTCACGATCGAGACCACGAAGGCCGGCCTGGACCGCCTGATCGACCAGGGCCTCGAGCGCATCGAAGGGATCCTGGACGCCGTCGAGCCCGACGGCTACGCCGAGGCCCGTCCCGCTTCCGCCGCCGGCGACCGACTCACCCGCGCCAGCTGCCTCATCCGGGCCATCCAGCACACCCAGGAGCATGTGGGCCAGGCGCTGCTCACTCGCCAGCTCTGGGAGCAGCAGTCCGGCCGGTCGGCCTGACTGCTCCTCTGGCCGCCGATCCTGCGCCGTGTCCCGTCGTGCCTGGGCCGCCCACCCCCGATCCTCGGCCGCGCTGCGACCGTCTGTCACGCTCAGCGGCAGGATCGACCAACGCCGCTCCCACGCTGCGGCCGCCTGTCACGCTCAGCGGCAGGATCGACCAACGCCGCTCCCACGCCGCGGCCGCCTGTCACGCTCAGCGGCAAGACTGACGAACTGCGCGCCGATCCGTGGCAGTGCGTCACGCCGAGCGGTACAAGGGGCGGATCGGCGTCCTGGCGGTCGGCGCTCGTCACGCCTAGCGGTACGAACGACCAGGAGGTCGCGGCTCGCCGGTCATCCGTCGCGCTCCACGCAACGATGGACGAACGGCGAGTGGGCCGATGGTCGCTTGTCACGCCACGCGAAACGGCGGAGGGGCCCGTTCTCCATCTGTGGCGCTGAGCGGCACGGGCCGGCCAGACCTCATGGCCGACCGGACGGATCGCCTTGTGCCCGCCCCTGGGCTTCGGTATCGTTGCGTCGTCGTCACGTCGGGGGACCGAGGGTTGGAGGATCCATGAACGTCATCTTCGAGGTCGCCCTGCTCGTCCATGTCCTGAGCGCCATCGCGCTCTTCGGGCCGACGTTCGCCTTCCCCCTGATCGGGGCGGCCGGCGGCCGCGAGCCCATGCACGGCAACTTCGCCATCCGCCTCACCGACCTGCTCGAGTCTCGCCTCGTCATGGTCGGCCTCGTCGTCCAGCCGATCAGCGGTTTCATCGTGATCTGGGCCGCAGGCATCGACTTCTTCGCCGCGTCCTCGCGCTGGCTGGTGGCGGCCATCGTGCTCTATGCCATCGCCGCGGCCGTCGCGATCTTCATCCAGACCCCCACCGTGCGACGGATGGCCGAGATGAGCGCCCATGCTCCCGCCCCGGCCGCGCCCGGCAGCGCTCCTGCCGGCCCTCCGCCCGCGTTGATGACCCTCGTCCGGAAGTCGCAGCGGACCGGGATGATCCTGGGGGCCCTCCTCGTCGTGATCATCGCCCTCATGGTGGTGAAGCCGGGCGTCTGAGCCGCCCCCCAGCAGCCTCCGAAAACCCGTCAGGCCCGCCCAGCTTCAGGCTTGGCGGGCCAGCTCCAGGACCGGCCCGAGCGCCTCGACCGCCCGGCGTTCGATCGGCTCCAGCACCAGCTGGAGGTGGCTGACGCCCAGCCTCCCGTAGGCCCGCAGGCGTTCGGCCATCTCCTCGGGCCTCCCGGTCAGTGGGGGCGCGTGGTCGGCCCCATCGTCGGCATAGCGCGTCGCCCCACCGGGCAGGCGGACCAGGACCGTGGCCGTGGGTCGGATGGCCCCCGGCTCGCGACCGGCCGCCTGGGCCGCGGCGTCCACTTGGTCCAGCAGGGGGCGGAGACCGTCGGGCGTGTTGCCGAACCAGTCGTGCCAGGCGTTCCAGGCGTCCACGTGCGGGGCGGTGATGGCCAGCATCCGCTGGCCGATGGAGCCCACCATGAGCGGCGGGCCCTGGGGCCGCGGGCCGCGCGGCACGAGCTCGCAGTCGCGAGCCGTGTAGTAGCGCCCGGCGAAGTCGATGTGCCCCTCCCGCAGCAGCGTCCTGATGATCGTGAAGGCCTCCTCGAAGCGGTCCACACGACGGTCGTAGGGGAAGCCGTAGGCTCGATACTCGACCTCGTTCCAGCCGGCGCCCAGGCCCAGGATGAGCCGGCCGCCGCTGATCTCGTCGATCGTGGCCGCCTCCTTGGCCAGCAGAGTCGGCTGGCGGAAGCTCGTCGCGGCCACGAGCGGGCCGAGCTCCACCCGGCTGGTCACGGCGGCCAGGGCGGCCAGCACGGACCAGGCCTCCCACGGCCCTCGTGGCGCGCCGTCGGCCCCGCGATAGAGGAGGTGGTCGCCGACCCACAGCGAGTCGAAGCCCGCGTCTTCCGCGGCCCGGGCCAGGTCCGCCAGATCGGCCCAGCGGACCGGACGCTCGGCCTCGGGCAGCTGGAGCCCGATCCTGAGACGTGCCATGTCCACCTCGTCCGCCTTCGCCCGAAGACGTGCCATGTCCACCTCGTCGGCCTTCGCCGGACCCGCAGTTGACCGTTTTCGTGGATGAGGCTACCATTCGAGGTCGCGGGGTGGAGCAGCGGCAGCTCGTCGGGCTCATAACCCGAAGGTCGGCGGTTCGAATCCGTCCCCCGCAACCAATCTCCGAATACTGACGAAACGACCCTGCGCCCGCCCGCAGGGTCGTTCCTTGTCCGGGTCCGGGCGGGTATCGTGTGCGGCGATCCACCCCGTCGCGAGGTCCGTGCGCATGCTCGCTCGCCTGAAGGAGCTCTTCCAACCGCTTCGCCCGGTCCTCATGCCGGTGTGGCGGCCGGTCCGGCCCCTGATCCAGGGCAAGGACGCGCCGGTCGAGCGGCTCCACTCGCGGCTGCTGCTCGCGTGGGACGGTCTCCTGGCCCGACGCGACCGCATCAGCGGCGCGCCCATCCGGCCCTTGCGCAAGCGCGAGTTCGATGCCCTGGCCGCGCGCGTGCCCTACTACCGCGGCCGTTGGGGCTACATGTCGCTGGCCGGGAAGATCGCGGCCCAGCTCATCGAGGACCACAAGCTCGAGACGGCCCTCGAGCTCGGCCCGCACATCCGGCCCCTCATCGTCGGCGCGGACGTGATGGACCTGCGGGTCACGCCGGACCTGCAGTGCGAGGGTCGGGTGATCATCCACGACGCGACCGAGACGCCCTGGCCCTTCGAGGACAAGGCCTACGGCCTGTTCGTGGGCCTCCAGGTCTTCGAGCACCTGGGGACCGGCCAGGCGGCCGCCTTCAGCGAGGTCCGGCGCGTGGCGCGTCACGCCATCATCTCGCTGCCCATCGACTGGGAGATGGACGACCCGCGAAACGTCCACCACATGCTCTCCGACGAGAAGGCCCTCTCGTGGTTCGCCCCGGTCGTGCCGACCCGGGTGGAGCTGGGCACCCCGGGCCGCAAGAAGCGCTACATCTACGTCTTCGAGGACCTGCCGGCCTGAGTCCCCGGGGCTCAGGCCTCCTCGACCCGGAAACCGCGCACCGCCGCGATGGCCAGGACCGCGGTCCAGGCCAGCAAGGCCAGCCCCTGGCCGAGATCGATCGTGCCGCCCGGGACGAGGGCGCCCCGCAACAGGTCGGCCATAAGGGCTGGCGGCAGGACGGAGGCCGGCACGGCCACCACCGACGGTAGGTCGGTCAGCGGTACGACGACGCCGCCCACGAGGAGGCAGAGCAGGTAGAGGGCGTTGGCCACGGCCAGCGTCGCCTCCGCGCGCAGGGTGCCGGCCAGCAGCAGGCCCACCGCGGCGTGGGCCACCGTGCCCAGGATGAGCCAGGGGAGGGCGGCGGCCAGCCCGCCCCCGAGTCCGCCGCGTGGCTGCCAGCCGAGGGCCAGGCCGACCGCGGTGATGATCGCGACCTGGACCACCACGGTGGCCACCACGGCCGTCGTCTTAGCCGCCAGCAGGCCGCTCGTCGGCAGGGGCGAGCCGGCGAGGCGCTTGAGCACGCCCTGGCTGCGCTCGAAGGCCGTGGCGATGGCCAGGGAGACGAGCCCGGTGGAGAGGAGGGCCAGGGCCAGGATGCCCGGCACGAGCTCGTCGACCAGACGCACCCCGGCCGGGGCTGGGACGACCGGCACGCCGACGAGGAAGATGAGCAGCACGACGGGGATG
Organism: Candidatus Limnocylindrales bacterium; assembly: GCA_036278755.1. GTDB lineage: Bacteria > Chloroflexota > Limnocylindria > Limnocylindrales > CSP1-4 > DASUKL01. The sequence goes on along the minus strand of DASUKL010000066.1, from coordinate 53,192 downwards.
CCCAGGGTCACGAGCAGGTTCTCGCCGCGGCGCACGGTGAGACGCAGCTCCATGGCCGCCTGGGCCCGATAGGCGGCCATGGCCGAGGCGGGGGCGCTCACGCTGCCGACGCGAGGCTCATGCCTCTGCCTCCGGGTCGCTGCCGGTGAGGCGGAGGAAGACCTCCTCGAGGCTGGCCTCGCCGAGGCTGATGCTCAGGGGCTCGATGCGGCGTTCGTGCAGCCAGCCAGCGAGGCTCACCAGCAGGGCCCCCGGATCGCTCGTCGCCAACAGCAATGAGGCGGGGCCCTCGTCGTGGATCCCGGCCACGCCCGCGAGGGCGGCCAGCGCGGCCCGCTGCCCATCGTCCAGCGGTGTCCGCAGGTCGAGCCGCAGGCGACGCTGTCCGACAGCCGAACCGCTAGCCGAACCGGAAGCCGAAGCCGCCGCTAGGCCCCCAGCCCCGCCCTCCGCCGCAGGCCCAGCGGGAGCCGAGCCCAAGCCGGCCCGCAGGTCGGCCGGCGCGCCCACCGCCAGGAGGCGCCCATGGTCGATGATGGCCACCCGGTCGGCTAGCTGCTCCGCCTCGTCGAGGAGGTGGGTGGTCAGGAGGATCGTCGCCCCGCCAGCGCGCAGCTCCCGCAGGAGCTCCCAGGTCTGGCGCCGGGCGGTGACGTCCATGGCCGCGGTGGGCTCGTCGAGGATGGCCAGCTCGGGCCGACCGACGAGGGCCAGGGCGAGGGCCAGACGCTGCCGCTCACCGCCCGAGAGGGTGCGATAGCGGGCGCCGGCCAGGCGGGCCAGGCCCACCCGTTCCAGCACCTCGTCCACGGGCAGCGGGTCGCGATAGAAGGCGGCGAAGAGTCGGACGGCCTCCCCGACCCGGCACTGGTTCCACAGGTCCGCCCGCTGGAGCATGACCGCGGTCCGGCCGCGCAGCGCGGCCCGGTCCCGGCGGGGCTCGAGGCCCAGGACGCGGACCGTGCCCGCGTCGGGCAGGCGGTAGCCCTCGATGGTCTCGACGGTCGTCGTCTTGCCGGCCCCGTTGGGCCCCAGGAGGGCTAGCACCTCGCCGTGTTGGACGCTGAGGTCGAGCCCATCGACGACGGGACGGCCCTCGTACCGCTTCGTCAGCCCCAGCAGCTCGATGGCCGGCGGGCCAGTGGGAGCAGCGGAGCCAGCGGCAGCGGACCCAGCGGCTGACGATCCGGCGGCGGTCACACCCTCACGAGCGGCCCAGCATCCGGGCCAGCTCCTCGTCGATGGTGCCTGCCGGTGGTGGCCCGAAGCTCACGTAGCGCACGATCCCCTGGGGGTCGACGTAGAAGCTCATGGGGATGGCCTCGACCTTGTAGGCCGCGGCGATCTTGCTGCCCGGGTCGAGGAGCATCGGCCAGGTCGCGTCTTCCTGGGTCATGAAGGCTCGGGCGGCGCTGGCGGTGTCCTTGTAGACGACGCCAAGGATGGTCAGCTGATCATCAGCGTGGGCCGTCAGGGCGGCCTTGAAGAGAGGGAACTCGACCGTGCAGGGCACGCAGGTGGAGGCCCAGAAGTTGACGATCACCGGCCGCCCCCGATACGCCGCCAGGCTGACCTCCTGGCCGCTGTCCGTGGCCAGGGTGAAGCCCGGCGCCGGCTTGTCGAGGAGGGGCGAGCCACCGATGACGATGGACGTCCCGCTGGCGTCGTCCGATCCGCTCGTCGGCGGGCCGAGGTCGACGTTGAACGCCACGGCCACGATGGCCACGACCGCGACCAGGCCCACCCCGGCCCCCAGGAGCCGGTGCGATCTCAGGACGGTGGGCGTCGTCGCCTCACTTCGAGATGAGCGTCCCGTTCATCGTGGGATGGACGTCGCAATGGAAGTAGTAGGTGCCGGCCGGCAGGGCAGGCACGTCGTAGGTCAGGGTCTTGGGCCCAGCGTCGATCGTGCCCCGGAAGACGTTCTTGCCGGTCGCGTCGCGGCCCTCGAAGATGGCCACGTTGTGGGGCACCGAATCCTCGTTGTCGAAGGTGATGGTGAAGGGCTTATCGGCCGCCACGGTAATCGTGGAGAGGCTGAACCTGAGGTCCTTGGCGCTGATCTTGACCGCGCTCGTGGCCGCCCCGCCGCTAGCCTCTGGGGCTGCGGTGCTGGGCGCCGGCGTGGCGTTGACGAAGTCGATCGTCTGGGGGGCGAAGGTCAGGGCCACGGCCACGACCCCGATGGCGGCATAGACGCCCACCAGGGCGGTGGGGAAGGCGCGGTGCGGGTCGCGGGTGCGGGGCTCGGCCGCGGGCTGGCCCGCCTGGATCTGGCGCAGCTCATGGTTGGCATCGCGATACCAGCCGCTGGCGGCGATGGCGCCCATGAGCAGGCCGCCCACGACGAGGGCCGGGCTGAAGATGAGCCCGAAGAGGATGACCGCCATGGCGATGGGCACGAAGAACGGCCAGGGGCTGGGGCCCGGCAGATGGACGCCGGGCGGCGGTCCGGACGCGCTGGGGGCCGGCAGGGCGGGAGCGACAGCCAGCTGGGGGTGGTCGGTGTGATGCCACTCGTGACCGGCGTCACGATACCAGCCCACGATGCCGATGAGCCCGATGAGGATGCCCAGGCCCATGATCGGCAGGTTGAAGACGTGGGCCAGGTCCACCGCGGCCGCCGGGGTGGGGATGCCGGAGGCGTCGAGGGTCGGCGTACCGATGCGGGCCGGATGGTCGACCAGCCCGAAGAGCAGGACGGCCGCCCCGATGGGCAACAGGAACGGCCACAGCGAGCCGCCGGGGATGTGGACGCCCGCCGGTGGGGCCGGCTTGCGGGGCGCTGGCAGGCGAGAGGCGTTGCGCGATCGCTCGGCCCGCCAGCGATGGGCCAGGTCGAGGAAGAAGAGGACGAGGAGGATGAACGTCAGGCTGGGCAGCCAGCCGATGACATCGTTCCAGTCAGGTGTGATGACCTGGCCCAGCCAGGCCAGGACGTCGTTCCAGAGGGTGTCCCAGGGCATCTCGCTGAGCTGGCCGGGCTAGAGCTCGCGCGACCCGCGCAGCATCACGAAGAACCCGAAGCCCATGGCCACCCCGGCGAAGATGAGCATCGTGGCGCCGCCTGGGTCGATCTCTGCCTTGACCGTGCTGTTGAGCAGGTAGTAGACGATCCCGGTCAGGACGAAGCCGAGGAAGATGACGATGGCGGCGCGACCGCTCTGCATGGACGGCCTCCTAGCGGAGGAAGTACAGGGTCGTGAAGAGCACGATCCAAACGATGTCGACGAAGTGCCAGTATGCGCTCACCGCCTCGACCGCGACGTGGTGCTTGGCCGAGAACTGGCCGCTGGCGCCGCGTGAGGTGACGACGAAGATGCCCAGGACCCCGCCGAAGACGTGGGCCCCGTGAAAACCGGTCATGGTGAAGAACAGCGAACCGTAGATGCCGCTGTTGATGCCGAAGCCCAGGGTCGAGTAGTCGTACAGCTGGCCGATCAGGAAGAGGATGCCGAGGACCATCGTCACGGACAAGCCGCGGACCATGCCCTGGCGGTCGCCACGGCGGATGGCCGAGACGGCCCACTGCATGGTGAAGGAGCTGATGATCAGGACCGCCGTCAGGATGGCCGGCAGAGGGAACGGCTCGATGTGCTCGGCGAAGCCCTGGGGGGGCCAGACGTCGTTCATGCCCTTGACGGTGAAGTAGGCGGCGAAGAGGCCCGAGAAGAACATCACCTCGCTGCCGATGAACAGGAGCATGCCCATGAGGGCGGTGTTCGTGCCCTCCTGCGCATGGCCGTGGATCTGCGGGCCGTGGGCCGGGGCGCCGTGGCCGCCGGCGGCGAGATGTTCGGTCTGCGCGGTCATCAGGCGGCCCCTCCACCATCACCGGCCAGGGCCGGCAGCGGCGGCCCACCGTGGGCGCCGCCATGCTTGAGGTCGAACAGCGGGCGCTCGGAGTGGATCTCCGGCAGCGAGTCGAAGTTGTGCGGCGGGGGTGGGCTGGTCGTGGCCCACTCCAGGGTGTTGGCATCCCAGGGGTCGTCCTCGGCGATCTCACCCGAGCGGGCCGAGACGAAGACGTTCCACAGGAAGACGGCCATCGAGAGGGCGATGACGAAGGCGCCGATGGTCTCGAGCTGGTTGAGCGGCTCCCAGGCCGTGGGGGCGTAGTCCTCGATCCGGCGGGGCATGCCGGCCAGGCCCAGGAGGTGCATCGAGAAGAAGGTCATCTGGGTGCCCACGAACCACAGGACGAAGTGGACCTTGCCGATCCGCTCGTCGAGCTTGCGGCCGAACATCTTGGGGAACCAGTAGTAGATGCCGGCCATGATGGCCGTGGCCGATCCGCCGAAGAGCACGTAGTGGATGTGAGAGACGATGAAGTAGGTATCGGTGATGGCGAAGTCGACCGGCGTGGCCGCGGCGAAGACGCCGTCGAGACCGCCGATGAGGAACGACATCAGGAAGGCGACGGTGAACAGCATCGCGGTCGTGAACTGGATCTTGCCGCGGACCATGGTGAAGGTCCAGTTGAACATCTTCACGCCGGTCGGGACGCCGATGAGGAAGGTCGTCAGGGAGAAGAAGGGCAGGTAGACCGCGCCGGTGGCGAACATGTGGTGAGCCCACACGCCGAAGCTCATGACGCCGATGGCGATGGTGGCCAGGACGAAGGCCTTGTAGCCGAAGATCGGCTTGTGGCTGAACACCGGTGTGGTCTCGGAGATGATCCCGAAGGCGGGCAGGATCATGATGTAGACCTCGGGGTGGCCGAAGAACCAGAACACGTTCTGCCACAGGATGGCGTCACCGCCGGAGGCTGGGTCGAAGAACGAGCCGCCGTAGTTACGGTCGATGAAGAGCATGACCAGGGCGCTGGCCAGGACCGGCACGGCGAAGAGCAGCAGCACGGCCGTGACCAGGACGGTCCACACGAAGATCGGCATCCGCAGCAGGGTCATGCCCGGCGCGCGGAGCTTGAAGATCGTGACCAGGAAGTTGATGGCCCCCAGGATCGAGCTGACCCCGTTGAGCAGGATCGACATGATCCACAGGTCCTGGCCCACGCCGGAGTATTTGGCCTCCGAGAGCGGCGCGTAGGAGGTCCAACCGGCGTTGGCCGCCCCACCCAGCAGGAAGCCGCTGAAGAGCAGGATGCCGCTGAAGGGGATGATCCAGAAGGCCAGGGCGTTGATGCGCGGGAAGGCCATGTCGGCCGCGCCGATCATCAGCGGCATGGCGTAGTTGCCGAAGCCGGCCAGCATGGGCATGACGAAGAAGAAGATCATCGTCGTGCCGTGCATCGTGAAGACCTGGTTGTAGAGGGTCGGATCGAGGAACGTGTTGTGGGGCACCCACAACTGGGTCCGGATGCCGAGGGCCAGCACGCCTCCCACGAGGAAGAAGATGAAGCTGCTGGTGATGTACATGATGCCGATCTTCTTGTGATCGGTCGTCGTCAGCCAGTCATACAGCCAGGCCCGTGAATAGGTCCCGGTCTGCGGAAGCGCGGTCGTCGCCATCGGGACCTCCTACTTGACCGTGAGCGTGCCAGTCATATTGGGATGGACGATGCAGAAGAACTTGTAGGTGCCGGCCGGCAGAGCCGGCTCCGAGTAGTTGACGGTCTGGCCGGGCTGGGCCAGGGGCATCCCGGTGATGCTCTTGTTGTCGGGGCCGACGATCACCACGTCGTGGGGCGGGCCGCCCGTGGCCTCCTTGTTGGTGAAGGCGATGACGAACGGCTTGTTCGCCGGAGCGGTGAGGGTCGACTCGTCGAAGGCCGTGGTGTTCGAGGCGCTGAGCTGGATCACCGTGGCCCCGCTGGGCGGCGGCGCCTGGGTGGCCTGGGCCTTGGCCTGCTCCGACTTCACCCAGGCCTGGTAGTCGGTCGGTGAGACGGCCTTGATGGTGAAGAACATCTGGTGGTGGCCCAGGCCGCAGAACTCGGCGCACTGGCCGCTGTACGTGCCCGGCTCCTTGACCGTGAACTCGAACGAGTTCACGCGACCCGGGACGACGTCCCGCTTGAAGAGGAAGTCCCGGATGTAGAAGGAGTGGATGACGTCATTCGAGTGCTCGTTGATGTGGACCGGCTCGCCGACCGGGACGACCATCGTGGGTCCGTCCGCGCCGGCCCCGGTGTAGGACAGGCCAAGGGACTTGTAGTCGAAGGTCCACTGCCATTGGAAGCCGGTGACGTCCACGGTGACGGCGGGGTCGGGGGACTCAGCCAGGACCTTGTCCTGGACCTGCAGGGCGACGACCCAGACGAAGAGGACGAGGACGATGGGGATGACCGTCCAGGCGACCTCGAGGGGGAAGTAGCCGTGGGTCTGCTTGGGCAGCTCCTGGTCCCCCTTCTTCCGGCGGTAGCGGAAGACGGAGTAGATGATCAGGCCCTCGACGAGGACGAAGATGACGGCCACGATCCAGAAGACGAGGTCGTACAGGCCGCTCGTGTCCTCACCCTGCACGGTGGCCGCAGGGGGCGGGAAGAACCCGGGGATGGGGTTGTCGTTGGTGGCCTGAGCGCAACCGGCGATCACGAGCAGGCTGAAGCCGATGAGGGCGGCGAGTCGGATCCGGGGCGACCGGGCGAAGGATCGAAGGGCGCGGAACACGCGCAAAGGCTCCTTACCAGCGGTGGGACCAGGGGCGCCTATCATACGGCCCGATGCGCCCGTACGTTCGAGCCGCGGGACGTAACGCCGTCCCGCCGGGCCGTCTGGACCCCTTTATACGACACTCGTCGTACATTTTCAAGGCCTCCGTGCACCACCTCGCGCCGACCATCCGTCCTCGCCTCCCCGTCCGCCGACCGGGTCTGGGTGCCCGGATCGTCGGTCTGATCGGGGGCCTGATCCTCGGCCTGGTCGCCGTCCGGCCCGTCGTCGCGGCCGCGGTCGCCAGCAGCGTGGGCCGCCTCGACCTGGCCAGCGCCTTGGGCACCTGGACCTTCCAGCCCTTCGTCGTGGGCGGCACGGTCCTCAGCCTGACGCTCTACCTGGCGGCCGTGATCAAGGTCGATGAGGCCCACCCGGCCACGCCCGTGCCGATGTGGCGTGTCGTCTCGTGGGTGGCTGGGGTGCTGGTCACCTTCGTCGCCCTGGCCTCGTTCGTGGATGTCTACGCCACCGAGCTGTTCAGCATCCACATGGTCCAGCACCTGCTGCTGATGCTCGTCGGGGCGCCCCTTCTGGCCCTCGGGGCGCCGGGCACGCTGCTCCTGCGGGTCAGCTCGGCCGCCCGCCGGCGGCGCCGGATCCTGCCCCTGCTCGATTCGCGCGTGGTCCGTCTGCTGACCCACCCGCTGGTGACCTGGGGCCTCTTCACGGCGGCCCTCTGGGTCAGCCACTTCAGCCCGCTCTACGAGCTGTCTCTCGAGGACCCTGCCGTCCACATCCTCGAGCACCTGCTCTATATCGTCAGCGGCTACCTCTTCTGGCTGCCGGTCGTGGCCGCCGACCCGATCCACCATCGCCTCTCGTTCCCGGTGCGGATCGGCTACCTCTTCCTCCAGATGGCCCAGGGCTCGTTCCTTAGCCTGGCCATCTGGCAGGCCCAGGACGTGCTCTACCCTCACTACGCGGCGGTCCAGGTGCCGGGCTGGCTGCAGCCCATCGACGATCAGCACCTGGCCGGCGGGATCATGATGATGGGCGGGGACCTCTTCTTCCTCGTCGTGATCCTGGCCGTGGCGGCGGCTTGGATCGCCCATGAGGAGCGCGAAGGGCTGCGCATCGATGCCATCCTCGAGCGTGAGCGGGCGCGGTCCGACCGGACGCCCTGACCCGCGGGGCCTAGATCTCGCCGAGCTCCTTCGATGCGCCGACCGGCGCCGGCCCGGCCGAACCCGGCGCGACGACCGCCTGGGCCGAGCGCGCCTCGCAGTAAGCGTGGGCCGCGGCCGCCACGAGGAGGGCCCAGATGGCCGCCCCGAGGGCCACGTGGAGGGCCACCGCCCAGGAGCTGAGGAGCGTCCAGATCTGGAGCGCCCCGACGACGATCTGGACGGCGTAGAGAAGGACCGCCAGGCCCGTCAGCCGGACCAGGGCCGGCTGGGCGCCGGGTGCTCCCCAGGTCCCATCGGCGTAGGGCCGCCAGGCCACCCAGGCCACGGCCAGCACGACCAGCCCGACCAGGGCCGCCAGCAGCCGATGGATGAACTGCGTGGCCTGGAGCGCCGCGATCGAGGCGTCGGGCGACAAGGAGGGCAGGATCGCTCCACCGAAGAGCGGCCAGTCGGGATAGACGAGGGCCGCGCCGCTGGCCGTGACCTGCGAGCCCACCAGGAGGAGGACGTAGACGGCCAGCGCGCCGAAGGCCGCGAGTAGGGTGAAGCGCTGGCTCACGCCGGACGCGCTGAAGCGGCCGGGGTGCTGGACCCGGATGGCGATGAAGGTCAGGACGGCCAGGACCAGCATGGCCGTGGCCAGGTGGGCCACCACCCATTGGCTGGCGTTGCCGGTGACGACGGTGATCTGGCCCAGCTGGGCCTGGATGAGGACGAGCAGGAAGCCGATCACGGCCGAGCCCACGACGACCGGCCGATCGCGGTGGCGGAGGACGGCCACGACGAGGACGGCGGTGATGAGGAAGCCGATGATGAGCGCCAGGAGGCGGTGGAACCACTCGATCCAGGCCTGCCCGTCGTCGATCGGTGGCAGGACGCCGTGGCAGAGGGGCCACTCATAGCCGCAACCCATGCCGGAGCCGGTGCTGCGGGTGATGGCCCCCATGACCACGACGAGGTAGGTCACCAGGGCCGTGGCAAGCGTGAGCTTCTGGAAGCGAGTCATCGGGGCCCGGCCATCGTAGCATCGGCCCGGACCCGTCAGCGCCGCGGGCGATGGCCGGACTGGGCGGCCCGGACCCGCCAGCGGCGGTCGCCGGAGGGACGGGCTATGGTGGGACCATGTCCCGCCTTCGACCCTCCCGCGCGCCAGGCCGCCGGTCACTGCTGGCCGTCCTGGCCGCGTGCTTTCTGGTGGCCAGCTGTGGCAGCGGGTCCGCCGGCAGCCCCACGTCCAGCGCCGACGCGGCCTCGGGGCGGTACCCCGGATGGCCCATCGGGCCGGTCGAGGGGCTGGTCTACGAGCCGACCATCGTCAACGGGCCGGGCGAGCTGGCGGTAGGGCCCAGCCGCTTCCTCTTCTCCCTCCTCGACCCGTCCAGCGGCGCGCCCGTGGCCGACCCCTCGATCGCCGCCCAACTGTCTTTCTACGACCTGGCCAAGGATCCGGCCACGTCCCTGGCCACGGCCAGCGGAACGTTCGTCTGGGCCATCCCTGACAAGGTGGGCCTCTACCATGCCACGGTCGACTTCACGGCCACCGGCGACTGGGGCGTCCAGTTCGACCTGTCGGGCGGCAAGGCCGGGACAGGCAAGAGCGTGCGGCTCCAGTTCCAGGTGTCGGCCCACAGCTCCACAACGGCCGTGGGAGAGGCCTTCCCCTCCATCGACACGCCCACCGCCACGGGCGCCGAGGCGATCAAGCGGATCTCGACGGACCCCGACCCCGACCCCGACTTCTACAAGGTCTCCGAGGCTCAGGCCCTGGCCTCCCACACCCCCTTCGTCCTGGTCATCGCCACGCCCCAGTTCTGCCAGAGCCAGGTCTGCGGCCCCACCCTCGACCACGTCAAGGAGGTCGCCCCGCCGTACGAGGCCACGGTCGACTTCATCCACGTCGAGCCCTACGTCCTGAAGTGGGACGGCAACGGGCTCCAGCCGGTCCTCGACGCGACCGGTAACTTCCAGCTCCAGCCGGCCCTGGCCCCCCTCCACCTGCCCAGCGAGCCGTGGGTCTTCGTCGTGGGCAAGGACGGCACGCTGGCGGCCAAGTTCGAGGGCGCCTTCGGGTCGGACGAGCTGCAGGCCGCCCTGGCCACGGCCAGCGGCGGTTGAGACACTACAATCGAGTCGACATGGAACCCCGGACCTTTCGCGGCGGGAGCATCTACGGCATCCGCATGCCGACCGTCTTCGCCGACAACGATGCCATCCGCTGCGCCGGCTGCGGCCAGCCCATCACCGTGGTCCCCTTCCGCGTCTCGCTCCTGGACGCGGCCGCGGCGGAGACGGCCGTGGACTGGTCCGAGCAGGCGCCCTTGAACCCGGGCCCGCACGAGTTCCATACCGACCCGACCTGCTTCCAGGCCTGGGCCCGCGAGCGAGGCTACCTCCTCTGCCGCCTGTCGGGTGTGCGCGAGCTGATGCGGCCCGTGGTCGTGCCGGCGGCCGCCGCGGGCGGGCAGCCGCGGCTGGGCCTGTGCGACGCCGAGCACCGTGGCCCTCACGAGCTCGTGCCGGCCTGATCACCCGGAGGCCTTGGCGGCGCGGAGGCCGGGCTCGGGCTTGACGGCGCGGAGGCCGGGCCGTAGCATCGGGCGGTAACCTCTCCCTTTACGTAGATTTGCCCAGGATCGTGACAAGGAGTGGGCCGTCCATGCCTGACGTGACGCCGGTGGCCGTGTCGAGCAGCGGCGTGGACGAGTGGCTGTCCCTGGGTCCGGCCAGCCGGCTCCTGGGGGTGGACCCGGACACCCTCCGCCGCTGGGCCGATGCGGGGCAGGTCGAGGCCTTCGCCACGCCCGGCGGGCACCGGCGCTTCAACCGTCGCTCGCTCGAGCAACTCATCGCCGTGCAGCGCCGCGATCCGCTCTCCCTGTCTCGCCTGGGCGGCACGACCGAACGGTTCGCCGCGGCCTACCGGCGGGGGTACAGCGTGCAGCGTCGCCGACCGGCCGCCTCGGGCGCCGTGGCCGCGGGGGCCTTGACCACCGCGACGGCTACGGCGCCGGCCATCGGGCCCGGCGACGAGGCGGCCTTCCGGGACGAGGGCCGCCGCCTCGTCGAGGCCCTCCTCGGGCAGCTCGATCCGGCCGCCCCCAGGGCCCGGGCCGAGGCTCGCCTGGTGTCGGCCGGATTAGCCACCGAGATGGGCCGCCGGATGCGCGCCACGGGCGCCAGCCTGCGCGGGGCCGTGGCCCTCTTCGTGGCCGCCCGCCGCCCCTTCCTGGCCGAGATCGGGGCCATCGGCCGGCGCCGCCACCTCGATCCCAGCCAGCTGAGCCATCTCTACGACGAAGCGTCGGCCCTCCTGGACGGCCTCCTGCTGGCCTTCCTCGACGGCTACCAGCAGGAGGAGCACGAGGAACCACAGCCATGACCTTCACCTTCGTCGTCTCCACGATCACGGCCCTCGTCTCGCTGGTCATGTTCCTGGCTCTCGTCGACCAGTGGTCGCGCCGCCGCCATGCCTTCCAGGCCATCTGGGCCCTGGGCATGCTCTTCTACGCCCTCGGCGCGGGGGCCGAGGCGCTCGCCGCCCTGGCCGGCTGGAACGATCCGCTGTACCGGACCTGGTACCTGACGGGGGCCATGTGGACGGCCGCCTGGCTGGGCCTGGGCAGTGCCTTCCTTCTGGGTCGGACCCGCTTCGGCTACGCCTTCGCCCTGTGCCTCTTCCTGGCCGGGCTGCTGACCATCGCCACCTTCGCCAAGTTCCCGGCCATCTACGGCGAGGTCGCCAGCCAGGCCATCCTCTACTTCATCGTGGCCGGCGTGCTGGCCGTCGCGGTGGCCGTGGAGACCTACTTTCAGAACGAGCGCTGGCCGGTACTGGCCGGCGTGGCCGTGGTGGGGGCCACCATCCTCAGCTTCATCCTCATGGTCACGGCCAGCCTGCCGGCCCCAGGCTGGAAGGTCGATCCCACCACCGGCGCCCCAGTCAGCGACCTCTTCCCGCCGGTGCTGCGCCTGCTCACGCCGTTCATGAACGTGACCGGCGGCTTCGCCCTCATCCTGGGCGCCCTCTTCTCGGCCTATGTCTTCATGCCCAAGCGGCGGGTCCTGGCCTACTCCCTCGACCCCACCCAGCCGGGCGAGCAGTTCCTCTTCAACCTGCTCATCTCGCCGGTAGCCATCACGGTCAACTTCCTGGCCTCCCTGCCGGGCGCCATCCGGGCCCTCCTCAGCGGCCGCATCCACAGCCGGGTGCCGGCCACCATCCTCATCGCCATCGGCGGCTTCGTGCCGACCTTCACCGACAGCCTCAATCGGTTCGGGGTCATCGACTTCTTCTCGCTGGGCCTGCTCATCGGGGCCGTCTTCATCTTCGCCGGCTTCCTCGTCTCGATCGAGATCTTCCGCGATCTGCGCATCCCCTTCACCGACGTCGTCCTCCGCGCCGCCCGCACCGAGCGCGTCCCGGGACCCGAGACGGCCGGCCCGCCGCCGGGCGCCGAAGCCGACCACCCCGCCCAGGCCTGAGGAGCGACCCGGCCGCGGCCCAGGGTTCGGCCGTTATACTGGGTCCCGGCCCAGGCGGAGGAGCCGTCCTTCCGAGAGGCTCCCTCCCGACCGTCGAACGCCCGAATCGCGGTGCGTCCAGCCATCGACCGCCGCTCCACCCCGCCGCCCGCCCGACGCCGGTGGCGCTTCCACCGAGGTACACGTGCGCGTCCGCAAAGCCGTCTTCCCCGCCGCAGGCTGGGGGACCAGGTTCCTGCCCGCGACCAAGGCCCAGCCCAAGGAGATGCTGCCCCTGGTCGACAAGCCGGTCATCCAGTACGCGGTCGAAGAGGCCGTGGCGGCCGGCATCGAGCAGGTCATCATCGTCACCAGCTCGCAGAAGCGGGCCATCGAGGACCACTTCGACAGCTCCTACGAGCTCGAGGCCCTGCTCGAAGCCAAGGGCGACATCGAGATGCTCCGCCGGGTGCGGCACATCAGCGACCTGGCCCAGATCAGCTACGTTCGCCAGAAGGAGCAGCTGGGCCTGGGGCATGCCGTGCTCATGGCCCGCGAGCTGGTGGGCCACGAGCCCTTCGCGGTCATCCTGTCCGACGACGTGGTGGTCGGCGAGCGGCCCTGCATCGGGCAGCTGGTGCGAGCCTACGAGGAGACCCACAGCTCGATCGTGGCCGTCATGGAGGTGCCGCGCGACGAGATCCGGCGCTACGGGGTCATCGATCCGGAGCCGGCTCGCGAGGTCGGCCCCGGCGAGGCCGAGCCGGACCCCCGGCTCCACCGCGTCCGGGGCCTGGTGGAGAAGCCGGATGCGGACCAGGCCCCCAGCAACCTGGCCATCATCGGGCGCTACGTGCTGACCCCCAAGATCTTCGAGAAGCTCGAGCAGACGCCGCGAGGGGCGAACGGCGAGATCCAGCTCACCGACGCCATCCAGGCCCTCATGATCGAGCAGGACGTCTACGGCTACGCCTTCGAGGGCGTGCGCTACGATGCCGGGACCACGATGGGCTGGCTCCAGGCTTCCGTCGAACTGGCCCTGGAGCGTCCGGATGTGGGGCCGGAGTTCCGGCGCTATCTGGCCGGCCTCGACCTCGGCTGAGGCGGTCAGGGCCGATCCGCAGGCCATGCGGCCCACGGTGAAGGAGTGAGCGTGCCCGAGATCGGGCGGGTCCTGGGCGGACGCTACCGGCTGGTCGAACTGATCGGCGAGGGTGGCATGGCCACCATCTACCGGGCCCACGACACGCAGCTGGGACGCGACGTGGCGGTCAAGCTCCTGCGGCCCGAGTACGGTCGCGACGCCGCCTTCGTGGCCCGCTTCCGTCAGGAGGCCCAGGCCGCGGCCTCGCTCAGCCACCCCAATGTCGTCAGCGTCTACGACTACGGCACGGACGAGGCCGGGCCGTTCATCGTCATGGAGCTCGTGGACGGCGAGGACCTGGCGGCCATCCTGCGCGAGCGCGGCGCCCTGCCACCGACCGTCGCGGGGCGCATCGCCCTGGGCATCGCCGACGCCCTCGCCGCGGCCCACGCCCGTGGCCTCGTCCATCGCGATATCAAGCCGTCCAACGTCCTGGTCACCACCTCCGGTCAGGTCCGGGTCGTGGACTTCGGCATCACCCGAGCCGTGGCGGAAGCCCAGCTGACCTTGCCCGGCACGACCCTCGGCAGCGTCAACTACTTCAGCCCCGAGCAGGCGCGGGGCGAGCAGGTCACCCCGGCCACGGACGTGTACTCCCTGGGCCTCGTCCTCTTCGAGATGCTCACCGGCGGGCGGCCCTTCGGCGGGGACTCCGCCGCCGCCGTGGCCATGGCCCGCCTGACGGCCGACGTCGCGGCCCCCTCGTCGCTCCGGCCCGACGTACCGCCGGCGCTCGACGCCATCGTGCGCCGGGCCACGGCCCGGGATCCGGCCGCGCGCTTCGGCTCGGCGGCCCAGATGAGCGACGCCCTGGGCCAGTACCTCTCCGGCATCACCAGCCCGCCGCCCGTGCCGCGAGCCATGCCGCCCGACGCCTCGCCGACCGTCGTCGGCGCCCCGGTGGCCCCGGTCGCGGCGGCGGCCGCGGGCAGGGCTGCGGGGCCAGCCGGCGCGGCAGCCCTCGGCGTACGCAGCGGCCCACCGGGCACGGCTGGTCGTCCCGGTGGACCGGGCGGGACGGGCGGACCCGGCCGACCCCCGGTCGACGAGGACGACCTGGACGACGACGGGCGGGCCAGCAACGCCTGGGCCTGGGCGGCCGGGATCCTGGGCATCATCATCCTCCTCGCCGCGGCGGCCCTGGCCTTCATCCTCTTCCAGGGCGTGACGGGTCCCCAGCCCAGCCCCTCGGGTGCCCAGGTGGCGGTCCCCGACCTCGTCGGCAAGACCTTCGACCAGGCCAAGTCGATGGCCCAGGATTCCGGCTTCCAGGTCGTCATCACCGACTCGCGCAGCGACTCGGGCGAGGCGCCCAACACGGTCCTCTCGCAGACGCCGCCGGCCAACACGCTGGCCGCCTCGGGCGGCACGATCAGCGTCACTATCGCCACCGGCAGCGGCACCGTGTCCGTGCCCGATGTCCGTGGCGAGCCGGAGGCCCAGGCCGTGGCCGACATCCAGGATGCGGGCCTCCGCGTGGGCCAGCGGACGGAGGCCTACGACCCGCTCTATCCGGAGGGCGCCGTCATCAGCACCTCGCCCGCGGCGCTCGTCCAGGTCACACCCGGCCAGACGGTCGACTACGTGGTCTCGAAGGGCCCGGAGCCGACACCGAGTCCCACGCCATCGCCGACGCCTCCGCCGACACCGTCCCCGACGCCCGAGCCCACGCCGTCGCCCACACCGCGGCCCACGCCTTCCCCCACGCCGTCCCCGACGCCCGAGCCGACCCCCAGCCCCACCGTCGCACCGCCCACACCCACGCCCAGCCCCAGCGTGCCGTAGCGCCTGCGTACCGGGCGCCGGGACCTCGAGGCGCTGGCGACCCTCGCGGTCTGGCGGCACGGGGCCGCGAGCGCAGCTACACTGCGGGCCATGCCGACCTGGCGCTGCCCGACGTGTGGCACGCCGCAGCCGGAGACGGCGCGGTGCTGGGTCTGCGCCACCTCCTCGACCACCTGTTCGACCTGCCTCCACTTCCGCCGCTCGGTGACGGGCTCGCTGGGGACGTGCGGCCTGGATCCGCGCCGGGCGCCGCTGCGGGGCACGGAGATCCGGCCCTGCTGGGAGGGGCGGAAGGAGGTGGCCTATCCGGCCGACGGCCTGTGGCCGGCGGCGGAGGTCAGGGTCGGACGGTGAACGTGGCCAGGGTGGTCGTCGAGCGCCCGTCGGGCAGCTGGACGTTGACCACCACCTGACCCGATCCTCCAAGCGGGTCACGGGCGAGGGTCACGGACCATCGGGCCACGCCCCCGGCGATGTCCTGAGGTTGGGAGACGAGGGCCCCCTGGTTGGGCGGGGTGACGATGAAGGTCGCCGTCCCGCCGCTGACCGCCCGGCCCTTGTCGTCCTTGATCGTGGCCGTCATCGACAGGCTGCCCTGGCCGTCGCCGGCCACGGTCTTGCTGGACAGGGTCAGGGTGGCCGTCACGCCACCCGCCTTGCGCGTCACGGTGACCGTCTTCTGGCCGCTGTTGCCGGCCGGGTCGGTGACCGTCACGGACAGCTCGTTCTGGCCGTCGATGAGGGTGACGTCGACCCGGAAGGCGCCCTTGTCGTCGACGATGACGGTCGTGCTGCCGCCGGACGAGACGTTGTGGATGGTGACCGCCGAGCCGGCCTCGGTCGTGCCTGCCACGCGGACCGTGGCGGCGGTGACCTCGAGCCCGTCCTTGGGGCTGGTCAGCTTGATGGTCGGGGCCTTGTCGTCGCGGATGATGGAGATGGCGTCGGACGGCTCACCCTCCTCACCGGGCAGGGCGATGGCTGCGGTCAACTCGTTGTCGCCCTCGACCAGCGGCACGTCGGGGACGACGAAGTCGGTCGTCGTGGAAACGGCCACGGCGACGACGAACTTGCCGTTGTCGTAGATGCGCACGCTGGCGTCGGGCGTGCCGCGGAAGCCGGTCGGCAGGTGGCCCACGATGGTGTAGGTCTGCTCCCGGGTGTAGCGCTCACGCGGCTTGTCGAGCCGTGGCACGAGGGCCGGGACGGGCGTGGGGCTGGGCGTCGCCGCGGTGGGGACGAGGTCGCCGACCAGCCCACCCACGTTCCCCACGAAGCTGCCGGCGGCCCGGCCGAGGGCCCCGCTGCCGGCGCTGACGATGACCGCGACGAGGACCACCAGGCCGGCCAGCAGCAGGAGACGGGTGGGCCAGGGCAGGCTCCCGGAGGTGGGCAGGGGGCTGTGGCGGACGGGCCGGGGCCCGACCGTGTAGCTCGGCTTGCGGCGGGGCAGCGGGGGCTGCGGTCGGCGGGGCGCCGTCTGCCTGATCGGATCGCGACGCTCGCGGCGCCTGGGTGCGGCCATGCGGGCGCATTCTCCCACGGGTCGGCCTGGCGCCTCGGGCTCGGGGGGTCCGCCCGGCGGCTCCAGCCGGCGGCTGCGGTGTACCCTGTGCCCGGCCGCAACGTCCTGAGGCGGCCCACGGAGGAGCGATGGAGTCGACGGCGCGCAAGCCCGGTCCAGCGCCTGCCGGGCCGGCGAGGCTCCGGTCGGTGTACGTGCCGGCGCGCCCGTATATCGTCGGCGGACATCGGGGGCCGGACATCGCCCAGCGCCCCGGACCGGGGTCCGGGCTCCGCGAAGACGCCTCGACGGGTCGTCCGGGGAGCGGTCGCGACGAGCAGCCGCGCCGCAGCGGCCCGAGCGGCCGCCACCTGCCGCCCCCGCCGCCGCCCGGTCCCATCGCCCGGGTCGCGAGCGCGGCCGTGGCCACGATCCCGGTGCGTGGCGAGCGGACCCCCCTGCCAGTGGGTCCGCCGCGGCCCGTGCTGCCCATCCCCCACCTGCGCCGCAACGTCTGCCCCCACTTCTACATGACCGGGGCGCGGGGGGCCATCCCGGTCCAGGCGCCGCACCTCCTCAAGGCGCTCATGCGGCAGGACTCGAATATCAGCCGCTGCCAGCTGCGGGGCGGGGTCCACCTCGACGCCGGCTACGTGACCGACATCTGCCTCTCATCGCGGTTCAACCAGTGCGTCTTCTACGAGGATGACCTGACCCACCATTGAGCGCCCCCTCGTACGCCGCTGTCCTGGGCTCGCTGCAGGCCCGCGGCCGGTACGGCATCCGGCTCGGCCTGGGCCGGACCCGGGCCCTGTTGCGGGCCATGGGCTCACCGGAGCGCGAGTCGCGGGGGCCGCTCATCGGGGGCACCAACGGTAAGGGCAGCGCCCAGGCCATCGTCGCGGCCTGCCTGGCGGCGGGCGGCTACCGCGTCGGCCAGACGCCCAAACCGCATCTCGTGAGCTACCGCGAGCGGATCGTCATCGACGGCCGACCCATCGCGCCGACGGACTTCGCCGGCCTCGTGGCCGAGGTCCTCGAGGTGGCCGACCACGTCGCCCGCCGCCATGGGCCGCCGACCGAATTCGAGGTCCTGACCGTGGCCGCCCTGACCTGGTTCGTCCGCCGCGATGTCGACGTGGCGGTGGTGGAGGTGGGCCTCGGCGGCCGCCTCGACGCGACCAATGCCTGGGATGGTGGCGTGGCGGCGATCACCAACGTCGACTTCGACCACATGGCCCAGCTGGGCCCGACGCTGACGGCCATCGGACGGGAGAAGGCGGCCATCATCAAGCCCGGTGACCTGGCGGTGACCGCGGCCGACGGCGAGGGCCTGGCTGTCATCCGCCGCCGGGCTCGGCGCCTGCGGGTGTCGCTCGACGAGGTCACGCCGCCCAGCGTGCTGGCCATGGACCGCCACGGGCTCCAGCTTCGCGACCCCGAGCTCGGCGAGCTCCGGCTGGCCCTCGTGGGCCGACATCAGGCCGCCAACGCCGGTCTGGCCTTCGGCGTGCTGCGAGCCCTCGACCGGGCCGGCATCGCCAGCGTCACGCCCGAGGCGATCCGGGCCGGCTGCGCCGCGGTCCGCTGGCCGGGCCGGATGGAGCTGATGCGGCCGCGGGGCGGGCCTGGTCAGGGGGTCGAGGTCCTTCTGGACGGGGCCCACAACGCAGCCGGCGCCGCGGCCCTGGCGGCGGCCCTCGACGAGATCAGGCCGAGCCTGGCGCCCGGCCGCCCCTCGCTGCTGCTGGCGATGATGGCCGACAAGGAGGTGGCCAAGGTCGTCGCGGCCCTGGCCGGCTCGGCGACTCTCCGCGAGGCGCGGGTGGTGGCCACGGCCGTCGACGTGCCCCGGGCCCTGGATCCGGCGACGCTGGCCGCGGCCTGGTCCGGAGGCCCGGCGGATCGGGATCCGGCTTCGATGGGCGGTGACCGCGGGCGGCACGGCGGCGGTTCCGTCGATGTCGAGGCGGTCCTCGGATGCGCGGTGGCCCTCGAACGGGCCCTCGAGCTCGCGCGGGCGGCCGGCGGGCCGCTCATCGTGGCCGGCTCCCTCTACCTCGTCGGTGAGGTCCGCGGCCGCCTCCTCCGCCCCGAGCGGCCCTGACCTCGTAGACTCGCCGCCATGGCCGACGCGACGCCCTTCGTGTCTCTGCCCGGCGATGCATCGACCGGCGTCGCCGCGGACGTCCCCGCCCCGCTGCGCATCGGGCCGCGCACGTTCATCTGGGGGATCCAGACGTATCTCATGGGCATCATCAACGTCACCACGGATTCGTTCAGCGGCGACGGGCTGCTGGCCGGATCGGAGCCCGGCGCGCGCACGGGATCGGGCGAGAAGGACGAGCCCTTCGTGGCTGCGGCGGTGGCCCAGGGCCAGCGCATGGCGGCCGAGGGGGCCGACCTCCTCGATGTCGGCGGCGAATCGAGCCGGCCCGGCCACCCGGTCGTGGACGAGGCCGAGGAGCTCCGGCGGGCCATCCCCGTGGTGCGGGCGCTCCGGACCGTCCTGCCCGACATGCCTCTCAGCATCGACACGGTCAAGCCGGCGGTGGCCGAGGCCGCCCTGGCTGCCGGGGCGGACATGATCAACGACGTGTGGGGCGTGGGGCCCAGCGGTGAAGGCATCGCCCGCGTCGCGGCGGCCCACGGCGTGCCGCTCATCGTCATGCACAACCGCCGCGAGGCGCGCTACGCCAACGTCGTGTCGGAGGTCCTGGCCGACCTCGAGCGGGCCTTGGAGCGGGCGACGGCCCTGGGGGTCGGGCGTGAGTCGCTCATCGTCGACCCTGGCATGGGCTTCGGGAAGACGGCCGACCAGAACCTGGCCCTCTTCCATCACCTCTCGCTGCTGCGCGCCCTGGGCCGGCCCATCCTCCTGGGCATGAGCCGCAAGTCGACCATCGGTCGCGTGTTGGACCTGCCCGCTCCCGAGCGCCTCGAAGGCACCTTGGCCACGACTGCGCTGGGGGTCCGGTCAGGGGTGGATATCGTGCGCGTCCACGACGTCGAGCCGAACCGCCGCGTGGCCCGCATGTCCGACGCGATCGTGCGCCAGCCGCTCGCCTCCGCCGCCGACCGATGAGCCACCGACAGCCCCCGATGGCCCCCGACCTGCGGCCCCCGATGGCCCTGACCGCCGAGCCCATGCGCCGCCGATGAGCGATCGCATCGTCCTCCACCGCATGCGCTTCAGCGGCCGTCATGGCCAGACGCCCGAGGAGCGGGCCGTCCCGCAGCCCTTCGAGGTCGATGTCGAACTGGCCACCAACCTGCAGCCGGCCGGCGTGGACGACGACCTGGCCCTGACCGTGGATTACGCCCGCGTCTTCGAGATCTGCCGGGAGCTGGTGGAGGCCACGAACTTCAAGCTCCTGGAGGCCATCGCGGAGGGCATCGCCCACGAGATCCTGCGTGAGTTCCCGGTCAGCGAGGTCACCGTGCGGGTGCGGAAGATGAAGCCGCCGATCTCCGGCCGCCTCGACTGGGCCGGCGTGGAGATCCTCCGCACCCGCACCCTGGGCGACCGCAGCCGCCAGGGCTGAGCGGCGCGAGCCTTCGCGGCGGGGGCCGATCGGCGCCGGAGCGGGTCGATCCAAAGGCCACTACGGCCCCGGCCGCTCTCCATCAGGGCCCACAAGGCCCAACCTTGGCCAAACACGTCGCCCACGGCGTCTTATCCGGGCGCATCAGGGCCGGAGCGTCCTGAGGGGCCCAACCCTGGCCAAATACGCTGTCAGCAGCGCGTTATATCCGAACCGGTCCGGCTCGCGGCTTCCTGATCCTCCGGATCGGCCTCGACGGTGGCCATATACACGCCGGGAAGATGGTATGGCCACGGATCAGGCCGGATCCGGCTGTGATGAGCGCTCCAGCGTGGCCAAGACACCGTGGCTGTCAAGGGGATCGGGCATAAGGGTGCCGAATCGGCATGGTTCGGCCAAGGATCGTGGCTGAGGGGCCGGCACGAGGCTGGGCCGGAACGAGGCTGGGCCGGATCGTGGCTAAGGGGCCGGCTCCGGGGGCTGAGTGGGCCGGCGGAGTTGGGGGTCCGGCCCGACCCTACTGCAGGCCGGCGGGGCGCGTGCCCAGGGTGACCGAGATCGTCAGCGTCTTCCCGTCGCGCAGGACGGTGAGCTTGACGCTGTCGCCCGGCTTGGAGCGCAGGAGCAGGTTGTTGAGGTCGTGGTCGGCGTCGACCCGCTGGCCGTCCACGGCGGTGATGATGTCGTTCTCCTGGAGGCCCGCCTTCTCCGCGGGGCTGCCAGCGGTGATGCCCCCGCCCCCGCCGGACGACGAGGACGGCGCGATCCAGGCCCCGTAGTCGATGGGCAGGTTGTTGGCGTTGGCCAGGGCCACGTCGACCGGCTCGTAGCGGATGCCCATGTAGGGCCGGGCCAGGGGCTGGCCGGCCACGGCCTGCTGCATGATCGGCTTGGCGATGTCGATGGGGATGGCGAAGCCGATGCCCTGGGCGTTGCCGGCCACGGCCGTGTTGATGCCGATGACCTCGGCGCCCGAGTCCACGAGCGCCCCGCCCGAGTTGCCGGGGTTGATCGCGGCGTCGGTCTGGAGGAGGTTGTGGACGGCCACGGACTGGCCCTGGTTGCAGTCGTCGGCGACCTGGATGTCACGGTTGCTGGCGCTGATGATGCCGGCCGTCACGCTGTTGGTGAAGTTGCCCAGGGGGCTCCCGATGGCGACCGCGATCTGGCCCTGCTTGAGGGTGCTGGAGTCCCCGATGGGGGCCACCGGCAGGTCGTTGGCCTGGATCTTGACGATGGCCAGGTCGGTCAGCGTGTCGGTGCCGTAGAGCGAGCCGGAGAAGGTCCGGCCGTCGGCCAGGCTGACCTGCAGCTGGTTCGTGCCACAGACCACGTGGCGGTTGGTGAGGATCCAGCCGGACTGCTCGAAGATCACGCCGGAGCCGATGCCGGTGACCTGCTGGTTGCCGAAGAGCTGGTTGGGATCGACCTCCCGGCCGGTGATGGTGACCACGGCCGGGCCGACGACCTCGGCGGCATGGGTGATGGCCGATTGCTCATCGATGGTGATGGTCTGATTGGAGACCGCCGTGGCGGCCGAGGCACTGGCCCCCGGCGCGTCGGTCGCCTGGGCCGACCCCAGGAGCCCGTTGGCCTTCAGGGCTAGGTAGGTGCCGCCCGAAGCGAGGAGGGCAGCGGCCAAGGCCACGACGAAGAGGAGGGCGACCAGTCCGCCGAGGCTACGGCCTCGCGAGCCGCCCTGCCCCGGGGCCGCCACGGGCGCCACGCGAGCGGGTGCCGGCTCCGGCTCGAACCAGTGGCTGGGCGTCGGCGGCGTGGCCGGGCCGAGCGCGTCCTGGGTCCACTGGGGTCGGGCCTCCGAGGGCGGGGTGTAGGGCTGGGAAGCGGGCGCCTGAGCGGACGAGGAGCTCGGGGCCTGATAGGGGAGTGAGCTCGCCGGCTGGGAGGGCTGGGAGGGCTGGGAGGGCTGGGAGGTCGGAGCCTGATAGGGCTGCGAGGTCGGGAAGGGCGAGGGGGACGACGGCGGCGGGCCATACGGCCGCGTCGGATCGTCGTCTCGCTGGTCGGTCATGCGGATCGAGGCTCCCGTGCGCGCGGCGGCCGGACCTGGTCTGCGTCCGTCTCCGCTTGTTCCAGCATGCCATCAGCACGTTCAGAGCGGGGAAGGGGCGGGTGAAGATTGCACCACATCACGCGGCAGGTCGACCGACACGCTCGTCCCCTGGCCCGGGGTACTCTCGATGGCCACTCGTCCGCCGTGCATCTCCACGATCGAGCGGACGATCGACAACCCCAGCCCCGAACCGGCCGCCCGCACCTCACCGGCCCTCGTGCCGCGGTAGAAGCGGTCGAAGACGTGGGGCAGCTCGCCCGGGTCGATGCCCACGCCGGTGTCGCTGACCCGCAGTCGGGCTCCCGTGTTCGAGACGCTCAGGGCTACCCGGACGCTGCCCCCGGGCGGCGTGAACTTCAGGCTGTTGCCGATGAGGTTGCTGAGCACCTGGGCCAGTCGCTGGGGGTCGTGGCGCTGGCGGACGGGCTCCGGCGGCAAGTCGGCCACGAGGCGCACGCCGCGTCGGGACGCCGCCGGCTGGGACTGCTCGAGGGCGTCCTCGACCGTTGCCCGCAGGTCGTCGGGACGGAGGTCGAGGGCCACCAGCCCGGAGTCGAGCTTGGACAGGTCGAGGAGGTTCTGGGCCAACCAGTCGAGGCGCTCGATCTGGCCCCGGCTGGACTCGAGGAACTCGGCTCGGGTCGATGGATCGTCGTCGGCGCCTTCCTGGAGCAGCTCATTGAAGGTCCGCAGCGCGGCCAGAGGCGTCCGCAGCTCGTGGCTCACGTCGGCCAGGAAGTCGCGGCTCCGGTCGCGATCGCGGCGGATGAGCTCGATGGATTCCTGGAGCCTATCGGCCATGCGGTTGAAGGCCACGCCTAGCTCCGCCACCTCCGGCGCGCCGCTGTCCGCGGCATGGGTCACGCGGGCGTCGAAGTCGCCCTCGGCCAGGGCTCGTGAGGCCAGGGTCAAGCGCCGGATGGGCGTGGTCAGGCGGGTGGCGATGAAGACGGCCAGGACGATCGAGACGGCGACCGCGATGAGGCCGCCGAGGAGCATGACCCCCACCACGTCGCGGAGGGTCTGGGCCCGGTAGGTCCAGGGGTGCGAGAGGGTGATCGTCACGAGGCGGGCGGGGGCCTGGCCGGGGAACTGCGACCAGTAGGTGTCGGCCAGGCGGAAGGCGTAGGTGTCGGTGATCGTGTCGGGCTCCTGGCCGGCGATCGGCTGGGGCGGCCGGTAGGGGATCGTGAGGCGGTAGGCCACCGTGCCCGTGCTGTCGGGGCTGGTGGAGATCGTCAGCTCCAGGTCCGATTCGGCGATGCTCGAGGTGACCTGCTCTAGCAGCCCGCTCGAATCGCCGGCCCGGCCCAGGGCATCGGCCACGACGGAGGAGGCGGTCGGCGGGTCGGTCGGCAGGACGATGGGCGCCGCGCCGTTGCTGCCGCCTGTGGCCAGGCCGATGCGCAGGGTGACGACCGTGGCGATGACCCGGGCCCGGGCGTCGAGGTTCTTCTGCTCCTGCTGGGCGAAGTAGCCGTCGAGGAGGTTGGGCAGGGTCACGAGGACGATGGCGATGGCCAGGGTGACCACGCCGACGAAGGCGATGACGAGACGCCATTGGAGGGCACGCATGCCGAGCGGGATCCAGGCCAGGGCCGGTCGAGCCCGCAGCCGCCGCCGGAGGCCGGCGCTCAGGCGGCCCAGCCGCTGGCCTGGTCCCTGGCCGTCAGCGGTCGGAGAAGGCGTAGCCCGCGCCTCGCATGGTGAGGATCACCGGGTCGGCCGGATCGTCTTCCAGCTTCTCGCGCAGATGGCTGATGTGGACGTTGATCGTCTTCTCGTCCTGGTCCAGGGCGTCGTAGTCGCGGATCAGCTCCAGGAGCTCCTGGCGGGTATAGACCCGGCCGGGCCGGGCGGCGAGATGGCGCAGGAGGTCGAACTCGGTAGCGGTCAGGTTCACCCGCCGCTGGCCGCGCTGGACTCGCCGCCGTTCGAGGTCGATGACCAGGTCGCGGTGGCGGATGACGCGCCCGCCCTGGGCGTCGGACAAGTCGCCGTAGGCCCGTCGGATGAGTGCCTTGATGCGGCTCATCAGCTCGCGCAGGGAGAAGGGCTTGGTGAGGTAGTCGTCGGCGCCGAGCTCGAGGCCGATGACCTTGTCGACCTCGTCGTCGCGGGCCGTGAGCATGAGGACCGGCGCCTTCACGCCTTGAGCCCGCACCCGGCGGAGGACCTCGAAGCCGTCGATGCCGGGCAGGCGCACGTCGAGCACGATGAGGTCCGGGGCCTGGGTCGTGGCGACGTCGAAGCCGCTCTCCCCGTCGCGGGCGATGGTGACCTGGTAGCCCTCCTGCTGGAGGGCGTACTGGATGCCCCGGGCGACCGGGTGCTCGTCCTCGACGATCAGGATGGTGGCGGCCATGGCTGTCTGATGGTGGCACAAGTGACGCGTCTGGTACGATGTTCGCCCTCCATCGCCATCCGTGTCCTCCACCGAGAGACTCCGGCGCCAGCCCCGCTGCGCCCCCACGAGGTCCCCTTCGAACCGATGAGCACCCGTCCCGAGCTGGTCGCGCAGCGGCGCGAGATCCAGGGCAAGGCCGTCCGGCACCTGCGTGCCCAGGGCCTCCTGCCCGCCGTCGTCTACGGGCACGGCCAGGCCTCGGAGTCGCTCCAGATCGAGGACAAGGCCTTCGCCCTGCTGCGCCGTCAGGCCGGCCGCAACGCGCTGGTGGACCTCAAGGTGGACGGCGGCACGGCCCGGCCGGTCATGGTCCACGCCGTCCAGGAGCACCCCGTCAGCCGCAAGCCGCTCCATGTCGACTTCTACCTCGTCAAGATGACCGAGGAGATGACGGTCGATGTGCCCATCGCCGCGGTCGGCACGTCGTTCGCCGTGGACAAGCTGGGCGGCACGCTCCTCCACTTCGTCGACACGGTCCGGGTGCGGGCCCTCCCCACGGACCTGCCCTCGTCGCTGGAATTCGACATCACCCCCCTCGAGACCTTCGAGACGACCCTCCATGCTCGCGACTTGCGCATCCCCGAGCGGGTCACCCTGGTGACGGACCTCGACGAGCCGATCGCTCGCGTCCAGGCGCCGCGGGTCGAGGAGGCCCCGGTGGTCGCCGAGGCGGCCGAGGGGGCCCCGGAGGGCGAGGCCCAGCCTGCCGAGGGCGCTGCCGAATCGGAGGGTGACTCCTCGGCCGACTGAACGCGGAGCCTGGCCGCTTCCCGCCCTCCTCGGACGGTCCAGAAACGGCGGGCGTCGCGGCACGCTTCCTTCGGCCGCTTGCCCTCGCTGGCGGCTGGTCCGCACCGGCCGCTGTTCCGCACCGGCCGCTGTTCCGCGCCGGCCGCTGTTCCGCGCCGGCCGCATTGCCCGCCCCGGCCGCGTTGCTCGCTGATCATTCCCAGGACTCGGAACCGCTCGCGACCATGCAGGATGGCACGCCCGGGCTGCCATACGGGCACCACGTCGTGCACGCTCGACCGCGCATCCAGCACTCACTGGCATTTCGCCCTACCGGGGGGCGTTCCGGGGCGCGGATCCGACCTCACGTTCCGCGGCCTCACGGCGTCTACGGGGTGTTGGTCCGCTAGCCTGGCAACTCGTGGAGGAGCGCCCCGCGTGTCGAAACGACCCTTCGAAGAGATCGTCGAGCAGCACGGCGCGACCGTGTTCCGCGTGGCTCGGGCCGTCGTCGGTCCGGCCGACGCCGAGGACGCCTGGTCCGAAACGTTCCTCGCTGCCATGCGGGCCTACCCGGCCCTCGACGAGGGGGCCAACATGGAAGCCTGGCTGGTGACGATCGCCCATCGCAAGGCCATCGACCTCGGCCGTTCCCAGGCTCGCCGACCAGCCAGCGTGGGCCAGCCGCCGGACGACCGTCCCGCCACGGACGGGCTGCCCGGCCACGCTCCCGACGACGAGCTGTGGGCGGCCATCCGTGCCCTGCCTGCCCGGCAGCGCCAGACCGTGGCCTACCACTACCTCGCCGACCTGCCGTACGCGGAGGTCGCGGCCATCGTCGGCGGCACCGCCGAGGCGGCCCGTCGCGCCGCGGCCGACGGCATCCGCACCCTGCGCCGGACCTACGCCCCGGCCTCCGAACCGACGAAAGGACGATCCCGATGACGACCGACCCGATGACGACCGACCCGATGACGACCGACTCCCAGCTCCTGGGGGCCCTGGCGCCCGCTGACCCTCAGACGCTGGCCCGCCTGCGGGTCCGGCTGGCCGCCGCAGCCGAAGCGAGCAGCGACCTGGACGTCGCGTACCGGACGGTCGACTCGCCGATCGGCTCGCTGCTGCTGGCGGCCACCGAGGCTGGGCTCGTGCGCGTCGCCGTCGAAGGTGAGCGCCACGAGGCCGTGCTGGCCACCCTGGCCGAACGGATCAGCCCCCGGATCCTGCGCGCCCCGCGGCGGCTGGACCCGGTCGCCCGCGAGCTCGACGAGTACTTCGCCGGGGCGCGGACGATCTTCGACCTGCCGCTCGACCGCCGCCTCTCCGTCGGCTTCCGTCGCGAGGTGCTGGAACGCCTGCCCTCGATCCCCTATGGCGGCACGGCCAGCTACGCCGCGATCGCCGGTTGGCTGGGTCGTCCCCGGGCGATGCGCGCCGTGGGCACGGCCTGCGCCACGAACCCGCTGCCGATCGTCGTCCCCTGCCACCGCGTGCTCCGTTCGGACGGCAGCCTGGGCGGCTACGCCGGCGGGCTCGATGCGAAGCGGACGCTCCTCGCCCTGGAGGCAGGAGGGTCGGGCTCGGTTGCCGGGGCTCCCTGAGGGTCGGTTCGGGCGTTCGGAGGCGGCGTCGGCCTCCGTAGGTTCGGGCTGGGCGTCCGGCTCGGCGGCTCGGGCCTCCGTAGGTTCGGGCTCGGCGGTCGGCGTCGATGAAGGTCGAGGACCCTTCGCTTTGGCCGTATGCACCTGATGCATGGCTCCTGCGCAGGGCCGCTAGGAAGGTGCGCGGTGAGCGTCCGCGGCCCTGGATGTCATCCGCTCGTGGCCGACCGTGGGCGCCCTTGTCGACCCCCACGGCCTCAATCAGTCAGCCGATGACTACGCGGTCGCGCTAGCCCGCGAACCGTGGGGCCGCGTCGATGAGGACCGGAGCTTGGGACACGCCCTGGCCAGAAACGAGTCATGTGGCGACTACCGCGGATCCCAGGCTCCATGCCCGGGCCAAAGGCCGGGCGACGCAGGCCCGCTGCCCCGGAGGTCAGGCCCGCCGACGCTGGCGGACGACGTAGGCGCCGACCCCGAAGAGGGCCACGAGCACGACGATCACCAGGACGAGCAGCCACGGCCCGTCTTCCGAGGCCGCGGCAGTCGACCCGGGCACGTGACTGGTCGCGGCCTGCGCGTTCCCCGAGGCGGCCGCGCCGTCCCCGGGCGATCCGTTCGGGCCGATGGTCGCGCCAAGGCCCAGCAGCCCCGTTCCGCCGGCACTGCCCGTCGGCGCGGAGGACGTGGCCGGGAAGTCGGATCCACTCGAGGACGCCGATCCGCTCGAGGACGGCGGTCCGCTCGAGGACGAGGACCCGGTCGGGGAGGACGTGGCGTTCGGTGAAGGCGTGGGACTCGAGTTCCTTGGGGTCGTCGGCTTCGATGTCGGGGTCGACCGAGGCGTCGGCTTTGGCGTCGGACGCTTCGTGGGCGACGGCGTCGGCAGAGCGTGGCCGCCGACGAGCGCGATGACCATGGGCGTCCCGTTGATCTGGAATGTCGCCGTGTCGGTGTGCTGGCCCTTCGACTTGGGCGCGAACTGGTAGGTGGCGTGGCAGGTGACGCCCGCGGCCATGAAGATGGGGCAGTCCTCGCCGTCGTAGATGAAGTCGTGGCCGCTGGCCAAGCTCCCGCCGCCGATCCCCGGATGGAGCACCTGGGTGGTGATGTTCCTGAACGTGACCTGCACGATGCCGCTGAGCTGGCCGACCGGCGTGTCGGGGAACGGCAGGGTCGTCGGCGACACGTCGATGCCCGTGATGCCCCGCCCGACGAGGGTGATGCCGTAGTCCAGCCCATCGACGCCGATCGTCGTGCGATCGGTGAGCTCGCCGTAGGTCGTTGGTGCGAAGTGGTACCGAAAGGCGCAGGCCGCGTGGGGCGCGAGCGAGCCGCAGGTCTGCCCATCGCTAACGAAGTCATTCCTGTAGATAAGCGCTCCACCGGCCAGGTTGGGTTTCAGGGTCTGACTGCTGATGTTGGTGAGCACGACCGACTGCTCGGCCGTCGTGGACCCGGGGAGCGTGTCGGGGAACGTCAGGGTGGTCGGCCCGACGGTCATCCCGGTGATGCCCTTGCCCTTCAGCGTGATCGGGTAGGTGAGCCCATCGACGCCGATCGTGGTGCTGTCGGCCAGATCGCCCACCTCCGTGGGAGCGAAGTGGTACCTGAAGGCGCAGCTCATGCCGGGCTGCACGACACCGCAGTCCTGCCCGTCGCCCACGAAGTCCTTGCGCCCGATGAGCGCACCGCCGGCCAGACTCGGTTGTTTCGCGATGCCGCTGACGTTGGTGATGTGGACGGACAGCATCGGGGTCGCAGCGCTGACCGGCGTATCGGGGAAGTCGAGCTCCGTCGGGCCGACCGTGAAATCCCGTGCCGCTGCGGTCGAAACGGGCGGTCTCACTGCCAGGCCGACCGCTCCGATCCCGACGAGCGCTGCGACGGCGATCAGGCGACCGGCGACGGCACGCGATGCGCTGGGCATGGTCCTCCCTCCGGCGCGACTTCCAGGAAGCGTTTGGGAGCGTACAACGCGTGGATCGCGGAATCTGGGCGCTCATGCTCCCAGGTGCGGTGCGCTGAGGTCAGGGCGTCATTCGCCGGTGCGGCCGTTCACCTTGGGCTCGTCCAGCGGGCGTGCCTGCTTCCGGCGGCGAGCCTTCCGGCAGCGGATCCTCCGCCGGCGAGGCTTCCCGCAGCGGCCCCCGGCCCGTCCACGTCGGCCATATGGCGTCCGATGACTTGCTCCAGGCGAAGGCGATCGACAAGCCCGACACGACACCCCAGGGGGCCGACGCTCGGCACCTTCGCCGCCGAGCTTGTGAGCCCCGCCCCGCCCTGGCAGTCATCGTGTGACTACGGTCGAGGCGTAGCGTTCAGTCCGCTCGCCCTGTGCGCTCACCTGCCCCGGCGGTAGTCACCATGTGACTTTGCGCGTCACCAAGGGGCCGCGGCGTCAGTGGCTCGGGTGGGGGTCCCTCTTCAGGGCCCGGTCGGCCGCTGCCTCGGCTTGACAGGGCCGGCCTACAACTATATGGTTGTATGTATGCCGCCGCCGCCGCTCGCCCTCGTCCAGGCCGAGTTCGACCGCATGTTCGGGGCCCTCGCCGATGCCACCCGACGCGACATCCTGCGTCGGGCGATCGACGGCTGCGAAGGTGTGGCCGAGCTGGCCGGGCACTACCCCATGAGCTTCGCCGCGGTCCAGAAGCACGTGGCGGTCCTCGAGCGGGCCGGCCTGGTGACCAAGGAGCGCGTCGGCCGGCGCAAGGTCGTGCGAACGGACCCCGAGACGCTCCGCATCGCCCGCGGGCTGCTGGACCAGTACGAAGCCCTGTGGCGGGGCCGGATCGACCGGATGGCCGCCATCGTGACCGACGAGACCAGCGACGACACCACCGACGAGACCCCTGATCCGAAGGAGATCGACCGATGACCGTGACCGCCGTGACCAAGGACCCTGAGGGGCTGACGATGATCGTCGAGGCCGAGTTCGAAGCTCCGCCCGAGCGCATCTGGCAGCTGTGGTCCGACCCCCGTCAGCTCGAGCGCTGGTGGGGCCCGCCCATCTACCCGGCCACCGTGACGGCCCACGACCTGCGCCCCGGCGGACGGGTCGAGTACCACATGACCGGCCCCAGCGGCGATCAGCCCCACGGCTACTGGGAGGTGCTGGAGGCGGAGCCGCCATATCGGCTCACCTTCCGCGACGGCTTCGCCGATGCCGATGGGAGGCCGAACACCGACATGCCCCTCACCGAGGCCCGGGTGACCATCGCCGACATCGGTGGCGGCCGGACCCGCATGTCGATCCAGAGCCGCTTCCCCGACACCGCGGCCATGGAGCAGCTTCTGGCCATGGGCATGGAACAGGGCATGACGGAGGCCGTGGGTCAGATCGAGGGCATCCTGGCGAACGATGGGGCCCCGATGAGCCCGACGGATCCGACCATCACGACCCACACGATCGAGCTTCCGGGCCTGCGCTTGACGTACGACGTCCGACGGAGCGAGCGGACCCCCGAGCCCCCGCTGTTCCTCTTCGGCTCGCCCATGGCAGCCTCGTTCTTCGGGCCCCTGGCCAGCCACTTCCCCGATCGGACGATCGTGACCTACGACCCGCGCGGCAGCGACCGGAGCGTCAAGGCCGATCCTTCCACGCCCAACAGCACCGAAGACCAGGCCGAAGACCTCCATCGGGTCATCCAGGCCGTCGGGGGGCCGGTCGACGCCTTCGCCAGCAGCGGCGGCGCGGTCAACGGCCTGGCCCTGGTCGCGCGCCACCCCGACGACGTCCGGACGCTCGTGGCCCACGAGCCGCCTCTGGCCCCGATCCTGCCGGATAGTGAGCCTGCGATGGCCGCCATCCGGGGGATCGGCAAGGCGTATCAGGAGCGCGGCTTCGGCGCGGGGATGGCGGCTTTCATGGCCCTGACCGCCCACCGCGGGCCCTTCACCCGCGAGATCGCGAGTCAGCCGGCGCCCGATCCAGCGATGTTCGGCCTGCCCACCGCTGACGATGGCGCGCGGGACGACGTCCTCCTCGAGCAGAACCTCATCGCCACGACCTTCTACGAGCCCGACTTCGACGCCCTCAGGGCGGCCGCGACGCGGATCGTGGTGGCCGCCGGCGAGGAGTCGGCCGACACGCTGGCCAGCCGGGGCGCGTACGCCGTCGCCGAGCGCCTGGGCTCCCCGGTGACGCTGTTCCCGAGCCACCACGGCGGTTTCGTCGCCGGCGAGGGCAGCTGGGGCGGCAAACCGGCCGAGTTCGCCGCAAGGCTGCGCGAGGTCCTGGCCGGCGACTGAAGCGGATCGGCGGCCCGATCACGTCGGGGGCAGCGGCCTCCCCGGCACGCGGTAGTGGAGGTGGGTCACGCTGGGTGCCTCCAGGATCCGGGTCAGCTCGAGCTCGATCCGGTCCGTGGCGAACAGCCGCCGCCCATCGCCCAGCAGGATCGGGACGAGGCTGATCTCCAGCTCGTCGAGCAGGCCGTCGTGCAGCAGCGACTGGGCCAGGGCCGCGCCGTGGACCATCACGTCCCGCGCGCCCGCGGCCGCCTTGGCCTCACGCATCGCGGTCGCGGCGTCGGGCACGTAATGGACCCAGTCGCTGGTCGGCTCTGACGGGCTGCCGCGCGTGGGCACGAAGATCGGAACGCCGTGATGGTCGCCGCCCCAGTGGCCGGCGTAGTCGAATGTCTTGCGCCCCACGACCACCGCACCGCTGGCCAGCATCTCGGAGAACACCTGCGCGCTGAGTGCCGGCAGGCCGGAGTGCGCGCTGAGGCCAGCCGGACCGCCGAACCACTCGTGCAGCCGGTGTCCGCCATCGCCGAGCCCGTTGTCAGGACCGTCATCCGGCCCGGCGATGAACCCGTCGAGCGACATCGACATGTACAGGATGGACGTTGTCATCTACCACCTGCGCCGGCAGGTCCTGGCCCCCCTGTATGTCGGTCGAGGGCACCGGCAAGACCGACGGCGTGAGATGACCGAGTGCGTTCCAGACGGGCGCCGAGACGTACGGCGATGTCCTGGGGGATCGTCCCGCTGAGGAGTGCGAGCTCCTCTATGGTGATCCGCTCTCGACCTTCCTTCCCAAGCATGGTGAACACTGTGCCCTTCGTCACCCGTGGGCACCCGGTCACATCGACGACACACGAGTCCATGCTCATCCGACCGACGATGGGGACTCGTTGACCTCGGACGATGATCGACCCCACCCCGTTGCCGAGCGCCCGGGGTAGACCATCAGCGTAGCCGACGGGCAAAGTGGCGAGCCGAGAGCGCCGCTCGGTGATATACGTCCCGCCATAGCCCACCGCCGTGCCGACCGGCACGGTCTCGATCCTCATCGCCTGAGCCCGCACGGCCATCACCGGGCGCAGATCGATGGGCGGCGGGGTACCGCGGGCGGTGAACTCCGACGGTATGGCGCCGTAGATCGCCATGCCCGGCCGCGCGCCCTCATACGTCACGCCGAGGCGAGCCAGGATCGCGGCCGATGCCGCCACATGGCGGGGCACCTCGATCCCGTTGCCCCGGACCTGTGCGACGGCTTCGTCGAAGCGGGCGAGCTGCTGGCTCGTGCTGGCCGGGTCGGCACCGTCGGCGAGGTGCGTCCAGATCGCGTTCACCGACCCCGCGATGCGCGCCAGATCTCGCCCTCGAGCGACCAGCTGTCTCGGAAGGAGGCCCTGCCGACACATCCCGGTGTCCACGGCCAGGTGAAACCCGACCCTTGCACTTGGCCGGCCGTGGTTCGCCAGGGCCGCGTCGATCCCTTCCACGCTGGCGATCGACAGTTCGATCCCGGCCTCGATCGCGACCGGCCACGCGTCCGGAGGCGGCTCGTATAGGCAGAGGAGCCGTGCTGCGACCCCGGCCCGACGGAGGGCGACCGCCTCGGCGAGCGTGGCCACGCATAGGACCGTACTCCCGGACTCGATCAGTGTGTGCGCCGCCCACGGGGCGCCGTGTCCGTAGGCATCAGCCTTGATCACGGGCATCAGATCGGTGCCAGACGGGCACAGGGATGCGAGCGCCGCGACGTTCCCGACCAACGCATCCGGGTCGAGCTCGACCCACGCCCCACGCCAGTCTGGTCGACCTCGAGCCCCGATGTCTCCGCCTATGTTCCTCATCAGCGCTCCCGCTCGACCAGGCTCCTTCGGCCCTTGACGCCTCTGCCTCGAGTGGCTAGCCTAGCACGACTGGAAACCTTTTCAGGAGTGGCAGATTGGCCTCGATCGTCGACGTGGCCAAACTCGCCGGCGTCTCGCCGGCCACGGTCTCCCGCGTGCTGTCCACCCGGCCCCAGCCGGTCGGGGACGCGACGCGCGCGAGGGTCCTGGAGGCTGCACGGGCTCTCGACTTCGTCCCGAACGCCCTCGCCAGGGGACTGCTCAAGAGCCACGTGCCGGTCGTCGGGGTCATCGTCCACGACATCACCGATCCCTATTTCAACGAGGTGGTACGCGGTATCGAGGACGCTGCATCCTCGGAGGGCTATCTGGTCATCACCTGTAGCTCGGATCGAGTCGCTGAGCGGGAGGAGTCCTACGTTCGCTTGCTGAGGTCGATCCGTGCGGCGGTGGTGATCTTCGCTGGCAGTGGGATCGACGACCCTGGATTGAGTCGCGCGATCGGTCGGCACACTGAAGGGATTCGCGCCTATGGCGGTGCGGTGGTCCATCTGTCGCCACACGCGTTCGGCGCAGCTGAGGTCGGGGTGGACAACTCCGCGGGCATGGCCTCGATCGTCAAGACGCTTGTCGATGCAGGGCATCGCAAGGTCGCATACCTATCCGGCCCAACGCGTCTGTTCGTGACTCGAGAGCGGCTAGCTGGGTACCGAGCTGGGCTTGCTGCGGCGGGGTTGCCGTTCGAGCCCCGACTGGTCATCGAGACGGCCTTCAATAGCGATGGTGGTGCCAAAGGCGTCGACAAGCTCCTAAGCCTCGACACTTCCTTCACGGCGGTCGCATGCGCCAATGACCTCCTGGCGATCGGCGCCATGGCCCGACTCGATCAGCTCGGCGTGCGGGTGCCCGATGGGATCTCGGTCACGGGTTTCGACGATATCCGCCAGGCGGGTGAGATCGTTCCGGGCTTGACGACGGTGCGCTTGCCCTTGCGGGACATGGGATCCGGCGGCTTCGAATATGCGGCCCGGCTGCTTGCGGGCTCTCGACCGCGCCGACAGCTTCTGGACCTCGAGGTCATCGAGCGCGGCTCCGTGGGGCCCGCCAACCCTGTGCGCCGAACGGCGCGGCGTCCTCGAGCCACTGTCATGGCGGGCGCACGATGATGGTGGCGCCTGCGGTTTCCACCGAACCGACCACGACGGGGCAGCACCAGATCGAGCTGTCCGGTGTGGCGAAGCGCTACCGGGCCAGGCACGGGACCCAAGAGGCGCTGTCGTCGGTCGACCTCCAGATCGATCGGGGCGAGTTCGTCTCTCTCTTAGGCCCGTCCGGATGCGGCAAGACGACGTTGTTGAAGATCATCGGAGGTCTCGTCCCGCGCACGGCCGGAGATCTGACCATCGACGGCGCTACCGTGGATCAGGCACTCCGCCAACGGAAATTCGGTTTCGTCTTCCAGGATCCGACCCTATTGCCTTGGAAGCGGGTCCTGGACAACGCGATGCTGCTGCTGGATATCACTGGCCAACGGGACCAGCGCGAGAAGGCGATCGCTCTGCTGCAGAAGGTCGGCCTTGCCGGCTTCGAGGACTACTACCCATCGCAGCTCTCCGGCGGGATGAAGCAACGCGTCGCGCTGGCGCGGGCCCTCGCTCTGGGCCCTTCCATCCTGCTCATGGATGAGCCGTTTGCGGCCTTGGATGCGATCAACCGCGACCGCATGGGGGATGAGCTCCTCGGCATCCTGGACGGCACACGGACGGTCGTCTTCGTGACCCACTCGATCCCCGAGGCGGTCCTGCTCTCCGACCGCGTCGTGGTCCTCTCGGCACGACCTGGGAGGATCGTCGCTGAGGTCGCTATCGACCTGCCGAGGCCGAGGCGGGGCGACGTTCGAGTCAGCCCCGAATTCCTTCGCTATGAAGCGAAGCTGCGAAGCTACATCGAGGCGGGGCCCTCGTGACCGAACGTTCGACCAACGTGTTGCGTGCGAGGACGGCGGCAACCACGGATCCCGGACTCGACAGCGGTTCGTTGGGTGGCAGGGTGACCCGCGCTTTCCTGCCTGTGGCGTTCATCATCGTCGTTCTCGTCCTGTGGGAGTTCGTCTCCGAGCTGGGAAGCGTCCCGGAGTACATCCTGCCGGCGCCCACGGCGATCTTCGCGAGGATCATCCAGTCCTGGTCCATCCTCTGGCACTCCTTGCTGGTGACGATGAGTGAAGTCGTGATCGGCTTCGTCATCGGCGTCGTCTTGGGCTTCGCGCTGGCTGTCCCGATCGCCTACTCGCGGCTGATACGCGATACGCTTTACCCACTGATCATCGCCTCGCAGGCCGTACCGAAGATCGCGATCGCTCCCTTGCTTGTCCTTTGGCTTGGGTTCGAACTCGGGCCGAAGATCGCGGTCACTGCCCTGATGGTGTTCTTCCCAGTCACCGTCACAGCAGCCGAAGGCCTCGCATCGGTCGACCCCAGCCTGCTCGACCTCTTGCGATCGGTGCACGCGAGTCCCTTGCAGATCTTCCTGAGGATCCGTATTCCCCATGCGCTGCCGCAGATCTTCAGCGGTCTGAAGATCGGCATCACCCTCGCAGTCGTCGGCGCGGTGGTGGGCGAGTGGGTCGGTGCCGATAGCGGGCTCGGGTATCTCCTTGTCTATGCGAATACCCTGCTCGACTCCACCTTGCTGTTCGCCTCCCTGTTCCTGCTCATAGGTTTGGGGGTCGTGTCGTTCATCATCGTAGAGTTCGCCGAGCGCCTCCTGCTGCCGTGGCACCAGGGCGGCGACTCGGTCGTGCTGGGGGGCTAGTCCGAACCCAGCTAGTCCATCCGGTACGGGAAGTCGAAGGAGGCTCAGCGAGGTGAAAAGGGTTTCAATGTTCTGGGATCGCATCGATCTCGGTGCGATCAGGCGACCTTGAGAGGAGGTAGTGACATGGGAGTGCGAACGCGCACCGGGGCCATCTTGGCGGCCGCCGTCTTCGTGGCCAGCGCCTGTGGAGGCTCCGCGGCGTCCTCATCGCCATCGTCGCCGGCGTCGAGTGCCAGCGCATCGGCCAGCTCGTCCAGTGCGCAGACAGCGTCGCCGGCTTCCCTGACGCCGGTCAACTTCAGGCTCAACTGGGTCATCGCCGGGAACCATGCGCCCTTCTACCTCGCCAAGGAGAAGGGCTACTGGTCGTCCTGCGGCTTGGACGTTTCACTGCACGCCGGCCAGGGCTCGGGTGACACGGCCCAGCTGGTCGGCAACGGGTCTCAGGAATTCGGCCTCACTGACGCCGTGTCGATCGCCGCTGCTCGCACGAAGGGCATCGGGGTCAAGTCTCTAGGCGTCTTGTATCAGACCAACCCAGGCTCGATCGTCTCCCTGAAGAAGGAGGGGATCACGACGCTCCAGGATGTCAAGGGCAAGACGTTCGGGGCGGTGCCAGGAGGATCGCCGTACCTCCTGTTGAAGGCACTCTTCCAGGCAAAAGGGATCAGCGCGAGCGACTACCACGAAGTGACCGTGCCGAGCCCTGGGATCGCCCAGCTCAAGACGGGTCAGGTCGACTTCATCACCTTCTTCGCCAACGAGATCGTGAACATCGATCCGGATCCCGACAAGGACCTCAATGACATCCCGTTCAAGGACTATGGGCAAGACATCTATGGCCTCGCCATCGCGTCGAACGACTCGTACATCTCCGGCCACCCTGACCAGGTGAAGTGCTTCGTCCAGGGTGTCGAGAAGGGACTGCAGGCCGCGAAGGCCGATCCCGACGCGGCGCTGCAGGCCCTCTACGCTGCAGTCCCGGAGACGAAGGACAAGCCGGATGTCCAGCAGAAGATGCTGGACGGGGTCTGGGCGTACTCAGGCGATCAGTTCCTTGCTCAGGATGCCGCCAAGTGGGATGCCACCCAGAAGCTGCTAGCTGGAGCATCGATCATCACCAAGACGCTGGACCCCAACGAGTTCTTCACCAATGACTACCAATGAGCGGACGATGAAGCTCGATCTTGCGGGCATCATCCCGGCCTGCATCACGACCTTTGATGCCGACGGGCGATTCGACGAGGTGGCCTACCGCGGCTACCTCGACTGGCTTCTCCCTCAGGGCCCCGTCGCCCTCGCCATCAACGCCGACACCGGCGAGGGTCCACATCTTTGGCCGGACGAGCGAGAACGCGTTCTCCGGGCGGCTGTCGCTGCCGCGGGGTCGGTGCCCGTCATCGCCGGACTCTCCGGCACGTTCACGGAACAAGCCATCGAAGAAGCCAAGCGCGCAGAGCAGGCCGGAGCGTCCGGCCTGCTCGTCTTCCCCATCCCCGCCTATCAGGGACAACCACTCGATCCGGCCGTGCCCGTCTCGTACCACGAGGCGATCGCCCAGGCCGTGCCCCTGCCGCTGGTGGCCTTCCAGCTCCAACCGGCCCTCGGCGGCGTCATCTTCGATGAGGAGACGTTGGCCCGCATCGCGGCCATCGAGAGCGTCGTCGCTCTGAAGGAGGCGTCGTTCGATGCTCGGCTGTTCGCGGCGACGCGGCGGATGGTCGAACGCCTCGACAGGCCGATCAGCCTCTTGACCGGCAATGACAACTTCGTGTTCGAATCGCTCGTCCTGGGTGCCGAAGGAGCACTCATCGGCTTCGGCACCGTCGCGACCGCGATGCAGGTGCGGATGATCGAACTCTCCAAGCGTGGTGCCTGGGCCGAGGCCGGTGCGATCTGGGAGTGCATCCTGCCCCTCGAAGAGGCCATCTACGCGTCGCCGGTGCGGGACTACCGTGCCCGGACCAAGGTGGCTTTGGCCCTGCAAGGCGTGATCGCTTCGACGGTCATGCGCCCGCCACTGCGAGGTGTCGGTAAGGAAGAGGAAGGCCGTATCCGGGCCGGACTCGTCGCCGCGGGATTGCTGTCGTGACCCTGGCGCTCGAGGGTCGAGTGGTCCTCGTCACCGGCGGATGCCGGGGCATCGGGGCCGCGACAGCGATCGCGGCCGCGAGGGCCGGGGCGGATGTGGCGGTCAACCATCTCGCCGAAGAGGACCGGGTCTGCGAGGTGGTCGACCAGGTCCGGGCCCTGGGGCGCAAGAGCGAACCCTTCACGGCCGACGTCGGCCAGCGAGCCCAGGTCCAGGCGATGGTCGGCGACATCATCGAGCGGTTCGGGCGCATCGACGGTCTCGTCAACAACGCCGGCATCATGCCGTACGAGGACTTCCTGGACATCGAGGAGGCGAGCTGGGAACGCGTCTTGCGTGCGGACCTGTGGGGCCCGTTCCATTGCTCGCAAGCCGTGCTGCCTGGCATGGTCGAGCGCGGCTCCGGCGCCATCGTGATGGTCGCTTCTCGGATCGGCCAGATCGGATGGCCAGGCCTGGCTCACTATGCCGCTGCCAAGGGGGGCGTCCTGGCCCTGACCAAGTCCCTGGCTCGCGAGTTCGGACCGCGGGGCATCCGCGTCAACGCCGTCTCCCCTGGCGTGACCAACACCGACCTCGGGCACCTCTCGATGGGTGGCAAGGTCGGACAGAAGCGACGTGCCGAACTGCCCCTGGGACGCTTCGCGGAACCCGAGGAGGTCGCTGAGGCCATCGTGTTCCTGCTGAGCGACGCGGCCAGCCTGTTCCTCGGCCAGACGCTGAACCCCAACGGCGGCGGGTACATGCCATGAGCAGGCGCATCGCCGGCCGCCGCCGAGAGGACCTGGTGATCACGCCATGCAGGTGATCGATGTCCGGGAGGCCGTCCATCTCGTCCGCGATGGCGCCACGGTCTTGATCTCGGGTTCGGGGGCCGGGCACGGCGTGCCCCAGCGGTTCATCGATGAGCTCGCGGACGTCTACACGAGCGAGGCCCACCCGCGGGATCTGACCACCGTGCGGGTCGTCGGGATCGGCGACTTCGCCGATCGGGGCTTCTCCCAACTGGCTCTCCCGGGTCTGATGCGCCGGACCATCGGCAGCAACATCGGGAATGAGCCCCGCCTCGGCGCGCTCGTCGAGGCAGGGGAGCTGGAGGCCTACTCGTTCCCGCAGGGAGTGCTGTCGCAGCTCTGCCGCGAGATCGCGGCTGGGCGGCCCGGCCTCGTCACGGCCGTCGGTCTGGGGACTTACGTCGACCCTCGCCACACCGGCGGTAAGCAGAATGCCCGTACGATCGAGGACCTCGTGGAGGTCGTCACGCTGCGGGGCAAGGAGTGGCTGCTTTTCCACGCGTTCCCGATCGACGTAGCCGTGATCCGTGGCACGACGGCTGATGAGGAGGGGAACCTCTCCCTGGAAGGCGAAGCGATCCAGGGAGAGATGCTGTCCATGGCCATGGCGGCCCGGAATTCCGGCGGCATCGTCATCGCCCAGGTGCGCGAGCTCGCCGGACGCGGCAGCCTGCCGATGCGCCAAGTGCGTGTCCCCGGCGCCCTGGTCGACTATGTCTATGTCGACGCCGCCCAGTCCCAGACGTATCTGACCCTGGACTCGCCCTACTACGCCGGGCGGATGCGGCGGCCGCGCGGCACCCAGGCGGCGCTGCCCCTCGACGTGCGCAAGGTGATCGCACGCCGCTCCTTCCTCGGATTCCCGAACGGGGCGATCTGCAACCTCGGCTTCGGCATCAGCCAGCTGATCGGTCAGGTCGCCTGGGAGGAGGGGATGGATGATCAGCTGGTGCTCACCGTGGAGCAGGGGATCTTCGGCGGGGTACCGGTGGCGGGGAACGAGGGCGGTACCGGTTTCAACTACCAGGCCATGATCGATCAGCCGTACATGTTCGACTTCTACGACGGTGGCGGCCTGGACATCACGAGCCTCTCCTTCGCCGAGGTCGATGCCGTCGGTAACGTCAACGTCCATGCCTTCGAAGGCCGGATCCGCGGGGCCGGTGGGTTCCCGAACATCAGTGCCCGGACGCCGCGGATCAACTTCGTCGGGACGCTCACGACCCAGGGACTGGAGCTCGACATCGGCGGCGGGGCCATCCGGATCGTCAAGGAGGGCCGGCTGAAGAAGTTCGTGCCGCAGGTCCGGGAGGTGAGCTTCAACGCACAGCTCGCTCGTGAGCGGGGGCAGGAGGTGAGGTACATCACCGAGCGGGCGGTGTTCTCGCTGGGGGGATCCGGGCTCGAGCTCATCGAGGTCGCCGACGGCATCGACGTCCAGCGCGAGGTCCTGGACCAGGTCGGATTTCCGGTCCGGGTCGCCGAACCGCTGGCCCGTATGGACCCTCGCGTGTTTCGCGACGGCCCCATGGGGCCACCCCCCGAGTCCGCATGAGCGAGCGCTACGTCCGACTCGACCTGGGCACCGTATCGGAGCTCGTCCTCGAGGCCCCGCCGCTCAACCTCATCACGCTCGAGATGACACGTCAGCTCCACGCGGCGCTGACCGAGGTGGCCGCCGCGAACGGCGTGCGCGTGGTCATCGTGAGCGGGACGGGCGATCGGGCGTTCTGTGCAGGCTCGGACATCCACGAGTTCGAACGCCTTGCCGGGCAGGTCGCCGAAGGCAAGCTGTTGCTGGAGAAATACGTCTATCGCCAGCTGGCGAACCTCGCCGTGCCCACCGTGGCCGCCTTGCAGGGCGACGCCCTGGGTGGAGGCCTGGAGCTGGCGCTGTGTTGCGATCTGCGGGTGGCAAGCGAGCACATCCGTCTGGGCATGCCCGAGGTCGGTCTCGGCGTGATCCCCGGCAGCGGTGGGACGCAACGCCTCCCGCGCATCGTCGGGCTGGCCCATGCCAAGGACCTTATCCTGACGGGCCGCCTGGTCGATACGGCGGAAGCGCAGCGCATCGGGTTGGTGCAGCGGGCCGTGCCCAAGGGCACGGCGCTGGCCGCTGCCCGAGAGCTCGCCTCCCAGATCGCCACGCGAGGGCCCGTGGCGGTCCGAGCTGCCAAGCGTCTCCTCGACACGGCGCTCGACCGCGATCTCGATGCTGGCCTGGCCGACGAGCTCGACGCGTCGGCGCTGCTATTCGACACCGACGATGTCCAGGAAGGGCGCCGCGCATTCTTCGAGAAGCGGCCCCCCACCTTCCGGGATGGGTAGATCGGAGCGAGCGATAAGGAGCGTGACGACATGACGGACATCGGGCGATTCGGCGTCTTCCTGCCCTCGTACATCTGGGCCGGCGACGGAACGGACCGCGCGCGGGGCATCAAGGCCTTCGCCCGGAAGGTGGAAGACCTCGGGTTCGACTCGCTCTTCATCACGGATCATCTGTTGGCCGCGAAACGGTTCTACTCCGTCTCCTGGCTGGAGCCATTGGTCACGCTCGCCATCGCCGCCGGGGTGACCGAGCGCGTCCGCCTCGGCACCTCGATCATGATCCTGCCCCTGCGCAACCCCGTCCTCCTGGCGAAGCAGCTGGCCACGCTGCAGTTCCTCTCCGAGGACCGTGTCGTGCTCGGTGCCGGGGTCGGCTGGTACCCGCCGGAGTACGAGGCAGTCGGCGTCCACAAGTCGGAGCGGGGTCGGCGGACGGACGAGATCCTCGACATCATCATCCCCTTGCTCGAGGGCAAGGAAGTCACCTACGAAGGCGAGTTCTATAAGGTCGAGGGGGTGACCATCGAGCCCCGCAGCAGTCGTCGCCCGGAAGTCTGGATCGGGGGCGGGTCACAGCTGGCCGACCCCAAGTCACCCGACCTGCCCCGTTTCGTGGAGTCGGTCAAGGCACGCGTCCTGCGGACCGATGGCTGGATCCCCCGGCCGACCTGCCCACCCGACGAGATCGCACGAGACTGGGCGGAGCTCCAGGAGTACCTGCGGGCCCACGGGCGCGATCCGAGCCAGTACGTCGTGGCGCACGAGAACTTCCTGCATCTGGTCCTGTCCGACGACCCCGAGAAGGCCCGCCAGGAGCAGCATGAGGCGTTCCTGCGGGTCATGAGCGCCGAGCGGGGGCCCGCGTACCTCGAGACGGTGTACCTGTTCGGGACGCCCGATGAGATCGTCACCTCCCTACAGGCGCGGATCGACGCCGGCGTGAGCTACTTCATGCTGCACACGATGACGCCCGATCCCGAGCAGCTGACATGGTGGGCCGAGCGGATCGTGCCGGCCCTGCGATTCCCTGCCGATGCGGGCCGGATCCGGCGCGAGGTCGGAGCGCCGATCGGATGACCGCGCGCGTCGCGCTCATCGGTCACCCGCTGCGCCGACGCCACTCACAGGTCATGCACGACGCAGCGTTCGAGGCTGCCGGGATCGACGCCCGCTATGAGCTCCACGATCTCGAGGCGGAA
Source organism: Candidatus Limnocylindrales bacterium (assembly GCA_036278755.1). GTDB lineage: Bacteria > Chloroflexota > Limnocylindria > Limnocylindrales > CSP1-4 > DASUKL01. The sequence goes on along the minus strand of DASUKL010000066.1, from coordinate 10,876 downwards.
GCGGTGCCGGGATTCGTGGCCCAGACGTACGGTCCCGACTGGCTGGGCTTCCAGATCACCGCGCCATACAAGCAGCTTGTCGTGGGGTTGCTCGACTCGGTCGAGCCCGCCGCGGCCAGCATCGGCGCAGTCAACAGCGTCGTTCGGAGCGACGACGGCCGATTGATCGGCTTCAATACCGACGCCACCGGGTTCCGAGCGGCCGTCGAGACCACCTTGGGGGTCAAGTTCCGGTCGTCGACGGTCGTCGTGGCCGGGGCCGGAGGAGCAGCGAGAGCGGTCGTGCGCGCCTGTATCGACGCCCAAGCGGCCCGTGTCGTCGTGGCCGCACGTTCCCTGCGTCAGGCTGCCGGCTTGATCGCTGACCTGGGACCGAGTGCTGACTGTGACCTCGGAGCCGCACTCCTGGACGTTGCCGCGCTGGCCCAGGCCCTGCGGCAGGCGGATCTCGTGGTCAACGCCACGACGGTGGGCATGATCGACTCGGGGATGGTGCTGCCTCCCGAGGCCTTCGGCCCCGACACGAGCGTCTTCGACCTGGTCTATGTGCCTCGGGAGACGCCGTTCGTCACGGCTGCCCGTGATCACGGGCTCAAGGCGGCCAACGGGGAGGAGATGCTCATCGCCCAGGCCGCCGCGGCCTTCGAACGGTGGACGGGCCACGCCGGCATGGAGTCGGTCATGCGCGCCGCCGTGGAGCCGCTGCTGGCCGACCCCACCGCGCTCGCGTAGGGAACCCGGGCGATGGCGCTGGCGGAGATCCAGCATGCGGATGGGACGCCCGAGGGCGTCTGGATCGCGGGTGAACGGTATGTGACTCTCGAGCGAGCGAGCAACGGGCGTGTCAGTCGCGTGGCCGACCTGTATGGCGCGCCTGAGGAAGTCGAGGGCGTGGTGAGAGATGCCGAGCGCAGCGTCGCTCGAGCGGGCCGGCCGCTGGAGGAGGTCCGCCTCGGCGCCCCGTGTGCGCCAGCCACCATCTTGACCATCGGCGAGAACTACCCTCTGCCCAACGGTTCACGGGGTGCGAGACGAGGGCCGCCCCTCGTCTTCGCCAAGCTCGCCAGCGCGGTCATCGGGCCCGATGACGACATCCCCTGGGACCCGGTCGCGTACCCGCAGCTCGATTACGAGGCCGAGCTCGCCATCGTCATCGGCCGAACCATGGACCGGGTCGCCGTGGAGGACGCGCTCCACTACGTCTTCGGCTATACCTGCGTCAACGATGCCGCGTCGCGTGATCAGCGCTTCGCTGGCGACCAGTACATCCTCGGCAAGTCCGGGCCTGGCTTCTGCCCCCTGGGGCCATGGATCGTGCCGGTGGCCGAGGTGCCGGATCCACAACGGCTCCGCCTCGGGAGTCGCGTGAACGGCGAGATCCGCCAAGATGCCTCCACGAGCGAGATGCGTTGGACGGTGGCGGAGATCCTAGCCGAAGTCAGTCGGTTCGTCACCCTGCGTCCTGGTGATGTCGTGACCACAGGGACGCCACACGGCACCGGCGAGTCGTACGACCCGCCGCTCTTCCTGCAACTCGGCGATGAGGTCGTCGTGTGGGTCGAGGCGGTGGGCGAACTCCGCAACCGGGTGACCCTTCGGCTCTGACTATCAGGATCAGGGGGAGAGCTTCGCGATCGTCTGCCCGTTCTCGGGTTCGCCCGAGATCGGCCAGCGCGTTGCGGCATAAGCCTGGGTTCCTTTATCAGCCGGCCCCTCGCGGACACGTTCGACTCGTACTGGGAGGTGCTCGACCGGCGTTACGACTGCGAGATCGTCGACCACTCCCTGAGACGCCGGGCCAGCAGGTCCGCGCGCGGTTGCTGCTCGCCGCTGTCGAGCGTGCGCATGTCGTCCGGATCGGCGCGCAGGTAAACGCCGGACGTTCGCTCGCGGAGCAGCGGATCTACGTCGGATCGGGTCGTCCAGTAGCCGGAGGCCCGGTCGACCGACTCGAGTCGGATCTCGCCCGTGCCCTCCAGCTGGGGGTATCGGGATCGCGTGGTCGCTCGCCGTTCCAGAAATAGAAGACCGCTGGCGGATCGCGGTGCTCCTTGGAGGCGACGCTCCAGTATCGCGACGAGAGCGTCCCGTCCTCCTGCCATCCCCGGCCGGCCACAAGGAGACCGCCATCGCGATCCCGAGAGATCCGGAGCAGGCTGATCGCCGACGGCTCACGCTCGCTCCGGGCCGTTAGCGAATGCTGCCACCAGTCCCCCTCCAGGCGGGTCAGTCGACCCTCATCCCCGATCGCCTTGCGGACCTTCTGGTTCACCTCGCGGATGTCGGCAGGCGTGGGGTTCACGGGGTAACGCACCGCCGTCATGCCGAAGAGATCGGACGGCAGCTTCGCGCCCGTGGCGTGGAGGATGAACGTCCGGCGCATGCCCAGCGCGCCGCCGAACAGGCCGGCTTCGAAGACGACGTTGTCGCGGGGCGACGCCTGGCCCGAGGCCGCTGATCCCGAAGGATTGCTGGTCCAGTCGTCCTGGGCGAAGACGAACGCCGCGAAGTCCACCTCGCGGGTGAGCTCGACGAGGCGATCGAGGGTCGAGACGCCCGGATTGAAGGCCGCCGTCCAGGGCTCGACGTCCGCGACCTCCGCCAGGCCACGCGTGAGTGACCGCACCAGCTTCGTCTGCTTCCCGGACGAGCCGAGGAAGATACGGGGCTTCACGCCGCAACATTACTTCGGGGACGGCTCTATCCGGGGGGCGAGCAGGCCGCACCTGGATCAGCGACAGCACCCCGCTCGGGCTGGCCGACGGGTTGCAAAGTGGAGCCGACGCTCGGATTCCAACCGAGGACCCGCTGTTTACGATCGCCGCGGGCGAGCCAGGTTCATGGCCGGCCGATGGAGACCCATCGGCCTCCCTCCGCGGCGGAGAGATACATCGCCTCGAGGATGTCCACCGACGTGCAGGCGCTCGCGAAGTCGCAGCGGGGCGCATGTAGCCCCTCGATCGCTTCGATGAAGTCGTCGACGGCCACCGTGTCGATGCCCGGTTCCGGAGTCGGGATGACAACGTCGTGGATATCACCGTAAGCGATCGACCAGAAGCCCAGCGTGCCCTCGGGCTTGCGGATCTCGAGACGGCCCGCCGATCCGTAGATCCGGACGTCGTCCCAGAGGGGCGCAGGGTCAGCCAGGGAGGCGAAGCGCCACGTGAGATCGCCGAAATCGAGATCCGCTGTCCCGCCTCGGTCAACCTCGCCAGACAAGCCGGGGACGACCTCAGCCCGCAGTCGAGCCGGTCGCCGGCCGAGGACCCAAGGAACGATGTCCGCCATGTGTGCGCCGCGACCGACGAGGACGCCACCGCCCGCGAGCTCGGGGTCCTGATACCAGGCCGGCCGCAGGGGCCCGGTCTGCCGGGGCGCCGATCCATCCTGGGAGATCACCCAGTCGCCACCGAGCTGGATGGTCTCGACGCGTCGGATGACGCCGAGCTCACCCTCTGCAACGAGCCGCCGCGCATGCAGGTACGCGTTGGAGAACCGCTGGTTGAAGGCCACGGCCGTCACCAGGCGATCGCGCTCAGCGACCGAAGTCAGGTCTCGCGCGGTCGCTCCGTCAAGGACGAATGGCTTGTCGACGAGAACATGCTTCCCCGCCTCGAGGGCGCTGCGAACCTGGGGGGCGTGGAGGCGGTCAGGCGTCGAGATGACCACCGCGTCGCAGATATCTGGCTGGAGCACCGCATCGAGGTCGGCGACGATCGGGATGTCTGCCTGCCTGGCCAGATCGACCGTGTGCTCTGACGGCGTGGGGTCACAGATCATCGTCAGGCTGGCGCGCGGGTGGGCGAGCAGCGCTGGCAAATGGTAGAGATGAGCGAACCTGCCGGCCCCTACGGCGGCGAACCGATGCGGTCCACTGCGCTGGGCTTGTCCATCAGCCACGCCTTCCTCCGATGCTGTTGCCGGCGACCGAGCGTTGACAGGATTGGATACCGTATCCCGTCTCCGGTATATAGTAGTGCAACGTGCGGGGGCGGGATCGGAGGTCATCGTGGACTCAAGGATCGTGCAGTGGTTGCCGGCGGCCCAGATCGCCGTCGAGTACTCCACGCGGCTCCAGGCCCGAGAGCGGGCGGTCGTCGTCACCGATCCGACTGCTCGCGATTACCCAGGCTCACGAGAGCTCGCGGACGCCGTCTACGTCGCCGCGCGGGCGATCGGTGCCGAGGTCAGTCTCATCGAGTTCCCGGCTCGCTCCCGACCGAACGAGGAGCTGCCTCAAGTCGTGGCTGGAGCCATGGCCGCGGCCGACGTGATCTTCATCGGGACAACGATGGCGGCCTTCCATACGCAGGCCACGCGGAACGCGCTGGCCAAGGGCGCTCGCGTGCTGGGGATCTTCGGTGGCGACAGCGCCGCGAACACCGTCGGTCGCGGGAGGGGGCTGGACCTGGTACCCCGCTCGGTGGAGGAGCTCGAGGCGATCGGGCGGACGTCTACGGCCTTGTCCGAGCGCTTCCGTCGGGGTGGCACGCTCCGCGTCACGACAGCCAAGGGGACTGACGTGACCTGCTCGGTCGGCGACCTCGAGGTCCACAACATGGACGCCCTGTACCACGGTCCCGGCGGATGGACCCACTTCGTGCCCGGGTTGGCAGGGGGCGGACCGGACTTCGGGACGACGAGTGGGACCCTCGTCGTCGACGCGAGCATCACGCCGGTGCGCCGCCCTCTCACCGGTGAAGCTCCGGTGCGCCTCACGATCGAGGCGGGTTACGTCGTCGAGATCGACGGCGGGCCCGCGGCCCAGGAATGGAAACGGATGGCCGACGAGCTCGATGATCCCGGAGCCTTCGCCATCGCCGAGTACGGCTTCGGTTGCCACCTCCGGGCGCGCACCCCCGTGGGTTGGCCGGTGGAGGATGAACGCATCTTCGGCGGTTTCCACCTCGGCATCGGGACCAACACCGCATACGGCGGCGCGATGGCGACCAAATGGCACATCGATGCCAGCGCTCTCGCTGCCACGGCGTGGTTTGATGACGAGCTTATCGTCCAGGACGGCGTCTATCAGGTCTGAGCCTGACGCGATCCAGGTCGGATCAGACAGAGGTCAGGAAGGGAGGGTAGGGCCTGCGGCTCGAGGCCCCACGACCAGCTCACCTGCGTGCATGACAAGCCGTAGATCCCGTAGCGCCGACACGGAGTACAGGGGATCGTCCGCGACGCCGATGAGGTCCGCCGGTGCACCACGGCCGAGGGAGGTCGAGGTCGAGGCGAGCCCGAGGAGACTTGCTGGGGCACGAGTCGCGGCGAGGAGGGCCTGGGGGGCGGTGAGGCCGGCGGCGACGAGCAACTCGAGCTCGCGCACCGTCAGCGTCGTCCCCGACGAGTGCCCGTCCGGCGGGAAGTCCGTGCCGTGGAGGATCTGGACGCCCGCCTCGATGGCGGTCTTCGCGCTCGCCAGATGGGTCGCGGCCATCCTCGCGCTCCGCTCGCGGGCCGGTCGATCGAATCCCGCCGCCGCCATCCAGTCGTCAGTGTGGGTAACGACCAGCGTAGGCGTCAGGTAGGCCTTCGCTTCGGCCATCCGGGCCGCAGTGCTGCTGTCGAGCAGGTAGGCGTGCTCGAAGCAGCGTACGCCCGCCTCGAGACCGACCCTGATCGCCTGCGCCGAGGCTGCATGGGCGACGACGTAGGTGCCGGCTGACTGAGCAGCGCGGACCGCTCCGCGCATCTCGGCCTGGGAAAGTTCCGGCCGGTCGAGAGCCTCCCCCGCTCGGGCCAGGCCCCCCGAGGCGAAGATCTTGATGTGGTCCGCGCCGGCTTCGAGCTCGCGCATCGCGGCTCCATAGAACCCATCTTCACCGGAAGCCGTCGCCGCACCCAGGCCATCCCCGTGCCCACCCACCGCCGTCAGGGCCCGCCCGCCGGCGATGATCCGGGGACCGCGCGCCCATCCTCGATCGATCGCCTCGCGGACGCGAAGGTCCGCCTGATGCTGCTCGTGCACGGTGCGGACCGTGGCGATGCCGAGGGGCAGGAGACGTGTCGCATGCGCAGCGGCCCGGAGGGCGGTGCGCGCCGCGGGCTCGTCGGGGTCCCGAGCCGCGTAAGGGTAGGTCGCCTGGAGATGGACGTGGCAGGTGGTGAGCGCGGGCATGAGGAACAGGCCGCGACAGTCGACGACGTGATGCTCCCCCATCGGTGGCGCCGCGCGGAGTTCCGCCACCCGACCGTCCTGGATCTCGAGCGTGAGCGGCGGGCTCGCAGTGGCCTGCTCCAGATCGACGAGTCGTGCCTCGCTCAACCAGATCGAGCCGGAGCTCTCAGAAGCGGTAGTCATCACCGTCGATCCTCACGGCCAGGAGACGGACGCCGTGGCTCGTCAGCAGCCGAGGCAGGGCCTTCCGCAGGGTCGCCTTCGAATCCACCTCGACGGAGGTGATGCCGAAGACGGAGCCCAGGGCGGAGAAGTCCGGGTCGGCGAAGGAGGTGCCTTCGGTCGGGACCTCCCGACGAAGCTGGGCGCGTCGGATGAGCTCGAGGCTGCGATCGGCGAACACCACGATCAGGAGATCCACCCCCGCGCGGACCAAGGTCTCGAGCTCGCCGAGATACATCGTCAGCCCCCCGTCGCCGACGAAGGCGACGACCGAACGCTCGGGTTGGAGGAGGCACGCCGCGGTGGCGACGGGGATCGAGTAGCCCATCGATGAGAGGCCGTTGGCCATGAAGAAGGTGCGTGGCGCATAGCTGGACCAAGCCTGGCCCACGAGCATCTTGTGGGCTCCCACGTCGGACGTGGCGATCGCCTCACGGGGGAGAGCTGCGCGCACCGTGTCGACCACATCGGTGGGGTGGAGCCGGTCTCCGTCGGGTCGCAGCAGGGCACGGAGTCGGGCTCGCAGCGAAGTGGTGCTGTCGCTCGGCCAGCCTGATGGGTGGCTGGACTGGGCCAGCACCTGCAACGTCGCTGGGACGTCGCCCGCAAGGTCGACTTCGACCGGGACGTAGCCATCGGGATCCGGGATCTCGTCCACGCGGATGACCGGCGCCTGAAGCCGCCAGGGCTTGTCGAATTCGACCGGGTCGACGCCGACCGCGATGATGGCGTCTGCGTCGGTGAGGAACTCCACGACCAGGTCGTCGCCCGCCATCTCAAGGGTGCCGGCGAACCAGGGATCATCCTCGGGAAACACGCCTTTTGACTTGGGCAGCGTGGCCACTGGTGCTTGCAGGGCTCGAGCTAATGCGCGCAGCGGCTCGGCCGCGTTGGTCTGCACGGCCCCTAAGCCGACGATGATGGCCGGCCGAGACGCGGTCGCCAGGATCCGGGCGGCCCGATCCATGCCGTCGGGCTCCGGTAGCACGAGCGCAGGCTTGCGCGAACCGGCGGGATCCTCGGGCGAGGCCGCCCGTGCGGCAGCGACGTCGGCAGGGACGCTGAGGTGGACGCTTCCACGCTGTGGCCTTCTGGTCAGGTCCAGCGCAGATCGGACCGTGGACGCGGCATCGTCTCTGCGCACGGCCCAGGAGGCCTTCGTGACCGGCCGATAGAGCGCGTTGAGGTCGAGCGCCTGGTGCGTCGTCCCGGCCGGAGCGGCGGTCGACAGTGCCCCGGTCAAGGCCAATAGGGGCGCGCGTTCGAGCAGGCCACTGGCGACCCCGGTAACGAGATTGGTGGCTCCTGGTCCGAGCGTGGCGACGCAGACGCCCGGGATCCCGGTGATCTCGCCATGTCCGAGGGCCATGAATGCCGCGCTCGTCTCGTGATGGGTCAGGAGGAAGGGCACGCCACTCCGACGAAGGGCATCGATCAGCAGGACCACCTCCCCGCCAGGGTGACCGAAGGCGAAGCGGGTCCCCCCCGAGGCGATCGTCCTGGCCACCACGTCCGCGACCGAAGGGCTCCCGTTCGCCACCTCGTCTCCTCCATGTCCCCGGGCGGGCCCTGGGTGGGGCTTGACCGCCGCTCGTCTTCAGGATACCGTGTACCGTCTCTCGTATGCAATGGGAGACGCGATGCTCGAGCCGATCCAACGGGCCGATCTCTTCGCCGATGTCTACGGCCGTCTGCGGAACGCGATCCTGGTGGGGACCCTCGCGCCCGGCGAGCGGCTCGTGGAGGAGCAGCTGGCGTCCCGATTGGGCGTGAGCCGGGCACCCGTCCGGGACGCGCTGCGAGCTCTCGAGGCGGACGGCCTGGTCATGGCCGCGGGCCGACGGGGCAAGGTCGTGAGCACCCTGTCGACGCGGGACGCATGGGAGGTCTACAGCCTGCGTTCGACGCTCGAGGCGATGGGCATCCGCCTGGTCATCGGCAACCATAGCGACGCCTTGCTGGCAGAGCTCGACGGCATCGTGGCCGAGATGCGCCGCGCGGGCGCTGAGAAGGATCTGGCCAAACTGTCGGCCCTCGACGTGCGCTTCCACGAGGCGGTCTGTCGGGCGTCTGACCACCATCGGTTGCTCGACGCTTGGCACGGCATGTCGAACCAGATCCGGCTGCTGTCTCAACAGGTCGTGGACACCCTCTATCGCGACCTCGCCGACGTCCCCGATCGGCACGCGCGTCTTGTCGCCGCCATCCGAGCCGGCGATGGGGACGCGGCAGAGCACGAGATCCGAGACCACATCGATTCGGTCGCCCAGCGGGTGACAGCCACGCTTGGCGAGCGCGACGCCGAGCGTGCCCGCGCGGTCACCGCGGCTCTACCCGAGCTCGTCAGCGCCGCTGCGGACGAGTCGAACCTGTGACCGACCGTAACCCATTTTAGGAGCATCGTGACATGCCTACGAACGACCTTGTCGTCGCCGACCTCACCTGCCCGCCGGGCGCGTCAGCCCGCGGTCGGATCGTCGTCGGCTACGAGCAGGATGGCACGGAGCTAGCCCTACCCGTCCTGCTCATGAACGGCGCCGCACCGGGCCCGACGGTCTACCTCGGCGGCCTTATCCACGGTGACGAGCCCTCCGGCGCCGAGGTCATCCGGCGGGTCATGCGGGAGCGCATCCAGCCGTCAGAGCTGGCTGGGCGACTCATCGCTTTCCCGATCCAGAATCCGCTGGCCTTCCGGACGAGCACCTATCACAGCCTCGAGGATGGCCTCAACGCCAACCGGATCTTCCCCGGCGATGCGACGGAGACGTTGACCAATCGAGCGGTCGCCGCGATATCGACTCATGCCATCGATCAGTCGGACTACGTGCTCGACCTGCACTGCAATGCGCGCGACTCGATCCTCTTCAACTTCGTGCGCTGGAGCGATTCCGCGGCTGGTCGTGAGAGCGTCACCTTGTCCAAGGTCTTCGGCTTCACGACGATCATCTCCGAGGCCAAGCGACAGGGATACGGCTTCGAGGAACGTCTTGTCGGGCTGCTCGCGGATATGTCGTTGGCTGCCGGCAAGCCGACCCTGACCGTGGAGTTGACCCCGAACTACGACTTCGACTCGACGATCATCGAGGGTGGGGTGCGGGGTGTGCTCAACGTGCTGCGCCATCTCCACATGCTCGAGGGCGCGCCAGAGCCACAAGTGGGCCTTCCGGTCATCGAGGGGGTCCTGGGGCCGCAGCTTCGGGTGACGCCAGAACGAGGGGGCTTCGTCCACCCTCAGGTACCGATCGGCACCTGGGTCGAGGCCGGGCAGTCCGTGGTCTTGATCCGCGACGCCTGGGGCGACGTGCTCGAGGAGATCCGGAGCCCGGCGGCAGGCTACGTCCTCGCTTATCCCCGCCATGGCAACCACGCTGCCGCGAGCGGTGACGTGGTCGTGTTCGTGGCTCCTATCCACGCCTCGATCACATAAAGAAGTGCGGCCCAGGCAGGAGTGCAAGTCATGGATGAGCAGACACGACCGGTAGCGGTCGTCACCGGGGCGGGTTCGGGGATCGGGCGGGCGATCGCTCGGGCCCTCGCCGCAGAGGGCTTCGCGATCGCGATCTTCGAACGTCAGCCGGAGCGCGGCGTCGCCGTTGCCGCTGAGATCGAGGCCGCCGGTGGCACATCGATCGCCCAATCCGTGGATGTCACCGCTCGCACCGAGGTCGAGGCAGCGGTCGGCGACGTCATCGACCGTTGGGGGCGCATCGACGTGCTCGTGAACAACGCGGGTACCGGCTGGCTCGGCATGGTCGAGGAGCTCGCAGAGGAGGACTGGGACCATGTGATGGCGGTCAATGTGAAGAGTGTCTTCCTGTGCTCCAAAGCGGTGATCCCTCACATGAGCGCGCGTGGCGGTGGGCGGATCATCAATGTCGCCTCCGTTGCCGGCCTGGTCGCGTCCCCAGGCCGGGCCGCGTACTGCGCCTCGAAGGGCGCGGTCGTGATGCTCACCAGGGCCATGGCGGTCGACTGCGCCACGCGCAACATCAACGTCAATTCGATCTGTCCGGGCGTCGTCGTCACGGCGATGACCGAGGAGTCCCTGCGCGACCCGGCCGTGCGTCAGCAGAAGCTTGACGGGACCCCGCTCGGCCGGCTGGCGCAGCCGGAGGAGATCGCACCCGCGGCCGTCTATCTGGCTGGCCCCGGCGCGGGATTCGTTACGGGTACGGCGATCGTCGTGGATGGTGGTTGGAGCATCGACTGAGCCGACGTACACGTCGGCTGGCGTGGATCAGAGTCGTTCTTGTCACAGCATCTAGTCTTCGACTGAGGAGGACCGAACGTGTCCATCTATCGGCGCAGGCCACCCGCGAGGTGGTCTCCCTCCAGACCTCGACGCTCGCTGGCTGGCCTAGCGGTCGCCATGTCCCTTATCGTCGGCGCCTGCGGTTCGACAGCTAGTCCTAGCCCTGCCGCAAGCTCGGGAGCCAGCCCAACGAACGGCGCTTCCGCGTCCAACGTGCCAACCGCTAGCAGCGGTGCGGCCACGCCGCAGGCCGGGGGATCGGTCATCATCGACTACGTGGG
>DASUKL010000065.1:0-9182 GCA_036278755.1 Candidatus Limnocylindrales bacterium | reverse complement strand
CCGACGAGGAGGACGGCGAGGTCGAGGCCCAGGCCATCGACGCTGACGGCGCCCTCGATCATCAGGCTGCGGATGGCATCGACCATGTAGGTCAGGGGGTTGATGCGGGCCAGGCCCTGGAGCCAGGGCGGCATGGCCGAGACGGGGTAGACGGCGCTGCTGGCGAAGAAGAGGGGCATGGTCATGAGCTGGCCGATGCCCATGAACCGCTCCCGGGAGCGGACGACGCAGGCCACGATGAGGCTGAACGTGGCGAAGAGGGCCGAGCCGAGGAAGACGGTCAGGGCCACGCCCAGGACGGCCGGTGGGTCGAGCCGGACGTGGATGCCGATGAGGATGGCCAGGACGTAGATGATGAGGCCCTGGACGAGGCCCTTGACGCCGCCGGCACTGGCCTTGCCGAGGACCAGGGCCGGTCGCGGGGCGGGGCTGACGAGCAGCTTCTGGATGATCCCCAGGTCGCGCTCCCAGATGACGGCGAGGCCGTAGAAGATGGCGATGAAGAGCGCGCTCTGGGCCAGGACGCCGGGGGCCAGGAAGTCGAGGTAGCCGAGCGGGCCCGTGTCGATGGCCCGGGTGCGGGCCAGGACCGAGCCGAAGACGAGCAGCCAGAGGACCGGCTGGGCGGCCCGGGTGACGAGCTCGGACGGCTCGTGGCGGATCTTGCGCAGCTCGGCCTCGGCGATGGTGAGGGTGTCCTCGAGGAAGCCGAGGAGCGCCCCGGGCTCAGCCGAGACGGCGGGCGGTGCGGCGCGTTCGAGTGACCTCACGCAGGTTCCCTCCGGTATCGATGTCACCCCCCGTGACCTGGCGGAAGACGTCGTCGAGGCTGGCTCCTGGCCCGGCGCTGGCCCGTAGCTCGGGCACCGTGCCCTGGGCCACGACCCGGCCGTGATGCATGATCGCCACCTGGTCGCAGAGGGCCTCGGCCTCGGCCATGTAGTGGGTCGTCACGACGATCGTCGTGCCCCGTTCGGCCCGCAGCTGCTCGACGTGGGCCCAGACGAGGTCGCGGGCCGTGGGATCGAGGCCCACCGTGGGCTCGTCGAGGAAGAGGACGGCCGGCCGATGGAGCATGGCCTGGGCCAGCTCCAGGCGGCGGACCATGCCGCCCGAGTAGGTGCGGGTGAGGCGCTCGGCCGCCTCCCCGAGACCCATGAAGTCGAGGGCCTCGGCGATGGCCGGGCCACGCCCGGCCCGGGGCAGGTGGTAGAGACGGGCCGAGACCTGGAGGTTCTCGGTGCCCGTGAGGGCCCCGTCGGCCGAGACGAGCTGGGGCACGTAGCCGATGCTGCGGCGGACCGCCACGGGCTCGCGGACGATGTCGTGGCCGGCCACGCGGGCCGTGCCGGCGGTGGGCGGCAGGAGCGTGATGAGCATCTTGATGGTCGTTGTCTTGCCCGCCCCGTTGGGCCCCAGGAGCCCAAAGATCTGGCCGGCCGGCACCTGGAGCTCGAGATCCTCGACCGCGGTCAGCGGGCCGAACTCGCACCGTAGGTGGCTGATCTCGACGGCCGCCGCGGCGGTGTCCCGGAGCGGATCGGCGCTGTCTCGATCGGGCGCGGCGAAGGGGCTGGTCAGGGGTTCGACGGCCGTCACGGTTCGCTCCGCGGCGTCGCGGCCGTGGCCTGGCGGAGCGCTTCGAGGCCCGCCGTGAGGCTCTCGACGGCCTGCGGGCGGAGGGCCGCCAGGCCGGCCATGATCCAGGTCCGGGTCTCGGCCTGGACGTGGGCTACTCGGGCCCGCCCGTCCGGCGTCAGGCGGAGCTGGATGCGGCGCCGTTCCTCGGGGTCGGGACGGCGCTCCAGGAGGCCGGCCCGGACGAGGCGCTCGACGAGGGCCGACGCCGCCGGCGCGCTCTCGCCGAGATGCTCGGAGAGGGTCGAGAGGCTCACGTCGGGTTTGCGCCGGATGAACAGGAGGGCCCGCAACTGGGGCACCGTCAGGGGGGTCGGGCCGCCTTCTCCGGGCGGAGTGGCCTGGGCCCGCATCTGCCGACGGATGCGGCGCATGGTCTGGGGCACGACCTCCAGGATGAGGTCCGCGCAGGCCTCCAGGCCAGGTCCCGCGACCGATAGTTGGGCAGATGAACTGTTCACGTAACGAAGTATAGCCGGCGTCGTCGCCGCAGGTCGGCCAGGCACTGGCGCGGACCGCACGAGCTTCTAGCCCGACGGTCGTACGATCGGCCGATGCGTTCTCGACCGCTGCCCGGCGAGGTCCTGCGGCACGTGGCGTTGGCCGGGGCGGGCCTCGTCCTGGCGACACTGGCCGTGGCCGCGCTCCAGAACGGATTGGGCGTTCCCAACCCGTCGGCCCTCTACCTCGTGGCCGTCGTGGCCGTGGCCATCCTCGGTGGGACCTGGAGCGCCGTCGCCACGGCCGTCGCCGCATTCCTGCTCAATGACTTCCTCTTCGTCGCGCCGCTGCGGACCTTCGCCGTGGAGCAGCCCGGTCAGGTCGTCAACCTGGTGCTGCTCCTCTTCGTGGGCATCGTCGTCGGGGAGCTTGCAGCCCTCCAGCGAGCCCGGGCGGAGCAGGCCGCGGCTCGGGAACGGGAGGCTCGGGCCCTCTTCCGCATCAGTCGTGCCCTGGCCACGCGCTCGGCCACGGCCGAGGCTCTGACCGAGGTCGCCGCCATCCTGCGCCGCGAAGCGGTCCTCGAGCGCGTCTGGCTGACCCTCGGCCCCGAGGGGGCCCGGGAGGGCCCTGCAGCCGATACCGATCCTGAGGGGCCACTGCCCAGCGCGGCGATCCGTCAGGTCCTCCAGCGCACCCCGGGCGACACGCCCGCCCGCTGGATCCGGGTCCACATCCCGACGCCGGGCCGCGAGCGCCCCGGCACCATGGGGTGGCCCGGGCGGGCGCTGGGCACCTACGAGGTCCGGATCGAGGCCGGCCGGGAACGGTACGGCTCGTTGTGGGCGTCCCGGCGACGTCAGCGCGGCGACCCGGACCGGCCCCAGACACGGCTCCTGGCCGCGGCCGCTGACCAGATCGGCCAGGCCCTGCGCCAGGACCGCCTCGCGGCCGAGGCGCAGGCGGTGGAGATCGCCCGCCAGAGCGATGCGCTGAAGTCGGCCCTCCTCCAATCAGTCTCCCACGACCTGCGAACGCCGCTGGCCACGATCCGGGCCGCGGCCGGCACGTTGCGTCCCGGCACCGGCCTTTCGGTCGAGGACCAACGCGAGAGCGCCGAGGCGATCGAGCGCGAGGTGGACTATCTCGCTCGCATCGTCACCAACCTCCTCGACCTCAGTCGGATCGAGGCCGGGGCGCTCCGGGGCGAGACGGAGGTGGTCGAGCTCGACGACAGCTTGCGGGCGGTCCTCGATCGTCTCCGACCGCGGCTCGGGGACCGACCCCTTGCCCTGGCCCTGGAGGCCCCACCGGTCCGTGTCGATCCGCTCTTCCTCGACGCGGCGGTGACGAACGTCGTCGACAACGCCATCAAGCACACACCACGCGGGGCGGCCCTGCGGATCGGGGCCCAGGTCCTGGACGACGGGCTGGTGCGCCTGACGATCGAAGACGGCGGGCCGGGTGTGCCCGAAGCGGCCCTGCCTCGGCTCTTCGACAAGTTCTACCGCCTGCCCGAGGCGAGCCGTGGCTCACGGGCGGGCACCGGCATCGGGCTGGCCGTCAGCCGCGGCCTCGTGGAAGCCATGGGCGGCCGGATCGAAGCCCGGCGCAGCCAGCTCGGCGGACTGGCCATCGATATCGACCTCCCGAGCGCACCCGCACTCGTGGCGGCCGAGGGTCCGGGCCGGTGATCGCCCAGGCCGGGCGCAGCGGCGAGCGGGCCGCGGCGGGCCCGATCGTGCTCGTCGTCGAGGACGACGACGAGGCCCGGGGGGCCATCGTCCGGGACCTCCGTCTGCGCGGCTACCGGCCCGTCGAGGCGCCGGATGGGCGGACCTGCCTAGAGCGCTGGGCGGCTCGCCGACCCGACGTCGTGCTTCTCGACCTGGGCCTGCCGGATGTGGACGGCCTGGACCTCGTCCGACGCATCCGCCGCGAGGCGGCCACGCCCATCGTCATCCTCTCTGGCCGCTACGAGGAGCGCGAGAAGGTGGCCGCCCTGGAGCGCGGTGCGGACGACTACGTGACCAAGCCGTTCGGCGTGGATGAGCTGCACGCACGGCTGCGGGTGGCCCTGCGGCACGCCGCGGGGCCTGCCGCTGACGAGGAGGGTCGCATCGTCGTCGGCCCACTCGCCTTGGACGCTGCGCGGCACGAGGTCCGTCTCCACGGCAAGGATGTGGATCTGACGCCGCGCGAGTTCGAGCTGCTGCGGGTCCTGTTGACCCACCGCGGCCGTCTCGTGACGAAGGGCCGGCTCCTGCGCGCCGTGTGGGGCGAGGCGTACCAGGGCGAGGACAGCTACGTCTACGTCCACGTCAGCCAGCTCCGCCGCAAGCTCGCGGCAGCCGATCCGACGGGTGTCCTCCGCGACCTCATCGTCACGGAGCCGGGCGTCGGGTACCGGGTCCGAGAGTCGGTCGGGGAGTCGGTCGGGGAGGGGGAGTCCACGGAGGGGCGACCCGGGGAGGAACGACCTTAGACCGACGTTAGGCCGCCCGACCCGCGGCGACCCCTCCGCCTCTTGGGCCCGCCGCGCAGCCTGAGGCCATGGAAGGCGACCCGCTCGAGGCCCACCAGGGCCGCAAGCTCGGCGATCGATGGGTCCGGGTGGTGCGGCCCTACAGCACGTACTTCCGCTACGCGGGCCAGGGCCAGCTGGTGGCCCGCGAGTCCGCTTCGGCGCCGCGGACCACGACCGGCCGAGCGGTGGCGCGCCTGCGGGCGATCCTCTTCGGCCGACCGCTCTCGAACTATGAGGAGATGGGCGAGCGGCTCGCGAAGAAGAAGGCGCTGCCGATCTTCAGCTCCGACGCCATCAGCTCGTCGGCCTACGCGACGGAGGAGATCCTGCGCGTCCTGACCCTGGCCGGCGCCGCGGCCCTCGTGGCTTCGATCTGGGTCTCGGCGGCCATCGCGGTGATGCTGGCCGTCGTGGTGGTCAGCTACCGCCAGGTCTGCCAGGTCTTCCCTGGCGGTGGGGGTGCGTACGCGGTGGCTCGGGCCGAATTGCGACCGATCCTCGGCCTCGTGGCGGCGGCGGCGCTGTTCATCGACTACGTCATGACCGTCGCCGTGTCGACCTCCGCGGCCCTGGACCAACTGGCCTCGCTCGCGCCCCCGGCGGGGCCCTACAAGGTCCTCATCGCGGTGGTCGTCATCGCAGCCATGACCCTGGCCAACCTGCGCGGGCTGCGGGAGTCCGGCAACATCTTCGCCGTCCCGACCTACGCGTTCGTCGTCCTGGCCCTGGGCGTCGTCGTCGTGGGCCTCCTCCACGTCGTGACCGGGTCCGTGGTGCCGCTGCCCCGCCAGCCCGACGCCGTGGGGCTGGGGGCGGACTCGCTGTCGCTGTTCCTCTTGCTCAAGGCCTTCGCCAGCGGCTCCGTGGCCCTCACCGGGGTCGAAGCCATCGCCAACGGCGTGCCAGCTTTCAAGCCGCCCGAGGCGCGCAACGCGGCCAACACGATGCTGGCCATGACCATCCTCCTGGGGACGACGTTCATCGGCATCTCGCTGGTCGCCAGCGCCTACGGCGTCGTGCCCTCGGTCGGCGGCTACCCCTCCGTCATCGCCCTCATCGCGGGTGCCGTGTTCGGGGCCGGCTCGCTCCTCCAGGGAGTCCTCCTGGTGGCCACGATGCTCATCCTTTTCCTGGCCGCCAACACGTCCTATAACGCCTTCCCCCGCCTGGCTGCGATCCTGGCGGAGGACGGCTACCTGCCGCGGCAGTTCACGTTCCGCGGTGACCGATTGGTCTACTCCTGGGGGGTCGTCCTCCTGGCCGGCCTCGCGGCCGGGCTCCTGGTGATCTTCGGCGGGACGACGACCCTGTTGATCCCCCTGTACGCGGTGGGCGTCTTCGTCTGCTTCTCGCTGTCCCAGGCCGGCATGGTCCGCCACTGGCTGCGGCTACGGGGGCCCGGCTGGCGGTGGCGGCTGGTCGTCAACGGCTTCGGCGCGCTCCTCACCACGATCGTCCTCGTCATCGTCGTCTCGGAGAAGTTCGTCGCCGGCGCGTACCTCGTGGTCATCCTCATCCCGGTGCTGGTGGCGGCGATGGTCTTCATCGAGCGCCAGTACCGCCACTCGGCCCGCCGACTGGAGATCCGGCCGGAGGCGGTCATCCCGACGCCCCACCGTGAGGAGCGGGTGGTGATCCCCGTCGCCGGCCTCGACCGCTCGGTCGTCCAGGCCATCAACGTCGGCCGCTCGATCTCCCAGGATCTGCGGGCCGTCCTCGTCTCCGATCGACCCGACGAGGCGGCGGCCCTTCGGGCCCGCTGGGAGCGCCAGCTGTCGAACGTGCCGCTGGTCATCGTCGAGTCGCCCTACCGGGCCCTGGTGGGTCCCCTGGTCGCCTATCTCGACGTCCTCGACCGGTCCTGGCCGCCGGATCGCGCCGCCCCGATCACCTTCGTCGTCCTGCCCGAGTACGTGGCCCCGAGTTGGTGGGAGCGGGCGCTCTACAACCAGACGGTCGACCGCCTTCGACGGGCCTTGCTGGGCCGGCCCCACACGGTCGTCGTCAACGTGCCCTACCGACGCGAGGAGCCGGCACTGGACCCCTTGCGGGCGCCGTCGTGAAGGCCTGGACCGCCCCGTCCTCGGTCGCTCCGGGCAGCTGCACCATGACGCGCAGCCCGCCGTCGGCACGGGGGCTGAGGGTGAGGGTCCCATCGTGTGCCTGGGTGATGCTCTTGACGATGGCCAGGCCGAGGCCGGCGCCGCCGTGGTCCGTGTGGGTCCGGCGGACGCCGCGCTGGAACGGCTCCGTCAGTGTCTGGACCATCTGCGGACCGAGCGCTTCGCCGCTGTTCTCGATCGTCAGGATCGCGCTCGTCGACCGGATGCCGGTCGCGATCCGCACGGTCCCCCCTTCCGGCAGGTTGTGGATGATGGCGTTCTGCAGCAGGTTGGTCGTCAACTGCAGCAGGAGGGCGGGGGAACCCGAGGTAGGGGCCCTGGCGGCGGAGGTCTCGATGGTGACGGCGCGCCGTTCGGCCAACGGCAGGAGCGTCTCGGCGGCTTCTTCGACGAGGAGGGACAGGTCGACCGGCTCCCGGGTGAAGGGACGCCGATCGCTACGGCTGAGCAGCAGCAACGCCTCGGTGAGGTCGATGGCTCGGCCGTTGACGGCGTGCAGACGGCCGATGAGCTCGGTGACATCGCGATCCGGATCGTCGCGAGCCACCTCGAGGAGCGCCTGGGTGATGGCCAGGGGCGTACGCAGCTCATGGGAGGCGTTCGCGGCGAATCGTTGCTGCTCGGCGTCGTGCACTTCGAGCCGCGCGAGCATGGCGTCGAAGGCGTCGGCCAGCTCGCGGAATTCGTCATCGTGGCCTTCCATCCGGATCCGATAGGACAGCGATCCATCGGCCGCGATCCGGGTGGCGTCGGTGATGCGTCTCAGCGGGCTGAGCATGCGTCCGGCCAGGACCCACCCGCCGACGAGACCGAACACGAGCAGGAAGCCCAGCACCGCCGCGGCCTTGGGGGCGAAGGCGTCGAGGAGGTCGGAGCGGTTGGGAACGAAACCGAGCGCCTCGATCTGGCGGTCGGGCACGTACCGCAGCAGGAACACCCATACGACCGCGAGCAGCAGGACGCCCGCCAGGAGGAGGAACCCGGCGTAGCTGAGGGTCAGTCGGAGCCGCACACTCAGCCCCGGCGGCCTAGCCATGCTTGCCTCCTTCGACCCCTGCGGTCGATCGGGTCTCGATGCGGTAGCCGACGCCGGGCACGGTCGCGATCAACCAGGGTTCACCGAGCCGTTTGCGCAGGGCGGAGATCGTGATGCGCACGGCATTGGTGAAGGGGTCGGCATTGTCGTCCCAGGCCTGCGCGAGGAGGCCTTCGGCGCTGACGATGCCGCCTTCGGCCGCGACGAGGACTTCGAGCACGGCGAACTGCTTCCGGGTCAGGGCGATGTATCGACCGTCCCGGAAGACCTCGCGGCGGAACGGATCGACGCGCAGCCCGGCGACCTCGCGGACGGGCGGTCGGCTGTGGGCGCGCCTGCGGTCGAGGGCCCGGAGCCGGAGGACGAGCTCTCGCATCGCGAACGGCTTGGTGAGGTAGTCGTCGGCCCCGAGTTCGAAGCCGCTGGCCTTGTCATCGAGACGGTCGGCGGCGGTGAGCATGAGGATCGGCATGCCACTGCCCGAGGCGACGATGTGTGCGGCGATCGCGTCGCCTGAAGGCCCCGGGATGTCGCGGTCGAGGACCGCGATGTCATAGGCGTTGAGGCTCAGCAACTCCAGGGCCGCGTCGCCGTCGGCGGCGATGTCCGCCGCGATGGCTTGGAGACGCAGGCCATCGCGGATGGCTCCTGCCATGTAAGGCTCGTCCTCGACGACTAGCACGCGCACCTCAGGGGATGGTACGTGGCGCGGCGTATCTTCGGCATATCGGGATCCGCCTACGTTCCCGCGACACGCCATGGTGTTGGCTGGGTGCATGGCCCACCCTACACCCGCATGGACCGCGGCCCGCCATGCCCGATCCATCATCCTCGCGGCCGTGGTCGTCCTCAGCGCGACACTCATCGGGGGCTTCGGCCACCAGACGCCAGCGCCGACCTCCCCCTCGTCCACGTCCCCGTCCCCGTCCCCGTCGTCCTCCTCGCCCTCGCTGGCGACCGTGTCCTCGCCGGCGTCATCGCTCATCCCGGTCCTGGGCGAGCGCCAGTACGGTCCCCGTGACGCGCCACCCAGGACGATCTGGCCGATCCATGGCCAGGCCGCCTTCGTCCAATCAGGGGAGCCGGTCCAGGCCAGCCCGAACCAGCACGCAGCGCCGATCGCCAGCATCGCCAAGGTGATGACGGCCTATCTGGTGCTCCTCGATCACCCGCTCCAGCCTGGCGCGAGTGGGCCGACGATCGTCCTCACCGAGGCCGACGTCGCCGATACGGCCCGCCGGCGACGACAGGACGAGTCGATCGTATCGGTCGCGGCTGGCGAGCGGCTGACCGAACTGCAGGCCCTGCAGGCCCTACTGCTGCCATCGGCGAACAACATCGCCGCGGTCCTGGCCCGTTGGGACGCCGGTTCGGAGGACCGGTTCGTGGCCCGGATGGATGCCACCGCGCGGTCCTT
>DASUKL010000064.1:0-9365 GCA_036278755.1 Candidatus Limnocylindrales bacterium | reverse complement strand
GGCCTCGTCGATGGCCTGGCCGAGGGCCAGGGCCACGTCCTCGACCGTGTGGTGGTCGTCCACCTCGAGGTCGCCGCGGGCCTCGATGCGCAGGTCGAAGAGGGCGTGATGGGCGAGGCTATCGAGGAGGTGGTCGTAGGCGCCCAGGCCGGTCCGCACCTCGGCCGTGCCGCTGCCGTCGAGGTCGAGCTCCAGGCGGATCGTGGTCTCGCGGCTCGACCGCTCGACCGTCGCCTGCCGCGTGGTCATGACCGTCCCTGCCCGGCCGGCTCGGCCTGCCCGGGCCGCTCGGCCAGTGCGGCCAGCGTAGCCAGCAGCCGGTCGTCCGAGGCCCGGTCGCGGACCGTCAGCCGCAGGTGGCCCCGCAGTGGGTTGGCCGGGCCGAACGTCCGCGGCACGATCCCCGCGCGGAGGAGCCCGTCGGCCGCTGCCTCCGCGGCCGCGACCGTGCCGTCGCCCACCCGGACCAGCAGGAAGTTGGCCGTGCTCGGATACGGCTGCCAGCCGCAGGCGACGAGACCGGCCGCGAGCCGCGCCCGCTCCTCGGCCAGCCGAGCGACGTTGGCTCGGGCCAGCTCCGGACGAGCCAGGGCCGTCGCGCCCAGGGTCGCCGAGACGGTGGAGATGCTGCCCGGCGGCCGGACCCGTTCCAGGCGGGCGATCGTGGGCCGGGCGGCCACGCCGTAGCCGACGCGCACGCCGGCCAGGCCGAAGGCCTTGGACAGGGTGCGGAGGACGAGCAGGCGCTCGTAGCGGCCGCGCCAGCCGGCCACGGACGTGCCCGCGAACTCGTGGTAGGCCTCGTCGACGACGACCAGGGGACCCTTCGCCCCGAGCCCGGCCGCCGCGTCGAGGATGGCCTCCAGGGTCGCCGGATCCTCGCTGCGGCCGGTGGGGTTATTGGGGTCGCAGAGCCAGACCAGCTGGACGTCGGGCAGTCGGGCGATGACCGCCTCGCGATCCAGGGCGAAGCCTTCCTCCGGTCCGCGGCGGGGGAGCGCGGCGATGCGCGCCCCGCGCTGGCTGGTGAGGACCCCGTACATGCCGTAGGTGGGCACCGGCAGGAGCGCTGCTCCGCCGGCGGGCAGGAAGGCCTTGGCCGCCAGGTCGAGCAGCTCGTCGGCGCCGGCCCCGACGATGATCTCCTCGCTCGGGGCCTCGAGGTAGGCGGCCGCCGCAGCGGTCAGCGCGGCGTAGGCCGAGTCCGGATACTCGTTCAGCGGCGGGTCGAAGGGCCCGCCCAGGGTCTCGGCCACGAAGGGCGGGGCCTGGGGGGAGGTGTTCGTGTCGAAGCGCAGGATGTCGGCCGGGTCGAGCCCGTAGCGGGCGGCGATGGCCGCGTTCGACGGCTCCCAGGTGTAGACCTCGGACACGTCAGGCCTCCTCGAAGCGGACGTCGACGGCCCGCCGGTGGGCGCTCAGCCCCTCCGCCTCGGCCACCACGGCGACCGTGGGTCGGATGGCGGCCAGGCCCTCTCGGGTGACCTCCTGGACCTGGATCCAGGTCCCGAAGTCCTCGACCGAGAGGGCGCCGTAGGCCCGCGCCAGCCGACCCGTGGGCAGGACGTGGTTGGAGCCGGTGGCGTAGTCGCCGGCCGATTCGGGCGCATAGGGCCCCAGGAAGACCGAGCCCGCATGGCGCAGCCGAGCGAAGGCGGCCGCCGGATCGGCGACCACGATCGAGAGGTGCTCGGGGGCGTAGGCGTCGACGAAGGCCAGGGCGTCCGCGATGTCGGCCGCCTCGACGACCAGGCCGGCCGCGCCCAGCGAGACGCGCAGGAGATCGTGGCGGGGGAGGCTGGGCAGCTGGCGCTCGACCTCGGCCACGACGGCCGGGACGAGGGCCGGGGCGGTCGTCACCAACACGGCGGCCGAATCGGGGCCGTGCTCGGCCTGGCTCAACAGGTCGGCCGCGACATGGCGGGGATCGGCCGTCTCGTCGGCCAGGACCATGACCTCCGAGGGGCCGGCGGGGAGGTCGATGCCGGTCAGGCCCAGGACCTCGAGCTTGGCCGCGGTGACCCAGGCGTTGCCGGGGCCGACGATCTTGTCCACGGCGGGGATCGACTCGGTGCCACAGGCCAGGGCGGCGATGGCCTGGGCCCCGCCCATGACGTACAGCTCCTCGATGCCCAGCAGCCCCGCCGCACCGAGGAGGGCGGGCGATAGCTGGCCCTCGGCCCCCGCCGGGGTGGCCACGACGAACGACCCGACCCCGGCCAGGCGGGCCGGGATGGCGGTCATCAGCAACGAGGACGGGTAGGCCGCGGTGCCGCCGGGGACGTAGGCGGCCACGCGTTCGAGGGGTCGCCAGGCCCGCCCGACGCGGATGCCCGGCTCGATGTCCACCCAGCGCTGCCGCGGGTCGGGCAGCTGGGCGGCGTGGAAGCGCTCGATGTTGACGGCCATGCGTTCGAGGCCCGCTCGCAGGTCGGCGGGCAGGGCCGCGGCCGCCTCGGCCAGCCGGGCCGGCGCGATCCGCAGCGCGGCGGGGAGGCCGTCCTGACCCGGAGGCAAGCCACCCCCGAGGCGCTCGTTGGCCGCGCGAACGGCCGCGTCGCCGCCCCGCCGCACCTCGGCCACGATGGCCCGAGCCCCCGCCCGGACCGACTCGGGCACCGTCGCGCTGCGCTGGACGATGGCCTGACGCTCGGCCGGCGCGAGGTCGGCGAGGCGGACGTGCCGCAGCAGCTCCGTCATGCGAGCAGCTTCTCGATGGGCATGACCAGGATCCCGGTCGCCCCGGCCTCGCGCAGCCGGGGCAGGACGCCCCACACTTCGTCCGCCCCGACCACGGCATGGACGGCCACGTGGCCGGGATGGGCCAGGGGGATGACGCTGGGCGAGTCAAGGCCGGGCAGGATGCCTTGGATGTCCGCCAGGGCGGCCTGAGGCGCGTTCATCATCAGGTACTTGCGGCGCCGTCCGGCGACGACGGCGCCGAGCATGGCGAGGAGGTCGCCGACGAGGCCGTCGTGGGGCTGGGCCGCGGGACGGCCGACGAGGACGGCCTGGCTTTCGAGCAGTGACCCGACCGAGCGCAGCCCGTTGGCCGTGAGGGTCGAGCCGGTGGCCACGAGGTCGACGATGCCGTCGGCCAGGGCCAGTCGGGGGGCCACCTCCACGGAGCCGGTCATGGGCACGAGCTCGACGGCGATGTCTCGGCCGGCGAAGAAGCGGCGGGCGGTCTCGGGATGGCTGGTGGCCAGCCGACTGCCGTCCAGGGCGGCCAGGTCCCGGGCCGCAGCGTCGCTGGGCACGGCGGCCTCCAGGCGGCAGCGGCCGAAGCCGAGCTCGAGCAGGGCTTCGAGTTCGGCTCCCGACTCGACTAGCAGGTCGAGGCCCGTCACGCCGAGGTCCGCCGCGCCGTCGGCGACGAGCTCGACGATATCCTCGGTGCGCACCGCCAGCACGTCGATGGGGGCCGCCTCGGCACGGGCGACGAGCAGCCGGGGGCTCGTCTCGAGGGCCAGCCCGGCGTCGTCGAGGAGGCGCATCGTGGGCTCCAGCAGGCGGCCCTTGTTGGGCACGGCCAGGCGCAGGCGATCGGTGCGGCTCACGATGGGCGGCGCTTCAGGGCCAGGCGGTAGCCGCCCTCGCCATGGCGCAGCCACTGCGCGATGCGGGTGATGGTGGCCGTGCTGACGCCGGTCGCGTGGTTGATCTCGGCGTAGTGCCGCCCCTCGTCCAGGAGGCGCACGACCTGCCAGCGCTGCGTCATCTCGTGCAGCTCGGCCAGGGTGCACAGGTCGCGGAAGAAGCGTTCAGCCTCGTCTCGGCTGCGAAGGGCCAGGATCGTGTCGAGCAGGTCGTCGGTGGCGGGCGAGCGCCAGCCTGCTCCAGCGACCTCGGCCCGGGTCCCTCGTTTCATCATGCTAGCATGATAGCATGCTAATACGCCGCGCGGGCAAGGACCCCACAGCGGACGCCCGGAGCTGGCCGACGAGGGGGCGCCGAGGGTCAACGTGGAGCCGCCGATGGAGGTGATCCCGGCCCTCGACCTGCGCGGCGGGAGGGTCGTGCGGCTGCATCAGGGGGCCTTCGACCGAGAGACGGGCTACGGAACCGATCCGCTGGCCGTCGCCGCCCGCTGGGTCGCGGCCGGTGCGACGCGTCTGCACCTCGTCGACCTCGATGGAGCCCGGCTCGGGGTCCCTGTCCAGGCCGCGCTGGTGGCCGCCATCGTGGCCGCGATAAGCGTGCCCTGCCAGGTGGCCGGCGGCTTGCGCGATGAGGCGGCGGTCGGGGCGGCCCTGGCCGCAGGTGCCGAGCGGGCCGTCCTGGGCAGCGCCCTCCTGGCCGATCCCAGCCTGGCCGAGCGGCTGGTCGTCCGCTACGGCCCGGACAGGATCGTGGCCGCCCTCGATGTCCGCGATGGCCAGGCGCTGGGCGACGGCTGGACGGCCGGGGCCCGTCGGCGGCCGGTGCCCGAGGTGCTGGCAGAGCTGACGGCGACGGGTCTGCGCCGGGCCGTGGTGACGGCCATCGAACGGGACGGCGACCTCTCGGGTCCCGACCTGGGACTGATGGCCGCCGTCCGTCGGGCCGCGCCGGGCCTCGAGGTCATCGCATCCGGTGGCGTGCGGGGCCTGGACGACCTGCGGGCCCTGGCCGACCTCGGCTGCTCGGGGGCCATCGTCGGCAAGGCCCTCTACGAGGGCCGGCTCGACCTGGGCCAGGCCGCAGGGCTGAGCCGCTAGCCGGCGTTGCCGGCCTTGGCAGACCCGGGCCTGGCCATGCGTGCCGGACTAGCGGTCGAGGACCTTATCGGCCTTGCGGTCGATCTTCCGCTTCTCGCGCTCCGTCAGATCGCCCGCTTCTTCCTGCTGGCTCGCTCGGGCCTTGGCATTGCGGGCGTGGGACTTGTCAGGCATGGGGTACTTCCGCTCGTCGGGCAGCCCGAAGGCTGAGTCGGGGAGGGACTCGCGCTTCTTGGTGCTGAGCTCCGGCATCGTCGACCTCCTTCGTCGAGGGGTGAGATGGTTCGGTGGCGAGCCGCCGGGGCGACGGCGCGCCACTCCGAGGGCTCGTTAGGAGCATCGCACCCCGGGCCTCACCCAGGCGATGGGCGGCCTGCGGACAGGTCTATCAGTCTCCTTGCATCCGCTCGATGCCTGCCCGCGGGGGGCCAGGACGGCCTTAGCGCGGGCCGAGCCAGACCTGGGCCTGGTCGTTGTCGGGGTAGCCACCCAGGCCCACGCCGACGAGGGTGTCCGGCGCGAGGGCCACGTCCGTGAGCTCGCCGCCCAGCAGGCTCGTCTGATCGGGGTCGCGGGTCCAGGTCAGGCCGTCGGCCGATCGCCAGATGGTGCCCGTCCCGTTGGCCGCGGACGACATCCAGCCCACGGCGGCCAGCCCGGCGCCCACGGGGATCACGGCGGCCATGCGGATCGGCAGGCCGTGATGCTGGAAGGCCGATGTATCGGGAGCCGAACGCCAGCTTTCCCCGTCGGCCGAGACCCAGGCTGCCGCTCCGGTGTCGCCGTGGCCCGAACCCACGGCCACGAAGCCGGGACCGCCGGCCGTCACGGCGGCCATGGCCCCCTGGGCCAGGTCGGCCGAGGTCACGTTCGACCAGTGCTCCGTGTCATGGGAACGCCAGACCCCGGCCGGGCCGCGGAACTGGTCGCCGGTCGTGCCGACGGCCACGATCGTGTCGCTCGTCGCCGCCAGGCCGTAGATCGCTCCGCCCATGTCGGCCCCGCCCGTGTCGCCTGCGTCGGGGTCTGTCCCGCCCGCGACCAGCTGCCAGGTCAGGCCGTCCGGCGAGGACCAGACCTCGGCCGCGGAGCGGCCGGTCTCCAGCGAGTCCCGTAGCCCGGCCGCGACGAAGCCGTCGCCCCAGGCGATGACCGAGGTCATACGCGCGGTGCCGTGGGGGCCGGCCAGGTCCGGGCTGGCGGGAGCCGTGGTCCAGGCGTCGCCGCCGTCGGTAGACGCCCACGAGAGGGCACCATCCGGACCGCCGCCGACGACGACGATGCGGCCGTGCGCGGCGACCGCCGCGTCGGCCTCGGATCCGTCCACCGCCCGCAACCCGGGGAGTGGCGTCCAGGTCCGTCCGGCATCGACGGAGCGCCAGGCGACGGCTACGGCGGGCGGTTCCTGGATGCCCACGGCGATGAACCCGGAGGGGGTGGTCGCCACGCCGAGGAGCAGGTCCACGACGCTCTGATGGCAGGGCGAGCACTGCTGGCCGAGGGGCGCCCCGGAGGCCTGGGCGGTGACGATCGAGGGCAGCTCCACGGTGGCCTGGACCCACAGGTCGGACGGCTGACGGGTAGAGGGGCTAGCCGAGGGCGCGGTGGCACAGCCGCTCAGGAGGAAGGCCAGGAGGACGGCCACGGCGCGGCGGCTAGGCAGAGACGTCGAGGGCACGTTTCGAGCTGGCGTGGCGATCCGTCCTGTGGCGGTCCATCGCGGCGTGGCGATGTCGGGCCACCCGGACCCGGTTGCCGCAGCCGCCGCTGTCGCACCAGCGGCGGGAGTGGCCTTTGGACTGGTCGACGAAGACGAGACGACAGAGCGGGTTGCCGCAGGAACGCAGCCGGTCCCGCAGCTCGACCAGGGTGAGATAGGGCAGGACGAGGTCCTCGACGAGGCCGGCCCAACCCGGGGCCGCGGACTCGAGGCCGCCGCCCACCGCCACGCGGAAGCGCGCCTGGGCGATGAGCTGGGCCAGGTCCGGTGTCAGTGCCGGAGCCTCGGCGGTGAGGAGGCCGCGCACGCTCTCGCGGACGACGGCCAAGCGGGCCAGGTCGCGTGGTCGAGGCAGACCGTCGGGCAGCGGGACGTGATGCGCACCGAGGTAGGCCTGGGCTTCCTGCGGATCGGCCAGGTGATCGTGGTCCGGACCATCCAGGGCCACCCGAGCGTGCCAGTGCGCGGCCGGCCCGTGACGGGTGTTGGCCACCCAGAGGAGTTGGTCGACGCTCAGTCGGGTGGCCACCGTGAGGCCTGATGGTTCGCGCGGGCCGAGGCGGCTCATGGTCGGGCTACCGCGGCTCGGCTCATCGGGCGTCGGGGCTCGGTCGGGCGCCTCGAGCGCTCGGGCTCATCCGTTGACTGCTAATGGTCGACATGGCAGCATACATGTTACATGGACGGGCCACCTCCCGTCCTGTGCGGGGAGGGGTCCGGCGCGGCATGCTGCCCCCATGGCCGACCCGAGCGCTGCCGACCACGCCGCCGCCCGGCCCACGCCCATCGGACGGGCCCAATGGACGTCGTTGGGGGCCGTCCTCATCGGCACGTTCATGGTCGCCCTCGACCAGACGATCGTGGCCATCGCCCTGCCCCGGATCGGCCTCGATCTGGGCGCCACGGGGGGCATCGACTGGATCATCACCGGCTACCTGCTGGCCCTCGGGGTGGTCCAGCCGGCCACCGGCTGGCTGGCGGATCGGGTCGGCCGCAAGGGGGTCTTCCTGGGTAGCCTGGCCCTCTTCACGGTCGGCTCGCTGCTCTGCGCCCTGGCTCCCGACCTGCCCCTCCTCGTGCTCGCCCGCATCCTCCAGGGCCTGGGCGGCGGCGCGATCTTCCCCGTGGGCCGGACGATGATCTACGAGCACTTCCCGGCCGACCGGCGGGGCATGGCCATGGGCCTCTGGAGCCTGGGCATCGCCGCGGCCCCGGCGGTCGGGCCGGTGCTGGGTGGCTTCATCGTGACCCAATGGACCTGGCGCCTCCTCTTCCTCGTCAACGTGCCCATCGGCATCGTGGGCCTGGTCGTGGGCTGGCGGGTCCTGCGCTTCGCCGGCTTCCGCGAGCCGCGGCCCTTCGACGGCTGGGGCTTCGGGCTCGTCGCGGTGGGCCTGGGGGCCGGCCTCCTGGCGCTCTCCGAGGCCAACGACTGGGGCTGGCTGGCCCCGCCGACCGTGGGCCTCTTCGGCCTCGCCGCGGTGGCCCTGGCCGGCTTCGTGCGGCATGAGCTGCGGCGGCCCGAGCCGCTCATCGACGTCCGCATGTTCGCCATCCCGGGCTTCTCGGTCAGCCTGGCCATCGTCGGGGGCCTGGTCATCGCCCAGTTCGCGGTGCTCGTCTTCGTGCCCCTCGAGTTGGAGGCGATCCGGGGCCTCAGTCCGTTCGACGTCGGCGTGATCCTGACCCCGGCCGCCCTGGCCGCGGCCATCGCCGCACCCCTCGGTGGCCAGCTGGCCGATCGGCTGGGGGTCCGCCCGCCGGTGCTCGTGGGCCTCGTCTGCATCGGCCTGGCGGCGGTGCTCCTCGCGGGGACGAGCCTCGACACGCCGGCCTGGGCCATCGTGCTGATGGTCACCCTGCAGGGCTTCGGGAACGCCATGGCCCTCACGCCCAACACCCTGGCCGGGCTCAACGTCCTGCCCCAGGCCCTCCTGGCCCGCGGCTCGGCCCTCCGCTCGGCCGTCCGTCAGGTCTCCGCTTCGTTCGGCCTGGCCGCCCTCACCGCGGTCGTGGTGGCCCAGGCCGGTGGCCTGACCCCGAGCGGCGATCCGGGCACCGCGGCCGCGCTGCAGGCGGCCTACGGCACGGGCTTCATCCTCAGTGCCGCCATCGTGGGGCTGTGCTTCATCCTGGCCCTCTTCCTGCCGGGCGCGGCCCAGATGCGGTCCCACCAGGCCGAACGTGCCGTGGAGCATGAGCGGCTCATGGCCGGCCGCGAAGAGGCCTGAGGGTCTGGGTTCGGAGGCTCGGAGGCTCAGCGGTCTCGGGCACGGAGCTGCTGGCCCGGACGTTCGGGCTCGGGCGATCTCGGGGCTGTGCCGTCCCAGGCTAGGGCTTGCTCAGATCCTCGACCGTAGCGAGGGGCACGACGCCGTCCGCCAGCCGGGCCAGTGACGTATCGACCGTGATGAGCGCGTCCGCCTGGAGTCGGGCGACGGCCAGGTACTCTGCCGGGCTGATGTGCTCCCAGTCGTGTTCGCGAGCGATCGACCAGGCCGTCCGTCGGGACACCCTGTCGCCGAGGAGGCGCATCTTGACCTCGGTCAGTCGGACGTGGAGCCGCAGCGCCTCGTCCTCCGCGAGCTCGCCGCGTCGGACCTGCGTATACAGGAGTTCGAGCGCCTCCGACCGCACGCGATCCGGGGCGATCAGTCGGTGGTCGGGGTGGACCTGGATCCCGGTCGTGACGATGTGGAGCAACGTCTGGGCATCCACGACGTAGCGGGTCATCCCTGACTGCACCTCCGACTGCCACGGAACGATAGCCCCGCGTCTTGCCGGCCGTGTCGCCCCCCAGCCGAGTCCGGCCCCACAGCCGCGTCCGGCGCTGCGGCGCTCGTCGGCACGACGTCGCTCGTCGGCACGACGACGCTCGCCCGGCCGAGCCCTGGCCAAACCCGTCCCCCACGGCTCCTTTGTCCAGGCCGGACGGCCACGCGCTC
>DASUKL010000063.1:0-50034 GCA_036278755.1 Candidatus Limnocylindrales bacterium | reverse complement strand
CCCGCGCAGGACAGGCAGCCGCTGGTTGGGCAGCCGACCTGACGGTATACTCGGCCACCCTGGGGATGTAGCTCAGCTGGAAGAGCACCGCGTTCGCATCGCGGGGGTCAGGGGTTCGAGTCCCCTCATCTCCACCACCTTCGGCCCCAGACCTTCGGTCCCCCTCTGACCCCGGGTTCCCGGGCCCGGCCCCGGGACCCGGGACGGCGGATCAGATCGGGACGTCGAGCCGCAGCACCTCGTAGGCGGCCACGATGGTCAGCCCGGCCCACGGCCCCAGGATCAGGCCCCCCAGGAGCGTGATCGCGCCCGAGGCCGCGAGGACCAGCGGCGAGCCGGCCAGATAGGCCCCACCGAACACGGCCACAGGAAGCTCCGCGATCGGGCCCAGGACGATGTTCGCGGCCAGGCCCAGCACGATCAGGAGGCCGCCGAACCAGCGCAGCCGGCCGTGCATCAGCGCGCGGGCCCGATCGAGCGCGGCAAGCACCCCGAGCCGCTCCCGGATGAGGCCGATCGTGGCCAGCGAACAGACCATGGTCAGGTAGATGACGACCGGCCAGAGCACGATCCCGGCCAGGGCGCCGAGACCGCTGGCCGTGGCCGCGCCGGCGGGGCTCTGGGCCGGGTCCTGGGCCGCGGAGGCGGCCGGCAGCACGATCAGCAGCTGCTGGAGGGCCATCGTGCCCCCGACCACCAGGCCCAGGCCGATCACGGCCGCCAGGCGGTCGAGGACAGCCCGCCAGGCATCAGCCGCCGGGCTCGCGGTGCCCGAGAGGAGGCCGCCCGCGGGTCGCGTGGCCGCCACGCAGAGGGCCAGGAGGAGCATGCCGATCGGTCCGGCCACGAGGAGGAGGGCGGCGCTGGCCCGTGCCGTCGGCCCGGCCGATGACAGCAGCGAACCGGACTCCAGGCTCTGGGAGATAGACGTCGAGCCACCGTGCCCCAACGCGGCGCCGGCCGCCGTGAGCGAGGCGGCCAGCTGGACCTGTTGGCGGCTCGTCACGAGCCCGACGAGGGGGGCGAGGACGACCAGCCCGACGATGAGGACCGGGGCCAGGACCAGCGCCAGCCGCCGAGCCTCCTGGACCTCGACTCGCCAGCCCCGACCCGCCAGGGCCCCGATGGACGGCCGTCGACCCGGCCGGGCCGGGCCCGAACTCGAGCCGGCCCCCGACGAGGGCACCGAGCCCACGTCCGGGGAGGACGCCGTACGGGCCGAGGACCTTGCCTCGGTCAGCACGACGGTCCCGGCCAGCTTGTCGTGCCAGGCCTGGTGGCGTGGCTCGGAAAGGGCCCATAGGTAGCCAAGGAACAGCGGCGCGGCGCCCAGCACGAAGCCCACCAGCCGCACGACCAGCCGGCCGAAGCCGGGCCGCGCGCCATCCTCCTCGCGGACGATCCGCAGGCCCAGGAGGGCCATGCCCGGCGAGCGGCCGAGGACCAGCCAGCTGCCCCCGAAGTAGAGCAGGCCGAAGACGTTCAGCAGCAGGGGTGCCTGGACGAAACCCCACACGAAGTCGGGGTAGTCCTTGGCCAGGGCAGCGTCGATGGCGGCCCGGATCACGGTCGGGTCGGTCAGCGTGGGGTCGGCGTCGAAGGCGGCTGCGATGGCGCCGAAGAGATGGGACATCAGGGGCACGAAGAGGAGCGTGCCCAGGAGGACCAGGGGTAGGAGGTCGATGAGGAAGGCGCCCGCTCGCAGGCCCACGCTGGCGTACGTCGCTCCGGGCAGCGGACCGGGCGGCGGGGGCGGTGGTTCCGGCAGACGCCAGTAGGAGACACGCGCCCGCGGCGCCTGGTCGGGCGGCGGCGCCTGGTCGGCCGGCGGCTCGCCCGGCAGCACTGCCATCCACTCCCTCATGCCCATCGCCCCTGCGCCAGGTCATCGGCGCTCGGTGCAGCGACCGCAGGCGACTGTACAGGACCCGGGGCTCGCCGCGGGGCAGTAGGCTCGGGCGGTGAGCCTCCCCGATCGGATCACCCCGGTCGCCGCGCGCCTGCTCAGCGCCGAGCGGCGGGCCGAGCTGACGCCGGTCATCCGCCGCCTGCTCGTGGTCCGCTTCCTGCGCTCGCTCTCCCAGGGCACGCTGGTCGTGGACTTCGCCCTCTACCTCCTGGCCCTCGGCTGGAGCGGCACGAGCATCGGCCTCGTGCTGGCCGGAGCCGGCCTGGCCAACACCGCCTTCGCCGTGGTCGTGGGGCCCGTGAGCGACCGCATCGGGCGGCGCCGTCTGCTCGTGGCCTACCAGGGCATCGCCCTCCTGACGGCCATCGTGGCCAGCCTCACCGACGGGCCGCTCCTCCTCGTCCCGGCGGCCATCCTGGGCGGCTTCGGGCGGGGGGCCAACGGCAATGCGGGCGGCTTCGCCCCGGCCGAGCAGGCCTGGCTCGCGGAGGCCGCACCGCCGGTCGCGCGGCCCTGGATCTTCGGCCTCAACAGCGCGCTCGGCTTCTTCGGCATGGGCCTCGGGGCGGCCCTCGGGGCGAGCCCCGTCCTCTTCGCCGCCTGGCTGCCGGGCCCCCTCGCCTACCGGCCCCTCTTCGTCCTGGCGGCCGCGGTGGCCCTCGTCGGGCTGGTCGTCCTGACCCGCACCGAGGAGCGCTACCAGGGCCACCGCTCCACGCCCGAGCAGCGCGCCGCGGCCCGCCCGGTCCAGCGCCGGGAGAACCGGCTGCTGCTGGCCCTCTCGGCGGTCAACGCCGTGGGCGGCGCCGCCGTCGGCCTGACCGGCCCGCTCATCGCCTACTGGTTCGCCATCCGCTTCGGGCTCGGGCCAGCCTCGATCGCCCCGGTCCTGGCGGTGAGCTTCATCCTCACCGCCGCCTCCTCGATCGTCGTCGGGCGCCTGGCCGAGAGCGTGGGCGTCATCCGGGCCATCGTCGTCGGACGGAGCATCGGGCTCGTCTGCCTGGCGGCCATCCCCTTCGCCCCCACCTATCCCCTGGCCGCGCTGGCCTACGCCGGCCGCTCGATCTTCACCCGGGGCACGGCCGGGCCCCGCCAGGCCCTCGTCGTGGGCCTCGTGCGCGAGGAGCGGCGGGGCCTCGCGGTGAGCGTCAGCAACGCCTCGATGCAACTGCCCTCCTCGCTCGGTCCGGCCGTCGCCGGCCCGCTCATCGAGGCCGGGCTCCTGGCCCTCCCCTTCTACGTGGCCACGGGCCTCCAGGCGGTCTTCATCGCCGGCTACGCGCGGCTGCTGATGCCCTACCAGCCGCCCCGCCGCGGCCAGCCGACCCCGAGCGAGGAGATCGCCTTGGCCGCGGAGATGGCCGCAGCCGAGGAGCTCGAGGACCCCGCCTGATCAGCCCGCGTCACCGGGCTCGGGCGGCCAGGACAGCTGGATGAGGACGATCGTCTCGCCCATGGAGCGGGCCTGCCAGGGCTGGCCGGGGCCCACGACGGCGACGTGGCCCACGCTCAGCGCGACCGGCCGCTCAGCGGCGCCGTCCGGACCGACGGCGTCATCGCCGCCACTGAGCGCGAGGGTCAGCCCGCCTTCGAGGACCTGGATAGCCACCAGGCCCCGCTGGTCGGCCTCCTCGAAGGAGGCGCCCGGCCGGAGGGCCACGAGGGTCAGCCGGAACCAGGATGACTTGGCCAGGGTGCGGGCGTTGCGGTCGCCCTCGACGAAGGCCCGCTCGGTCCGCAGGGAGGCGGTCTCGGCCGCCAGGTCCAGCTGGAGGAGGGGCGCGTCGAGCTGGCGGGCAGCTCGTTCGGGGCTGCCGTGGGTGGCGGGCCGGTCGGGCTCGGTGGCGCGTCGATCGGGCTCGGAAGCGGGTCGATCGGGCTGGAAGGGCGGTCGGTCATCGGTCACAGCAGACTCCTCAGGGCATGGCATCGGTCGGCCGGACAGGCTCCAGCGGCGGGGCGGGGCGCGGCGCCCAGAGCGGATAGTCCAGCCCGGCCAGCCGGTTGATGACGATGCCCTGGAGGACGAGCAGGACGACCGCCAGCATCAGGACCGCCAGCTGGTCCGGCCGGGTCAGGATACCCAGGCTGACGATGAGGGTCGTCGCGCCGGCCGGCGGATGGGGCACCCGCAGCCAGACCATCAGCCCCGCGGTGAGGCCCAGCGACAGGGCGGCGGCAGCGACGCGGGCGCCATCGACGCCGGCCGTGACGGCTGGGCCGGCCTCGGTCAGGCCGAAGACGACGAGGGCCAGGTAGCCGGCCAGGGCACCCACGAGGTGGCCGCAGATCGTGTTGCGGGGCGAGGCGGAGGCCTGCAGCGGGGTGTAGAAGAGGAGGAAGGCCGTAGGCCCCAGGGAGGGGAAGACGAAGGGCTGCCCCGTGGCCAGCGCGGCCCCGGCCATGAGGGCGATGGAGAGGCAACCGTTGAGCAGGGCGAAGAGGCCCAGGACGAGGGTCGTGTCGTAGCGGTCCTGCAGGGCAGCCAGCCGGAAGCGCCCCGTGAGCCCACCCACGACCTCGGCCATATGGCCGCCGATGGGGTGGCGGGTGGGACGGCCGGGGCCCGACCGGCGGGGCGAGGCGGGCACGGACGAGCGGTCAGCCGCGACCCGGGATCCGCCCCGGCCCGCGACCCACGCGACGGCCTGCCGCGGCCCGGGAGCGGTGGCTGCGGAAGAGGATCCAGGGCCGGCCCAGGTAGGCCCAGGGCACGCTCCAGGCATGCACCAGCCGACTGAACGGCCAGAGGGCGAAGAGGAACCAGGCGCAGAACACGTGGAGCTGGTAGAGGAGCGGCGCGCTGACCATCAGGGCCGGCTGCGGATCGAGGAGGAACAGGCCGCGGAACCAGATGCTCACCGTGAGGCGGTAGTCGTAGGCCGAGCCGAGGAGGTTGACGCCGATCGTCTCGAACGCGCCGAGGAGGATGACCAGGGTCAGGAGGCCGTAGACGGCCATGTCGGTGCGGGTCGTGGCCGCGGCCACGCGGGGCACCGTCAGCCGGCGGTAGACGAGGATGACCAGCCCGACCAGGACAGCCAGGGCCGCCAGCGAGCCGGGGATGGCGGAGATCCAGTGGTAGAGCCACTCGGGGATGCCCACGGCCTCGGTCCAGCTCTCGGGGATGAGGATGCCCAGGACGTGCCCGGCGATGGCGGCCAGGGTGCCGTAGTGGAAGATGGGGCTGCCCCACTTGAGGAGGACGCTCTCCTCGAGCTGGCTGCTGCGGCTGGTCCAGCCGAACTGATCGTGGCGCCAGCGCCAGACGTGGCCCACGACGAAGATCGTCAGAGCCACGTAGGGCCAGGCCACCCAGACGATGAGGTCCAGCCCGTTCATCGCCCACCGCCGCGGCCGGTCGCGGCCGGCATGAGCTCGGGCGGGGCGAAGGGCTCGAGGCCCACCTGCTCGTCGGGCGGACCTTCGGCCAGGAGGCGGGCCACGAGGTCGCGCTCCTCGGCCGACAACGGCGCCAGGGCCAGGCCGAGGGCCTGCAGCACCGCGACGTAGGGCGAGTCGGCGCCCTCGAGGCCCAGACGCAACAGCTCCAGGGCCGCTCGATGTTCGGCCAGGACGGTCCGGCCCAGGCCGTCGGGGGCCAGGCCGGCGAATTCGAGCATGAGGGGCAGGTAGTCGGGCAGCTCGCGGGTCGTGAGGACCCAGCCGGCTGCCTCGTAGAGGCGCTTGAGGCGAAGGAAGCTCTGGCCGCGCTGGCGACGGTCGCCGTAGAGGTAATAGGTCAGGTACAGCCCGGTCCGCTTGTGGAGGTCGAAGGTAGCCACGTACTCCATCACGAGCTCGCTCGCGGGGCGATCCCGCCAGGCCCGCAGGAACGGCCCCAGGGCCTCCACGGCGGGCGAGCGACGGAGGGCCCCGAAGGCTTCGGCCACGGCCGGGCGGGCAGCCAGCAGCTCCGCGTCGGGATAGCCCAGGACGAGGCCCAGGAGACGGAAGAAGTCGGGCTCGACCGGCTGGTCCCGCAGGCGTCGTGGCCTCATCCGAGCGGCTCAGGCTCAGGACCGGACGGCGCGGCCGATGAGCCGAGGCGCGGCGCGGGCGCGCCGGGTGCCGGGGGGCGGACCGAGCCGCGCGGGGCGAGATGGATGAACTCGACCCCTGCGCCGCCGCCGTGCCCTCCTCCGCTGCCGTGTCCGCCGCCGGCCAGCTGGGCGCTCTGTTCCCGATAGTCCCGGGCCGTCTCCGCGAACTGGCCCTCGTAGTCGACCGAACAGCCGGTCTGCACGTTGGCCAGCCGCTCCGCCGCCTCGGTATGGGCCGGCGGGATGACGTAGCGATCCTCGTACTTGGCCACGGCCAGGAGCTGGTAGAGGTCGACCAGGTCGTCCGGCTCGAGGCCCACGGCCCGGGCTAGCTCGGGGTCGGGCCGGCCGCCCAGCTGGGCCTCACGCATCGTGGCTCGGACGGCGGTCAGGCGGCGCAGGACGGTGCGGATGACGTCGCCGTCGCCGGCCGAGAGGAGATTGGCCAGATAGTCGACCGGGATGCGCAAGTCGTCGATGGCGTGGAAGACGTCGTCGGCATCGGCTCCTGCGGCGCCGGGATCGACGACGTCGGCCAGGGGAGAGAGGGGCGGCACGTACCAGACCATGGGCAGGGTGCGGTACTCCGGGTGCAGTGGCAGGGCCACCCGGTAACGCATGGCCAGGGCGTAGATGGGCGATCGCTGGGCCGCCGCCAGCCAGTCCTCGGGGATGCCGTCGGCCCGCGCCTGGGCCTGGACCGACGGCGAGGCGGGGTCGAGGAAGATGCCCAGCTGGGCCTCGGTCAGGTCGACCGCCTGGGGCGTGGCCGCGGCTTCCTCGACCCGGTCCGCGTCGTAGAGGATGAGGCCCAGGTAGCGCAGCCGGCCGACGCAGGTCTCGGAGCAGATCGTCGGTTGGCCGGCCTCCACCCGGGGGTAGCAGAAGGTGCACTTCTCGGCCTTGCCGGTGGTGTGGTTGAAGTAGACCTTCTTGTAGGGACAGCCGCTGACGCAGAAGCGCCAGCCGCGGCACTTGTCCTGGTCGACCAGGACGATGCCGTCCTCCTCGCGCTTGTACATCGCTCCCGAGGGGCAGGAGGCCACGCAGGAGGGGTTGAGGCAGTGCTCGCAGATGCGCGGCAGGTAGAACATGAAGGCCTGCTCGTAAGCGAAGCGGACCTGCTCCTCGATGCCCCGCAGGTTCGGGTCACCCGGGGCTCGCTCGGTGGCCCCCGCCAGGTCGTCCTCCCAGTTCGAGCCCCACTGGAGGTCGATGGGTCGGCCGGTCATCGTCGAATGGGCCCGGGCCACCGGATCGTGCTCGGAGACGGGGGCGTCGAAGAGGGTCCGGTAGTCGTACGTCCAGGGCTCGGCGTAGTCGTCGATGCTGGGCAGGTCGGGGTTGGCGAAGATCGTGGCCAGCTTGCGGATCCAGCCCCCGCCCTTGAGCCGCAGGCGGCCCTTGCGGTCGAGCTCCCAGCCGCCCTTCCAGCGCTCTTGGTCCTCGTAGGACTT
This sequence comes from Candidatus Limnocylindrales bacterium, assembly GCA_036278755.1. Lineage (GTDB taxonomy): Bacteria > Chloroflexota > Limnocylindria > Limnocylindrales > CSP1-4 > DASUKL01. Next base: position 42,622 of record DASUKL010000063.1, on the reverse strand, counting down.
GGGATAGCCGATGCCCGGCTTGGTCTCGACGTTGTTGAAGTAGACGTACTCGACGCCAGGCCGGTTGGTCCAGACCTGCTTGCAGGTCACGCTGCAGGTATGGCAGCCGATGCACTTGTCGAGGTTCATGACCATGCCCACGTTGGCCCGCACGCGCATCAGAACGCCACCGCGCTGCGACGCTTGCGGATGACCGTGATCTCGTCGCGCTGGGTGCCTGTGGGGCCGTAGTAGTTGAAGCCCCACGAGAGCTGGGCATAGCCGCCGATCATGTGGGTCGGCTTCATGACCAGGCGGGTCAGGGAGTTGTCCGTGCCGCCCCGCTTGCCGCTGATCTCGCTGAGCGGCACACCGACGTGGCGGTCCTTGGCGTGGTACATGATGCAGACGCCGCGTGGCAGGCGGTGGCTGGTGATGACCCGACAGGCGACCACGCCGTTGCGGTTGAAGGCCTCGATCCAGTCGTGGTCGTGGACATCGATGGAGACCGCGTCCTCGGCGTTCATCCAGATGCCCGGACCGCCCCGCAGCAGGCGCAGCATGTGCAGGTTGTCCTGGTACTCGGAGTGGATCGACATCTTCGAGTGGGGCGTGAGGTAGCGGACGGTGATCTCCAGGGCGCCGGCCTCGCCAGACCCTTGGTCGCCGTAGTGGCGGCGCAGGTCGAGGGGCGGCCGGAAGGCGGGGAGGGCGTCGCCCATCTCGCGCATCCAGGCGTGATCGAGGTAGAGGTGCTGGCGCCCGGAAAGGGTGTGCCAGGGCCGGCCACGTTCGACGTTCTGGGTGAACGGCGCGTAGCGCCGGCCCTCGGCCTCGATGCCCGTCCATTCCGCCGAGGTGATCACCGTACTGGGCGCCGCCTGGGTGTCGGCATAGGTGACCGTGTCGCCGGCGCGCGGCGCGGCCAGGTCTGACAGGTCGAGCCCGGTCCGGGCCTCGAGGGCCCGGAACGTCTCCATCGCCAAGTGGCCGTTGGTCGTGCCCGAGAGGGCCAGGATCGTGTCGCAGACCTGCTCCGCCCGGGCCAGGGAGGGCCGGCCGTCGGCCACGCCGCCGCGGATCCGGCCGTGCCGTCGGCCCAGCTCTTCGACCTCGGGCAGCGGCTTCCAGGTAAGGCCCTTGGTCGTCGTGCCCAGCGTCTCCACGAGGGGGCCGAGGGCGGCCCACTTGTCGGCCACGGCGCCGTAGTCGCGCTCCACCACGACCAGGCGGGGCATCGTCCGGCCGGGGATCGGCTCGACCTCGCCCGCCCGCCAATCGCGCACGACGCCGTCGGGCTGGGCCAGCTCGTCGGGCGTGTCGTGGAGCAGCGGCACGGCCAGCAGGTCGCGGCGTCGGCCCAGGTGCTCCCCGGCCAGCGCGGAGAAGCGCCGGGCCAGGGCGCCGAAGGTGTCCCAGTCGGTCCGCGCCTCCCAGGGCGGGGCGATGGCTGGGCTGAACGAGTTGACGAAGGGATGGAGGTCCGTGGAGGACAGGTCGTGCTTCTCGTACCAGGTCGCGGCCGGCAGGACGACATCGCTGAAGAGGCAGGTGCCGGTCATCCGGAAGTCGGCCGTGACCATGAGATCCACCTTGCCCTCGGGCGCCTCGTCGCGCCAGCGGACGTCGCGGGGCCGGGCCTCGGGCGGCGACTCCTCGGCCCGCACGGCGTGGGTGGCGGAGCCCAGGAGGTGCTTGAGGAAGTACTCGTGGCCCTTGCCCGAGGAGGTCAGCAGGTTGGCCCGCCAGACCGTCACCACCCTGGGGAAGTTCTCCGGGGCATCGGGATCCTCGCAGGCCCAGGCCAGGCGGCCGGCCTGGAGCTCGGCCACGACGTGCTCGGCGACGGGGACCCCGGCCGCCTCGGCCTCGGCCACGAGGTCGAGCGGGTTGCGATCGAAGGTCGGGTTGCTGGGCAGCCAGCCGAGGCGGGCGGCCTGGGCGTTGCAGTCGACGAACTGGCGTCCGGCGAAGAGCCCCTCCCCCAGTGGCGAGGCCAGCTCGCCGGCATCGACGACCTCGTAGCGCCACTGGTCGGTGGCCAGGTACCAGAAGGGCGTGCCAGCCTGCTGCCGCGTGGGCCGGACCCAGTCGGCGGCCATGGCGATGGTCGACCAGCCAGTCAGCGGCCGGACCTTCTCCTGCCCCACGTAGTGGGCCCAGCCGCCGCCGTTGACGCCCTCGCAGCCGCACAACAGGAGGAGGGTCAGGAAGGAGCGATAGATCTGGTCGCTGTGGAACCAGTGGTTGGTCCCTGCGCCCATGGCGATCATCGAGCGACCGCCGCTCCGCTCGGCGTTGCGGGCGAACTCGCGGGCGACCCGGATGGCCCGAGCCGCCTCGACCGAGGTGATGGCCTCCTGCCAGGCCGGCGTGTAGGGCTCGGCGGCGTCCTCGTAACCGGTCGGCCAGGTGCCCGGCAGATCCTCGCGGGCCACGCCGTACTGGGCCAGGAGGAGGTCGTAGACCGTGGTCACGAGCTGGCCGCCGACGCGGCGGGCGGGCACCCCGCGCTCCAGGACGCCGCCGCCCTCGGTGGGGCCCTGGTCGAAGCGGGGCAGCTTGACCCGGACCAGCTCCTCGTGGCGGCCGAGCATCGTCAGGGCCGGCACGACGTCGCCCAGCTCCAGGTTCCAGCGCCGCGGGCCGTCGCCCCCCTCGTGGCGGAAGCCCAGCGAGCCGTTGGGCACGGCCGGGTCCTCGGTCGCCTCGTCCCAGACCACCGTCTTCCAGGCCGCCTGCTCCTGAGCGGCCGCGCCGGGCAGCTCGGCCTCGGCCAGGTCCGCGGCGTGGAGGAAGCGATCGCCGACATAGGCCCCGTCATGGCCGTGGGGTCGGAGGGTGACCAGGCAGGGCAGGTCGGTGAAGCGCCGGGCGTAGTCGACGAAGCGCGGCACCTGGCGACGCACCCAGAACTCGGTCAGGATGACGTGGCCCATGGCCATCGCCAGGGCGGCGTCGGTGCCGGCCTGGGCGGGCAGCCAGTCGTCGGCGAACTTGGTGTGGTCGGCGTAGTCGGGCGAAACGACGACGACCTTCTGTCCGCGGTAGCGGGCCTCGACCATGAAGTGGGCGTCCGGGGTCCGCGTCACGGGCAGGTTCGTGCCCCACAGGATGAGGTAGCTGGCGTTCCACCAGTCGGCCGACTCGGGCACGTCGGTCTGGTCCCCGAAGACCTGGGGCGAGGAGGGCGGCAGGTCCGCGTACCAGTCGTAGAAACTCAGCAGGACGCCGCCGATGAGGGACAGGAAGCGCATCCCCGCGGCGTGAGAGACCATCGACATGGCGGGGATGGGGCTGAAGCCGGCGATGCGGTCCGGCCCGAAGCGGCGGATCGTCTCGACGTGGGCCGCCGCGATCAACTCCAGGACCTCGTCCCAGGAGGCCCGCACGAAGCCGCCCCGGCCCCGCTCCGACTTGTAGCCCCGGGTGCGCTCGGGATCGTCGATGATCCAGGCCCAGGCCTCGACGGGGTCGGGATGCAGCTCCCTGGCCGCGCGCCACAGCTCCAGGAGCGAAGCGCGGACGTAGGGATAGCGGACGCGGAGAGGGGAGTACGTGTACCAGCTGAAGGAGGCGCCGCGGGGGCAGCCCCGGGGCTCGTACTCGGGACTGTCCGGCCCGATCGACGGATAGTCGACGGCCTGCGTCTCCCAGGTGATGAAGCCGTCCTTGACGTAGACGTTCCAACTGCAGGAGCCGGTGCAGTTCACGCCGTGGGTGGAGCGGACGACCTTGTCGTGCTGCCAGCGGTCCCGATAGAAAGCCTCCCAGGCCCGACCGCCTTCGGTCAGCAGGCTCCAGCCTTCCGCGCTAGGCTCACCGCGTCGGAAGTACCGCTGGGCCCGGAAGAGGGCGTTGGTACCCGGTGGGCGCGGCGGCGGGGGCGTGTCGTCCCGACGGACGAGAGCGACGACGGCCTTCGGGGGTCGGCGTGGACCGCGCATCTCGGTGACCTCGCGACAGTGGCGAGCAGGACGGTACGTACCCTACAACGTCCGCCGCGGGAGCACTGTCGGGTCGGCGGAGATCGCCCCTCCAGGCCGTGGGTGTGCGGCGGGGGGTCGGCGCCGGCCCCTACCGCCCGGGGGAGCCCGCCCGCGTATCGGAGCTGATGTTGCCGGTGCGGGGCACGGTGACGAGGTTCTCCGTCCCGCATGACGCATCCGCCGTGCTCGGCAGGATCGGCACCCACAGGTCCCGGATCCTCCGTCCCGTTCGCAACGGGTCGTGGCGCGCGTCCAGCACGGTCGATCGCTCCTCGTCACGAGGCCGCGGAACCGTGGGTCGGCTCCGCCGGACCTCCACCGTCGGGCCCGAATCTAGTCCTCCTCGGCCGTCGAGGCAAGCCCGTGCCAGGACCGGGTCCAGCCCGCTCCTGGCCCGCGCCGAGGACGGCCCGCGTGCGGGCCGGTTCACGGTCGCCCTCCGAGCGGTCGGGTCGCGGTCTCGATGCAGCCGGCTCGCGGTCGTTCCGAGGCGGCGATGGCCCTCAGTCGAGGGCATGGCGGAGGTCGGCGTCGTGCGTCCGTAGCCAACGACGATGGACGTCGGCCTCCGGGACATGGCGCCGGACCAGGGCCCAGAAGCGAGGGCCATGACCGAAGTAGCGCAGATGGGCCAGCTCATGGACGACGACGTAGTCGAGCACGGCGGCCGGGGCCAGGATGAGGCGCCAGCTGAAGGAGATCGTGCCTCGCCGTGAGGCGCTGCCCCAGCGGCTGCGCTGGTCGCGGACCGAGAGCCGCCGCGGCTCGACGCCCAGGTCGCGGGAGCGGATGGCGATGCGTCGTTGGAGGGCCGTCCTGGCCTGGCCGCGGAGCCAGCGTTCGAGGATCAGCGCCGGCGGCCGTTCGTCGCCCGGGGCCAGCCACACCCGGATGGCCGACCGCTCCTCCAAGGCCTCAGCGTCGGGATGCTCGACCAGGGTGCGCGAGCGGCCCTCGGCGGACGCGACGACGAGCTCGTGGGCCACGCCGCCGAAGCTCAGCGCCCGTCCCTGCCCGAGGGCGGGACGCGCGGCCAGCCTGGCACGCTCGGTGCTGAGCCGGGCCCGATGGTGCTCGATCCAGGCCGCCCGCTCGGCCACGAGGCGCTCAGCCCAGCGCTCGGGGGCCCGCAAGGGCAGGGTCACCACCACCTCGCCGTCGGGCCGTACGATCAGGCGAGCCGCATGCGCCCGCGTCGAGCGACGGACGGTGTAGGTCCCCGGAGCGCTCATCAGCAGATGGTGCCATGAGCGTGGGCTTCGGCGGTTGCTATACTCGCCGCCGACCGGACGGGGCTATAGCTCAGCTGGAAGAGCGTCTGCATGGCATGCAGAAGGTCCGGGGTTCGAGTCCCCGTAGCTCCACCAACCTCCCCGCCTGACGGCGGCTGGGGCCTGCCCGTGGGGTACCACCTGAGAGCCATGCCATGACCGACCCGACCCCCGCGCCCGCCTCTTCCGCGTCCGAGTCGACCGAGTCGCCCGAGCCGACCGAGCCACGGGCCGCCCGACCTTCCGCGCCCGACGAGGCCCTGCGCTACCGGCCGGCCGAGATCGAGCCCCGCTGGCAGACCCGCTGGGCTGAGCTGCGGCTGTACGAGACCGACCTGCACGACGCCAGCCGGCCACCCTTCTACCTGCTGACGATGTACGACTACCCCTCGGGCGACCTGCACATCGGGCACTGGTACGTCAAGACCCCGACCGACGCCTTAGGCCGCTTCCACCGCATGCGGGGCGACAACGTCTTCATGCCCATCGGTTTCGATGCCTTCGGGCTGCCGGCCGAGAACGCGGCCATCAAGAACCGCATCGACCCGCGCGACTGGACGATGCACAACATCGACGTCATGCGCCGCCAGCTGCGGACCATGGGCGCGATGTTCGACTGGCGCCACGAGATCGTCACGGCCGACCCGTCCTACTACCGCTGGAACCAGTGGCTCTTCCTGCGCCTCCTACAGGCCGGCCTGGCCTACCGCCAGAAGTCGGCCGTGGACTGGTGCCCCAACGACGGGACCCTGGCCCGCGAGCAGGTCGAGGGCGTCGATCGCCACTGCTGGCGCTGCGGAGCCAAGGTCGAGAAGCGCGAGCTCGACCAGTGGTACCTCAAGACGACGGCCTACGCCGACGAGCTGCTGGACTTCAGCACCATCGACTGGCCCGAGCCGATCCGGATCATGCAGACGAACTGGATCGGCCGCTCCGAAGGGGCCGAGATCGCCTTCGAGACGGCGCCCTCGGACCACCATGCCCAGCCCGAGACCCTGCGGGTCTTCACCACGCGCCCCGACACGCTGTTCGGGGCGACGTTCATGGTCCTGGCTCCGGAGCACCCCCTGGTCGCGGTCCTCACGGCTCCCGAGCGCAAGGCCGAGGTGGAGGCCTACGTCGCCCAGGCGGCTGACCGGACCGAGATCGATCGGCTCTCCACCGACCGGCCCAAGACCGGCGTGGCCCTGGGTGCCGAGGCCATCAACCCCATCGCTGGCGAGCGCATCCCGATCTACGTCGCCGACTACGTCCTGGGCGGCTATGGCACGGGCGCCATCATGGCCGTGCCGGCCCACGACGAGCGCGACTACGACTTCGCTGTGGCCCTCGGCCTGCCCATCCGACGGGTCGTCGCGGCGCCCGGCACGGAAGCCGAGACGCCCCTCGAGGCGGCCTTCAGCGCCCACACCGGCGATGAGCGGCTGATCAACAGCGGCGACTTCGACGGCCTACCGGCGGACGAGGGCGGCCGGGCCATCGTGGCCCGCCTGGCGGAAGCGGGTCGGGCCAAGCCGACCGTGACGTACCGCCTGCGCGACTGGCTGTTCAGCCGCCAGCGCTACTGGGGCACGCCGATCCCCATCGTCTACTGCGAGCAGGACGGGATCGTGCCCGTGCCCGAGGCGGATCTGCCGGTGCTGCTGCCCGATACGGTCGACTACCGCGGCTCGGGCGAGAACCCACTCAATCGCGACGAGGCCTTCCTGGCCACCACCTGTCCCCGGTGCGGCGGCCCGGCCCGGCGCGAGACCGACACCATGGACACGTTCATGGATTCGTCGTGGTACTGGTTCCGCTACCTCTCGCCCGACAAGGACGACGGGCCCATCGACCGCCACCTCGTTGCCGCCTGGACGCCCGTGGACCAGTACACCGGCGGCGCCGAGCACGCCGTCATGCACCTGCTCTACAGCCGCTTCTTCACCAAGGCCCTGCGCGACTGCGGGTTGCTGGACCAGGACGAGCCGTTCAAGCGCCTCTTCAACCAGGGCCAGATCCTGGGCGCCGACGGAGAGCGGATGTCGAAGTCGCGCGGCAACGTCCAGGACCCCGACGAGCTCGTGGCCCGCTACGGGGCCGACACCGTGCGGCTGTTCCTCATGTTCATGGGCCCCTGGGACCAGGGCGGCCCCTGGAGCCCCACGGGCATCGGCGGCGTGCACCGCTTCCTCAATCGGCTGTGGAGCGTGGCCGTCGAGCCGCATCGGCGCGAGCCGGGCGTCGCCGATACCGAGCCCGCCGACCTCGCCGCGGCCGGCCAGGAGCTGCGTGTGGCAGCCCACCGGACCCTGGCCGGCGTGACCGTCGACTACGAGGGCTTCCGCTTCAACACCATGGTCGCCAAGCTCATGGAGCTGACGAACCTGCTGATGCGCTACCGCGGCACGGCCGTGGCGGGCGGCCCGGACTGGCAGGAGGCCATCCGGTTGCTGCTGCTGATGCTGGCCCCGGCCGCCCCGCACCTGGCCGAGGAGCTGTGGAGCCGCCGTCTGGCCGAGGCCGGCGAAGGCTGGCGCTCGATCCACCTCGAGCCGTGGCCAGCCTTCGACACCCAGCTCGTGGCGGTGCAGACGATCGAGCTGCCGGTCCAGGTCGATGGCAAGGTCCGTGATCGGGTGCCGATGACGGCCGGTCTCGACGCGGCCGAGGTCGAACGCCTCGTGCTGGCCCGACCCAAGATCCAGGCTGCCCTGGGCGGACGCCCACCGGTCCGCATCGTGCACGCGGCCGGACGACTGGTGAACCTCGTCACGCGCTAGGTCGGCTGCGGGACTGGCTCAGCCGGCGGCCTGGACGGCCTCCTTCAGCCGCTCACGGTGTCGGGCGGCCTTGGCCCGATTGCCGCAGGTGCTCATGTTGCACCACTTACGCCGGCCGGTCCGTGACGTGTCGAAGAAGGCCCAGGCGCAACTCGGATTGGCGCAGATGCGCAGGCGCTCGACGTCGCCCTGACTGAGTTCGCGGGCCAGGCTCTCGGCGAGCCGGGCCAGAGCACCCTCGACCGGGTCGCCTTCGTGGCGGTGGTCGAGCGAGACGCCGTCGGGGGCGGGCACGAGGACGTAGACATAGTGGGTCCGCAAGGAGCGGTTGACCTCGGTCAGGGCCTCCTGGGTGGGCGGCCGGCGCTCGACGCTGGCCTCGACGAGCGCGCGCATCGCGGCCCGCAGGCGCGTCACCCGGCGCAGGGTCCGGGCCTCCGCCTCCGGCTGGTCTCGCCCCCGGTCGATCTCGGCCGCCATGGCCTCGGGGTGGATGAGGTCGTGCTCGCGCAACCAGCCCAGGGCGGCCGGGAGATCGGGCAGCCGATCGATCGGCTGGCCCTTCTCCAGCTCGAGCGTGTTGACGAAGTCGAGGCCGTCCTGGAGAGCCGCCTGGTGGCCGTGGGGGACGGCGTGGCTGTCCTCCATGAGGAGGTGGGGTGGTTGCAACGAGGTGTCCATGACGTAACCAGTCTATCCCCGTTGACAGGTTAGCCGCAAGCGGCTACAGTGGGGGTAACCCGTCAGGCAGGAAACACAGGTTACAGCGAGGTCACGGAGATGTTGGTCATGGTCCTCGGTTCGGTGGCGCTGCTGGCACTGCTGGGCGCCCTGGCGATGCGGTGGGGAGTCGACTCTCGGCGCCTCGACGGCAGCGACTGGACGATCCGCTAGAGGAGAGAAGGACAACATGTGGTTCTGGTATAGCACGCAGGCTCGCCTCGAGGCCGCCGACCGCGAGCGAGAGGCGCGCAACGACCGCTTGGCCGGCGTGCTGCGCCGGGCCCGCGATGGGCGCGTCGCCCAGGTGGAGCCCCTCGCCCCTCGGCTCCATTTCACCCTGCGCCTGCGTCAGGCGCTCCATCACACCTGATCACCCAGGCCCGACCGTCGACCTGCCCCTCCGGGTTGGCGGTCGGGCCTGCGGCGCGCGAGGCGCGCCCGCCGGGTAGGCTGGGCCCATGCCTGACCAACCTGCCCCCCTGCGTCTCGGCGTCCTCTGCTGGAACCAGTACACCGACTGGCCGGCCCTCCTCGAGGTCGGCGTCCGCGCCGACGCCCTCGGCTACGACACCCTCTGGACGTGGGATCACGTGTACCCCATCGTCGGCTCGCCCGTCGGCCCCATGTACGAGGGCTGGCTGACGATCACGGCCTGGGCCATGGCCACCAAGCGAGCCCGCATCGGGCTGATGGTCGGGGCCAACCCCTACCGGGAGCCGACACTGGTGGCCAAGATGGCCACGACCCTCGATCACATCAGCGGCGGACGGGCGATCCTGGGCATCGGGGCGGCCTGGTTCGATGGCGAGGCTCACGACTTCGGCTTCGCCTTCGGCGACGGACCGCCGGAGCGGCTGCGCTGGCTGGGCGAGGCCCTGCCGGTCATGCGCGGCATGCTCGACGGCACCGAGCCGAGTGCGAGCGGCCCCCGCTACGCCGCCGACCACGTCCGCAACCTGCCGGCGCCGATCCAGGACCACCTGCCCATCTGCGTCGGCGGCGGGGGCGAGAAGGTGACGCTCCGCCTGGTCGCGCGCTACGCCGACCTGTGCAACATCGGCGGGGGCGTGGAACGGGTCCAGCACCGGGACGCGGTCCTGCGCCAGCACTGCGAGGCGGTGGGCCGCGACGAGCGCGAGATCGAGCGCACGACGGGCGTCGGCTGCGTCGTCATCCGCGACTCCGAGGCCGAGGCCCGGCGGGTCTTCGAGGCCATCTTCGAGCACAACGGAGCGGCCAGGGAGTGGACCGATCAGCCCGTCGGCACGCCCGAGCAGGTCGCCGAGAAGCTGGCTCCCTACCTCGACCTGGGCTACCGCCACCTCATCGCTGGCGTCCCTGCGCCCTACGACGAGGAGTCGATGACCCGCTTCGCGACCGAGGTCCGGGGGCTCCTCGGCGCAGGCTGATACGCGCAGCTAAGCGGCCGGTAAGCGGCCGCGGCTAGGCTCCTCCTCGACGTCCGCCGGCCGGGTGCCCACGGCCCGGCGGACGCCCCGTCGCTCCGCCGCACCTCCCGCCGGGGAGATCGCCATGGAGTACCCCAGCCCGGACTGGCGCGCCCTCGAAGCGCCGATCGCCCCGTCGGCAGCCGAGACGGCAGCCCGGCCCGCCCCCCTCCCCCGTCGCTGGCTGGCGGCAGCCGGGCTGGCCTCGGTGGCCCTGGCCCTGGCAGGGGGAGCCCTGCTCGCGGCCAGCACGCCCCAGGGGCAGGTCGTGCTCGAGGCCGGTGGCGGGGGCGCTGCCGCGTCCGATGCAGGGCCGACGATGGCCGCCTCCATCCCCGCCGCGGCACGTTCGACGGCCTCGCCCACGCCCGGCCCCAGCCTGGTCGTCGACGTAGAGGGGGCGGTCGAACGACCGGGCATCTACCGCCTCGCGGCCGGAAGCCGGGTGGCCGATGCCATCGGCGCGGCCGGCGGCTTCGGTCCGCGGGTGGACACGGCCGCCGCGCACAGCGCCCTCAACCTGGCTGCGCACGTCCAGGATGGCGACCAGGTCGTCGTGCCCGGGCTCGACGACCCGCCTCAGACCGGCGCCGCTCCGGCGGCCGCCGGGGCGCCGGCGGTGGCCACGCGCGCGGCCCTCATCGACCTCAACCGGGCCACGGCCGAGGAGCTCGATAGCCTGCCCGGCATCGGCCCCGTGACGAGCGCCAAGATCATCGCCGCCCGGCAGAGCCAACCCTTCCGCAGCGTGGACGAGCTGCTCGCCCGCAAGCTCGTCTCCGCCTCGACGTTCGCCAAGGTCAAGGACCTCGTGACCGTGGGCGGCTGAGCGGCAGCCACCCAGCCCGGGCCCCGAGCGTCAGCCCAGCCGCAGGTCCGACCGTGCCGCGGGCAGCCTGGCTCGCCGTCGGCGGGCTCGTCAGCGCCGTCGTCCTGGGTGTCGCCGCCCCACCGAGACCGGCGATCCTGCTCGGCCTGGCCGCCGCGGCCACGGTGCTGGCGGCGCTCTGCCTCGTCGTGCATGCGGAGCGGCGGCCGATGCTGGCCGCCCTGGCCGCGGGATGTCTCCTGGTCGTCGTCCGTGGGGCTCTGACGCTGGCCGTCGTGCCGGTCCAGGTCCCCACCGTCGCGCCGGCCGGGACGCGCGACTGGACGGCCAGCGTCCAGGCCATCAGCGCACCCGCCGCCGGACAGCAACATGCCGTGGTCCTGGCCGAGCCCAGGGACGCTCCCGCGGCCGCGGCCGGATCGAGGGCGGCCGGAGGGAACGCTGCCGGGCCGTTCCTCCTGTGGGTCGAGCTCCCGCGTTACCCCTCGATCGCCCCAGGCGACCGGATCGCCTTCCGCGGCGCGGTCGAGTCGCTTCCCGACGACGACGATTTCGGGGCCTACCTGCGCGGCCTCGGAGCGGCCGGCACGGTCCGCGGCTCGAACCTGGCCCTGCAGCCCGCGACCTCCGGCCAGGGGGCCTGGCTCGAGCGCCTGCGACGGACCGTCGACGGCTGGATCGCGGCCGTCCTGCCCGAGCCCCAGGCCGGCCTCAGCACGGCCATCGTCATCGGCCTGCGGGACCGCGTCGACCGGGGCGTGGCAGCAGCCTTCACGAGCGCCGGCCTGAGCCACGTGGTGGCCATCAGCGGCTGGAACATCTGCCTCGTGGCGGCCACCATCGGGGCCCTGCTGCGGCGCCTCCCACGGCGCTGGCGAGCAGTGGCCACGGTCGCCTCGGTGGCCGTCTACACCCTCCTCGCGGGTGCCTCGCCGAGCGTCGTCCGGGCGGCCCTCATGGCTGGCACGGCCCTCCTCGCCCGGGAGTCGGGCCGGCCCGGCCGGGCCAGCGCCACGCTGGGCCTGGCCTGCCTGGGCATGCTGCTCGTCGATCCCGGGGTCGTCACGGACGCCGGCTTCCAGCTGTCCGTGGCGGCCACGGCCGGCCTCATCGCCTGGGGCCCCGGCCTCCACACGTGGCTGCGCGACCATCTGCCGGCGGCCGTGCCGGACAGCCTGACCGAAGCCCTCGGGATCTCGCTCGCGGCCCAGGCCGCCACGCTCCCGATCGTCATCCTCCAGTTCGGCCGCCTGTCCCTCGTCTCACCCGCGGCCAACCTCGTGGCCGCCCCCATCGTGGCCCCGGTCATGCTGGCCGGTGTCCTGGCCGCGGCGGCCGGCGCGGCGCTGTCGGTCGGCTGTCCAGCGGTCCTGATCGTGCCCGTCACGGTCCTCGGCTCGCTGCTCGTGGGGGCGCTCATCGCCGTGGCCACGGCCGCCGCGGCCCTGCCCTTCGCCAGCTTCACGCTGCCACCGCCCTGGCCACCCCTGGGCGCCGCCGTGACGGCCCTGCTGCTCCTGGCCGGCGTCCACGCCGGGACGCGGGCGCGCCTCCGTCGCTTGGCTCGGTGGTTGTCGGGGCTCCGCGGTCGACGACCGGCCCGGCCCAGTCGGGCGAGCGCGCGCCGGCGGCCCCATGTGGGTCGGGCGACCCTCCTGGCCGGCCTCGTCGCGGTGCTGGCCGTCGCGCCATTGGCCCTGGGCCTCAGCGCGCGGCCCGACGGCCGCTTCCACATGACCGTGCTCGATGTCGGCCAGGGCGACGCGATCCTCCTGGTCGGCCGGCGGGGCACGCGCATGCTGGTCGATACGGGACCCGACCCCGATCGGCTCCTGCGGCTGCTCGACGCTCGCATACCGGCCTGGGACCGCCACCTTTCCCTCCTCCTGGTGACCCACCCCCACGAGGATCACGTCGGGGGCGCCGCCCTGCTGCTGTCGCGCTACCGGGTCGACGCCGTGGCCGAGCCGGGCATGCGCGGCGCCGGACCCGGCTACGCCGCCTTCGCCGGGGAGGTCGATGCTCTGCACGTCCCTCACCGCACCCTGGCCCGCGAAGACCGGATCGACCTCGACGGGGCCACGATGCTGGTCCGCTGGCCCATCCCCGGCACCGTCGCGGCCCAGGCTCCGGACGACGGTCGGGTCGTCAACGACGTCTCGATCGTGCTCGACATCCAGGTCGGGGTCCGCCGCCTGCTGCTCACCGGCGACGCCGAGGACGACGTCGATCCGCAGCTCCTGGCGGACGGCCTGGGCGACCGGCCGGTCGACGTGCTGAAGGTGGCCCACCACGGCAGCCGGACCGCCACCAGCGCGGCCCTCCTGGCGGCCATCCGACCGGCCGTGGCCGTCATCAGCGTGGGGGCCCACAACCTCTACGGCCACCCGGCTCCCGAGACGCTGGCCCGCCTGCAGGCGATCGGCGCCCGGACCTACCGCACGGACCGCGACGGGAGCATCGAGATCTCGACCGACGGACGGGACCTCCGGGTCCAGGCCGAGCATGCCGCCGCCCTGACCTTCGCGGCCCCGCCAGCCGTCGCGGCCCCGCCAGCCATCGCTGCCCCACCATCGCTCGCTGCCGGACCACCCTGATCAAGGTCGGCCACCGGACCCGGGCTGGACGGTCGACGTCGGCTGGCGGATGAGCGGCGTGGGGCTGGGCGTCATGCTAGGCTGCCCGTCGTGCTCGCGGTTCCCCTGCTCGGTGGCCACGGTCCGGCTCGATGAGCGCCCGGGTGGCCCTCTTCCGGGGCGAGGACGGCCTGGCCATCCGCCGGGCCATCGAGCGCCTGGCGGCCGACCTCGGCACCTCCGGCCTGCCCCTCGAGCGCTGGACCGTCGACGCCAGCCGCGGCGTCCCGGGGCGGGAGCGAGCCGCGCGCATGCTCGACGAGGTGGCCGAACGCCTCTCGACCGCGCCGCTCTTCGGCGGCGGGACGCTCGTCGTCGTCCGTCAGCCGGCGAACCTCATGCGCGAAGCCGAGAACCGCGACCGCCTCCTGCGGCTCGTGGCCATGGTGCCAGAAGGCAACGGGCTGGCCCTCAGCGAGTCCGTCGAGCTCCGGGGGACGCGCGGCGGTGCGGAGGCGCCGGGCGGCCCCCTGGCCCGGGCGGTGACCGAGGCCGGCGGCCTGGTCCAGGCCTTCCCCGCCCCGCGCAAGGGCCACATGGTGCGCTGGCTGCACGAGCGGGCCGCAGAGCTCGGGATCCGGCTCGAGCCGGCTGCCGCGAACCTGCTCTCGGAGCGGGTCGGGGCGGACCTGGGCGAGGGCGACATGGATCGCCGCGAGCAGACGGAGCTGGCCTGGTCAGGCCTCCAAGCGCTGGCCCTGTTGCGGCCCGAGGGCTCCGTCAGCGCGGATGACGTGGCCGCCCTGGTGCCCGAGACGATCCCTTCGTCACGCTGGGCCTTCCTCGACGCCGTCGGGTCGCGGCGACCGGCCGAGGCCGCCCTGCTGGCGGAGCGCCTGCTGGCCGACGGCTGGCCGATCCAGGTCCTGACGACGCTCCTGCGCAGCCGGCTCCGCGAGCTGATCATCTGCTCCGATCTCGCCGCCCAGCGGCGGCCGCCCGCGGCCCTGGTCAAGGCCCTGGGCGGGAATCCGGCCCGGGCCCCGATCGTCGCCCGTCAGGCCAGCGCCTGGAGCCTGGCCGAGCTCCGGGCCGCGGTCGAAGGGCTGCTCGAGCTCGACCTGGCCAGCAAGGGCCTCAGCCCGGCCGGCGGTCCGGTCCCCAGCTCGGAGGGGCGCTCGGCCCTGGGCCTGCAGGCCTGGCTGGCCGAGCGGGTCGGGCGAGCGGTCAGCTCGACCAGGCCTCCTCTTGGATGACATGATCGGACTCGATGGCGAAGACGCAGCGGCCCCGACCCAGGTCCAGCAGCTCGATGAGGTCGGGGTCGATGTAGAGCTGATGGCAGTCCTCGCACAGGCCGCCGGGGATGCCGAAGCAGAGGCGCTCGTCGCCGTCGGGCAGGCGGAACGTGGTGTCGAACCGGGTGTTGATGAGTGGCCGGCCACAGCCCGGCTGGGGGCAGTGCTCGCGGGAACGTGCCATCGGTTCGAGGCGCCTCACCTGCCTTCGGCTGGAACGGCCAACCACCGCCCCAAGAGGCTGGCAGGCGGGGGCGGCCGACCCTATGACCCGGAGGTACGGGTGGCGGAGGTACCGAGGGCCGGCTACTGCACCCGCAGGACGGTGGGCGCGTCGGCCCACAGGCGCTCGAGCTGATAGAAGTCGCGTTCGGGCGGGGCGAAGACGTGGACGACCACGGCGCCGAAGTCGAGCAGGACCCAATGGGCGCCCGACGTGCCTTCCCGGCCCAGGGGCCGAACCCCCTCCTCGCGCAGGCCGTCCACGATGCCGTCGGCGATGGCCCCGAGCTGTCGCTCCGAGCCGCCCGAGCAGATGACCAGGTAGTCGGCCACCGTGGTCAGTTCGGCGATGGCGATGAGGACGATGTCGGCGGCCTTCTTATCCGCCGCCAGCTCGACGATGCGGCGGCCCAGCTCCAGGGCGCTCGGCCCGCTCTGGCCGGCCGCGCCCTCCGCGCGGGTCTCGCGGGCGGGCAGGCCAGGGCGCCGTCCCGGGACGCGCTGGGGAGCGCTCATCGGCGACCCCCGACCGTGGCCGGAGCGGGCGCGGTCACGGCGCGGTACAGGGCGTGCTCACGGACGTAGGCCTCGACAGCGGGCGGGACGAGATAGCGGATGCTGCGGCCTTCGCCCACCAGCTGGCGGATGAGCGAGGCGGAGTGGCCGAGGTCCGGCCCGTCGAGGCGCAGGACCCGCTCCTCCAGACCGGGCACGTGTCGTCCCAGCCAGGCCGCATCGGGCATGACGTAGCCATGGCGCGGCACGATGGCCAGCCGGCTGAGGCGCAGGAGGCGGAGCGGCTCGTGCCAGGTGGGGAGTCCCGCCGCGGCTTCGGCCGAGATGATGATGATCAGCCCGCGGTCGGCCTGCCAGGGCTGGGGCGGCGCGGCGAGGACGGCCTCCACGGTGTCGACCGTGTAGCTCACCCCGGGCCGTTCCAGCTCGAGGCGAGAGAGGCGGAAGGCCGGGTTGTCGGCGATGGCCGCGACGACCATGGCTGCCCGGTCGGTGGCCGGGCTGATGGGCCGGCCCAGCTTGTGCGGCGGCCGGGCCGCGGGCACGAAGAGGACGCCGGCCAGGCCCAATGTCTCGCGGACCCACTCGGCGATGGCCAGGTGAGCATAGTGGATGGGATCGAACGTGCCACCCAGGAGTCCCCAGGCGCCCTCCGTCGGCGGCCCGGCCGTCAGATCCCTCGTCATCCCCAGCCCTCGGGATCCCAGACCAGCTCGCGCGGGCCGATGCGCACGGCGTCGCCGGCCGTCACGCCGGCCCGCCGCAGGGCCCGGTCGATGCCCGATCGCTCCAGGTCGCGCTGGAACCGCACCGCGGACTCCTCGTTCTCGAAGTCGGTCTGGGCCACGAGGCGCTCGATGCGCCGGCCACGGACGCGGTAGGCCCCGTCGGTCTCGCGCTCGACGGCGAAGCCGCGGTCGGCGGCCTCGGGGCGGTGGACGACGACCCCGGCCGCCTCCTCAGGCGGATGGGCCAGGGCCGCGGCGTCCGGCAGGCACGCAGCGATGGCCGCCAGCAGGGCGGGCAGGCCCTCGCCTTGGGTAGCCGAGACGGCGACCAGGGGCAGGCCATCCCTGGCCCGGGCCGCGGCGAAGGCGCCCAGGGCCTCGGCTGCCGCGGGCAGGTCGAGCTTGTTGGCGATGATCAGGCAAGGCCGCTCGAGGAGGCCTGGGTCGTGGAGCCGGAGCTCCTCGCGGATGACCTGGAAGTCGCGCTCCGGGTCCGCTGCGCTGAGGTCCACGACGTGGCCCAGCAGGCGGGTCCGCTCGATGTGGCGGAGGAAGGCATGGCCCAGGCCGGCCCCGCCGCTGGCCCCCTCGATGAGGCCGGGCACGTCGGCGATGGTGGGCCGTCGCTCGTCGTCCGGCTCGACGGCCGTCAGGTCCAGGACGCCGAGGTTCGGCTCGAGGGTCGTGAAGGGATAGGGGGCGATCTTCGGGTGGGCCGCCGTGAGGGCCTCCAGGAGCGTCGACTTGCCGGCGTTCGGCAGGCCGACCAGGCCCACGTCGGCGATCAGCCGCAGCTCCAGGGTCAGCCAGCGCTCCTCGCCGGGCTCGCCCTTCTGGGCATGGCGCGGGGTGCGGTGCGTGGCCGTCGCGAAGTGGACGTTGCCCAGGCCGCCGCGTCCGCCCCGGGCCACCAGCACGCGCTGCCCGCCGGCCACCAGGTCAGCGATCAGGGCCTCCTCCACGAGCACGCCCGTGCCGGGCGGGACGGCCAGCTCGAGGTCCGCGCCGGCCCGGCCGTGGCGCCGGGAACCGGCCCCCGACCCGCCGTTGCCGGCCCCGAAGTGATGATGGAAGCGGAAGTCGGCCAGGGTGGTCTGACCCGGCTCGACGCGCAGGTAGACGGACCCGCCGCGGCCACCGTCCCCGCCGTCGGGACCGCCCCGCGGGACGTGGGCCTCACGGCGGAACGAGGCCACACCGTCGCCCCCGTCGCCCGCCCGGACGTGGATCCTGGTGCGGTCGAGGAACATCGACCGGATGCTAGCAGCAGCCGCCCTCAGCCGATGTAGTTCAGCGGATTGACCCGGTACCCGCCGTGCCAGACCTTGCCGATCCAGACCTCGAAGTGGCAGTGCGGCCCGGTCGCCCAGCCGGTCATCCCGACCCGCCCCACCTGCTGCCCGGCCTTGACCACTTGGCCGACCCGGACCGAGACGAGCTCCATATGGTTGTAGGTCGTGTAGAGGTTGCCGCCGTGGCTGATCCAGACCTGGTAGCCGCCGCCGTTGTTGCCCCAGCCGGCATAGATCACCTTGCCGGGGGCCGCGGCGAGGACCCGGGTGCCCATGGGGGCGGCGATATCGAGGGCCGGATGGCTGGCGTGGAAGTACTGGCTGATCCGGCCCCCGGGCACGGGCCAGACCCACTTGCCGTGGTAGGCCGTCGTGCCCAGCGACGAGCTGCTGGTGCCGGCGATGGGCTTGGGCGTCGCCGGCTTGGGCAGGGGCGGACCCGAGGCGTCGGGGATCATGATCTCCTCACCGGCCGGCGGGGCGTCGGTGGTGAGGGCGTTGAACTCGACGATGTCGTCGACGGTGACGTGGTAGTCGGCCGCGATCGACTCGACCGTGTCGCCCTTCTTGATCTTGTAGACCACGCCATCGACCGGAGGGATGCGCAGGACCTGCCCCACGTGCAGGGTGCGCGGGTCGGTCAGCTTGTTGGCCCACCACAGGCTGCCGAACTGGAGCCCGTACTTCGCGGCGATGGTGTAGAGGGTGTCGCCGGCCCTGACCGTATAGCTGGCCATGATCAGCGGCGCGGCCGGCCGCAGCTCACCGTCCGGGCCGTACGGCCCGGTCATCAGGCGGGCCGGATAGAGCTTGCCCATGGCCGCGACCGGATCCCGGATCAGGACCCCGTCCGAGGTCTGGGCCACGGCGAGGGCCACGGTGGCCGCATCAGCTCCGAGGAACGATGTGCCGCCGACGCTGGTGCTGGCCCCGCTCCCGGCCGCGATGCCGGTCGAGACGCTCGCGCTGGGGATGGTCCCGGCCACAGCCGCCGGACGGGGTTCGCTCCTGTTCGACTCCCCCAGGCCGACCAGGCCGCCGCGCAGGACGGCGATGTGCGGAGCGGCCGACGGACCGGGGTCGACGGTCCGACCCACGGCCGCCACGCCGGGCCAGGTCACGGCCGTGGCGACGACGACGATGAGGACCCCCAGCAGGGCCACCGGCCGAACGACCCGCCCGACGGTGTCCAGGGGGCCAAGGGCGCGTCCGATGTCCGGACCGGGAGTGCCGCCGAGCCGCCCCGGACCCATGCGTCGGGCCATGCGGCGGGGATGGTAGTGGCGCTGCGACCAGGTCTCGGATAGGAGGTCCGTCCGCGTAGGTCCGGGACGCCGACGCGTGAGCGAGGTCAGCGCGGCGAGGGGCGCCAGGGTTCGGGCCGACGCCCGGTGCAGGCCTTCCGCGGTCCGTGCGACGACACGGCGCAGGCGGGCCGTCGCATGCTGCAATACGGTCTCCTGAGGGTTCCGGGCGGAGCTGGGGCACGAGGGGCTCGCAGGGACGCGATCGCCCGGAAGAGCGGTATGGAGCTGGGGGCCTCACATCGCCGCTGGCCCCGGCCCGGACCCTGCATCGCAGGGCGGTCCCACCGCCGGGGGTACTGACGGCTACCGACGGTACCAGAGGCGATCCCGGAGCGTCAACCGCACCGCCTCGCGGTGGCGCGCGGTCGCACCGGGCGCCTACGCGTCGGGCGCGGCCCGACTATGCGTCGGCGGCGGCCTGCTTGATCAGGGCGGCCAGGAACTCGGCGTTCGACTGGCTCTTGGCGAGGCGGTTGAGGAGCAGCTCGATGCCCTCATTGGTCCCCACCGCGGAGAGCATCCGGCGCATCGTCCAGACCATCTTGAGGGTGGGCTCCTCGAGCAGCAGCTCCTCGCGGCGGGTGCCCGAGCGCTGGACGTCGATGGCCGGGAAGATGCGCTTCTCGGCCAGCTTGCGATCCAGGATCAGCTCGCTGTTGCCGGTGCCCTTGAACTCCTCGTAGATGACGTCATCCATGCGGCTGCCGGTGTCGACGAGGCAGGTGCCGATGATCGTCAGCGAGCCGCCCTCCTCCAGCTTGCGGGCGGCCCCGAAGAAGCGCTTGGGCGGGTAGAGAGCGATGGGGTCGATGCCGCCCGAGAGGGTCCGGCCGCTGGGCGGGAGGGCCAGGTTGTAGGCTCGCGCCAGGCGGGTGATCGAGTCGAGGAGGATGACCACGTCGCGCCCGGTCTCGACCTGACGCTTGGCGATCTCGAGAGCCATCTCGGCCACGTGGGTGTGGTTCTCGGTCGGCTCGTCGAAGGTCGAGGAGATGACCTCGCCCTTGACCGAGCGACGCATGTCCGTGACCTCCTCCGGCCGCTCGCCGATGAGGGCGACCATGAGCAGGATCTCGGGGTAGTTCGCGGTGATGCCGTTGGCGATGTTCTTGAGGAGGACGGTCTTGCCGGCCTTCGGGGGACTGACGATGAGCGCCCGCTGGCCCTTGCCGATGGGGTTGACGAGGTTCACCAGGCGCTGGGAGAGGTTCTTGGGGTCCGTCTCGAGATTGATCAGCTCGATGGGGTGGATAGGGGTCAGCGCGTCGAAGTGGGGCCGCCGCAGAGCGGTCGCCGGATCCACGCCGTTGACCGACTCGACCCGCAGGAGGCCCCAGTACTTCTCCGACTCCTTGGGCGCCCGGGTCACTCCGCTGACCCGATCCCCGGCCCGCAGGCCGAAGCGGCGGACCTGGCTGGAGCTGACGTAGATGTCCTCCGGGCTGGGCATCAGCCCATGGCGCCGCAGGAAGCCGTAGCCGTCATCGACGACGTCGAGGATGCCGGTCGCATAGACCTGGCCGCT
The DNA here is from genome assembly GCA_036278755.1 of Candidatus Limnocylindrales bacterium. GTDB lineage: Bacteria > Chloroflexota > Limnocylindria > Limnocylindrales > CSP1-4 > DASUKL01. Next base: position 22,157 of record DASUKL010000063.1, on the reverse strand, counting down.
GCGCTCGACCTGCCGCTGAAGGATCCGTTCGACGAGGTCCTCCCGGCGCATATCGGTGGCGTCGCCCAGGTCCAGGTCGCCGCCGATCTGGACCAGCTCGCGCAGGTTCTTGCTCTGGAGTTCGTTGATATTCATGGGAGGGGTGCGCAGGACCTCGACTGTGGGGAGGGATGGGCCGGGCGAACGAGCGCCTACCGGACACCGGGCACGATCCGCAGCTGACCGCTCCATGCCCCGGCCGCCGGGTGCGCCGACGGGAGCCCCGCGAGCGTCGACCGAGCAGGCCGCGACACAGGGTTGGGAGCGGGGATCGCCGTGAGCATACCACGCTCCCGGCGCGGGTCAAGTCGCGGCGGTTGTCCGTTCGACGTCGCACGCGGTCCTCGTCAGTCGGGGCCTTCGTCAGTCGGGGCCTTCGTCAGCGCGGCCCTGGTCAGTGGGGGCGTTGGTCAGTCGGGGCGTTGGTCAGTCGGGGTCTTCGTCGGACCGCCGCGGGTGCCCGGGGTTGACCTGGGACCCGGCCGTCCGTCGACCTGGGCCTCGTTGCGACTGATGCGTCCAGCACGCATCAGTCATCCGACCTGCTGGCCAAAGACGCCACTGGCGGCTGCTTATGCCTGGCCGACTGACGGACCAAGGCCGAAGCCTGCCCCTGACGCCCCGATATCGGACGGATCCGCGGCCATACGCGCCGCCCGCTGCCGATATGGCCACGGCCGGAGGACGACGAGCCCCAGGTCCGGGCATAACGCGCCGCCCGCTGCCGATATGGCCACGGCCGGAGGACGCACGCCGAATCCAGCGTCAGAGGCGCACCAGTTGACGGCCGCCGTGAGCAGCGGCCGAACGGCCCCCTGCGACCGATCAGCCCTTGGCCGAGGTCCGCGCCGCGCGCTTGTTCGACCCGTTACCGTCGGATGCCTTGCGGGCCGCATCCCAGTCGGCTCGGAACTGGACGATGCCCTTGTCAGTGAGCGGATGGTGGACCATCTGCTGGAGGATCTTGAAGGGCACGGTGGCGATGTGCGAGCCGGCCAGGGCGGCCTCGGTCATGTGCTTGGGGCTGCGGATCGAGGCCGCCAGGACCTCGGCCTCCATGTCGTGGATCTCGACGATGTTGACGAGGTCGCGCACGACCTCCATGCCGTCCATGTTGATGTCGTCGATACGCCCAACGAAGGGCGACAGGAGCGAGGCCCCGGCCTTGGCCGCAAGGAGGCCTTGGTTGGCCGAGAAGATGAGCGTGCAGTTGGTCTTGATGCCCTCCTCCGCCAGGCGGGCGATGGCCGACAGGCCCTCCTCGCTCATGGGCACCTTGACCACGATGTTGGGCGCCAGCTTGGCGAAGCGGCGACCCTCGCGGACCATGCCGTCGACGTCCTCGGCCACGACCTCGGCGCTCACGGGGCCGGAGGTGATGCGGCAGATCTGCTTCAGTACCTCGTCGTAGGAGCCGCCCACCTTGGCGAAGAGGGTCGGGTTGGTCGTCACCCCGTCGAGGACGCCCCAACTGGCGGCGATGCGGATCTCTTCGATCTCGGCGGTGTCCAGGAAGATCTTCATGCGCAGCGACTCCATGGTGAGGCGACGATGGTCGGCGCCTGACGGCGCCGACGGCCGGGCAGGAAGCCGATTCTACGTCCGCCTGCGTCGAACGCCCGCCGGGACCCCATCGTGTCCTGCGATGATGCCGGGCCCAGCCCCGCCCCATCGGTCAACGGCTGAGGCCCAAGCCCACACTTGGCGGCGAGGTGCAGACCCGCTGCCATCCGGGATCGAGCGTGAGTCCGATGCTTCCCACCGCCAGCGGGATCTCGGCCCGGGTCAGTCGGTCGACCGGGTCCGAGCAGGCAGGTGTGGGTTCCGGTGTGCCGCTTGCCGGATCGATCCCGACCCACCAGGTGGCGCTCAGGTGGAGCGTGACCGACTGTCCGGCGGACACGTCGAACGAGATCGGACTGACATCGTCGACGCCGACGACGTGTAACGGACCCGCGGCAGATGAGACACCGATGGCTGTCGGCAGCTGCAACGTGCAGCTGCTCCCGGTGTTGCGCAGAGGCTGCGTCACGAACACGACCATCGTCCCGACCGATCCGGTCCCGTAGCCGCTTACGGCCTTCCCGAGGGTGAATCGGCTCGCCGTGCATGTCCCGCCCGCGGCCGACAGGGCGACGGATGACGGAGCGGCCGTGGCCATAGGCGATGGCGCCGGCGATGAGGGGGCCTCGCTGCTAGCCGATGCCTGGGCGCTGGCAGCAGGCGTCGTCGTGGCCGAGGGCCCGATCGCGGTGGTGGGACCCCGACCGCTGCCGCCCAGGACGACGATGAGCAGGACGGTCAACACGACCCCAGCTCCCACGAGGCCTCCGATCGAGGCTCGGCCTGACGGCCTAGGAGCACGGCGCGGCATCACGACGTTTCCCGCCGCGGCCCACCGCTCCTCAAGTAACTCGGCGACAGCCCGTGACGCAGATGCCTGAAACGATCGCCGGCGAGGTTGCGTGCGATCACGAGAAGCCAGGCAATGATTGGCTGCTGCCAATCATTCGACGCCCTGTGACGCCACAAACGCCGGTACGCCCTCTGTGGGAGGTCCTCAGCCGGACCAGTGATTGGTCCAAACCGGCCCGAAACGGAAGACGTCGGAGCAAATGGCTCGTAGGCATGCTCGGACTCATCCTCATGAGGCTGTCGGGGACGAGGACCACTTGTCCTCCCATCACCCGCATGCACCTGATTCTGTCGGGACTCGCACGGTTCAGCACGACAAGGTGTCATCTAACTGTGACCGGGTCTCAGAAGTAGCAGCCGAACCTTTGTTCTGTCAAGCTCGGTGTCGATAGGTTGTCGGCGGCCCAGCGTCTCCGTCTGGTCGAAGGACAGCGACCTGGCCACCATCGCCGTCAAGCGAGTGACGGCGATGCTTGAAAGACTGGGGTGGGCCGGATCTCGCCACGTCTTCTTGATCGACGCCAGGCGTGGCAACAAGCCGTCGAGTTCCCGCGCCTGAGACCTAGGTACTGGCCCAGGGCGCGAGCGGCGCCTCAGCGGGCGAGCGCGGCGTCCGCCTCCCGGGGCGGCGAGGCCTCCACTCGGCCGGCCTGTTCGATGGCCGCGGCGACGAAGCCGGCGAAGAGCGGATGCGGTCGATCGGGCCGGGAGCGGAATTCGGGGTGGAACTGGCTGGCGACATACCAGGGGTGGTCGCGGAGTTCCACGATCTCCACCAGGCGGCCGTCCGGCGACTGCCCGGAGAGGATGACCCCGGCCTCCTCCAGCCGCTGGCGGTAGGCGTTGTTGACCTCGAAGCGGTGGCGATGGCGCTCGTAGATGACCTCGTCACCGTAGGCCGCCGCGGCCTTCGTGCCCGGCGTGAGGCGGGCCGGGTAGAGGCCCAGGCGCATGGTGCCGCCCTTGTCCTCCATGTCGCGCTGGTCGGGCATGAAGTCGATGACCGGATCAGGCGTGAAGAGGTCGAACTCGGTCGAGTTGGCCGCCTTGGCCCCCATCAGGTCGCGGGCGACTTCGATGACCCCGCACTGGAGGCCCAGGCAGAGGCCCAGATAGGGCAGGCCCTGTTCGCGGGCGTAGCGGGCGGCCAGGACCTTGCCCTCGATGCCGCGATGGCCGAAGCCGCCGGGCACGAGGACGCCGGCCGCACCCTCCAGCCGCTGGGCCACGTTCTCCGCCGTGAGGGCCTCCGAATCGACCCATCGGATGCGGACGTTGCGGCCCTGGGCCCAACCGGCATGGCGGACCGCTTCGGTGACCGAGAGGTAGGCGTCCGGCAGCTCGATGTACTTGCCCACGAGGGCCACCTCGAGCTCTGGCTTGGGCGCCTTGATGCGCTCCACGAGCGCCCGCCAGCTAGCCAGGTCGGGCGGGCCGGCACGCTCGCCGAGATCCAGCTCGCGGACGATGAGATCGCCCAGGCCCTGGGCCTCCAGCAGCAGCGGGACCTCGTAGATCGTCTCGGCCGTCTCGGCCGTGATGACGGCCTCGGGGGCCACGTCGCAGAAGAGGGCGATCTTGTCCCGGATCTCATCCGCGACGGGCAGGTCGCTGCGCAGGACGATGACGTCGGGCTGGATGCCGATCGCGCGCAGCTCGCGGACCGAGTGCTGGGTCGGTTTGGTCTTGAGCTCGCCGGTCGCGGCCAGGGCCGGCAGGAGCGTGACGTGGACATACAGGACGTTGCCCCGGCCGACGTCCTTGCGGAGCTGGCGGATGGCCTCGAGGAAGGGCAGGCTCTCGATGTCACCGACGGTCCCGCCGACCTCGACGATGACGACGTCGGTGTTGCGGTCGCGAGCGACCCGCTGGATGCGCTCCTTGATCTCGTTGGTGATGTGGGGGATGACCTGGACCGTCCCGCCGAGGTAGTCGCCCCGCCGCTCCTTGGCGATGACCGCCTGGTAGATGCGCCCCGTGGTGACGTTGCTGAGCTGGCTCAGGTTCTCGTCGATGAAGCGCTCGTAATGGCCCAGGTCGAGATCCGTCTCGGCCCCGTCGTCGGTGACGAAGACCTCGCCGTGCTGGTAGGGCGACATGGTCCCCGGGTCGACGTTGATGTAGGGGTCGAGCTTGAGGATGCTGACCGAGAGGCCGCGACTCTTGAGCAGCCGGCCGATGCTGGCGGCGGTGATGCCCTTGCCCAGCGATGACGTCACGCCACCGGTCACAAAGACATACGTCGCCATGGGTCTGGTCCTCCGGGGGTTTTTCCGATGCTAGCCGTTCCGGGCCGAGGCTGCAACGTCCGGCGTGGCACCATGGGGCCAGCCACGAGATCCCTGCCGCCCACGGAGGAGCCTGCCGTGTCCACAGCCAGCGCCGATCCCGGTCAGCCCATCTCGTGGCGCGTCGTCAGCGCTGAGACGCCCGTGCAGGCCACCGACGGGACCGTCGCCGGGCACGTGGCCGATGTCCTGGGCGCGGACGCCGAGGACATCTTCCATGGCCTCGTGGTCAAGCGCGCCGCGGGCCCCGAATGCGTCGTCCTGGCCGAGCGAATCACGGCTCTCCTGGCCGACCGCGTGGAGACCGACCTTTCGACCGCCGAGATCGCGGCGCTTCCGCCCTACGAGACCGAGGCGACCTTCCATCTCGGCGTCACGGGCCTCATCCGCAAGCACGAGGGCTGGATCAAGGGCGGCTGAGGGTGCGATCCGGACCCGGCGTCGCGCGGTCCGGCCCCCAGGCCTCCGGGCCGCAGATGAAGCCCGACCCCCCAGCCGCCAGGTCCAGCGCAGCGGCCGAGGGATGCGCCCGGCGCCAGGCCTCCAGGTCCGCCGTCCGTCGGGGCAGCTGGCCATCGTCGAGGGCCTCCCGCAGCCATCCGGTCAGGGCTTCGAAGTCGGACCAGGGCCGGTGGGCCCAGCCCTGGTCCCGGCAGAGGTCGGCGAGCTGATCCTTGGCGAAGACGAGGTCGGCGTGGAAGGCGGCGTAGCGGTCGCTGGCCCCGTCGCCGATGAAGATGACCGCCCGGCCGACGGCCTGGTGGGCCCGGACCCGCGCCCGCTTGCACGTGCCGCAGACGAAGCAGCTGGGGTGGCCGTAGGGAAAGACCAGGCCGGCCCCGCCGCCGTGGAGCCGGTTCTCGTTGGTGGCCACGGGCAGGTCGACCAGCCCGGCCCGTTCCAGGCCATCGAGGACGGGGAAACCGAGCCCGTCACTGACGACCTCGAGCTCCAGGCCCGCGGCCCGAGCCAGGGACACGAAGCCGCCGAACGACGGGTCGAGGGGGATGTCCGCGGCCAGCCGGCGGAGGAGCGCTGGATCGTCCGGCAGGACGTCCATGTCCCAGGCCAGGACCTCGCGCGAGCCGACGAGGCCGGCGGCGTAGCGCTCGTCCACGGCGGCCACCGCCGCCGGCTCGACGAAGCGAGCCAGGAGCGTGTCGCCGATGTCGAGCCGGGAGATCGTGCCGTCGAAGTCGACCAGCAGGCTGAGCGGCGGCGCATGGGCCGCGGGCGGTCGCGGCGCGGCGGCCCTCGTCACGCCGAACGAGGGCCGGTCCGGATCCGCCAGGGCCGGCTCTGGCGGGCGACGAGGATGCCGGCCACGATGACCAGCCCGCCGGCGACCTGGGCGGCCGTGATCGGCTCGGCCAGGAAGAGGGCCGCCAGCACGACGGCCACCAGCGGGGTCAGGAACTGGTAGGCCGTCACCCGCGTGGGGCCGATGGCCTTGACGGCCAGGAGGAAGGCCACGTTGGCCAGGGCGACGGCGAGGAGGGTCGAGTAGGCCAGGGCGCCGACGATGACCGGATCGAGGTGCACCGGCTGGCTGGCCAGCTCCCAGAGACCGAAGGGCAGCATGCACAGCGAGCCGAAGAGGATGGCCCACGTCGTCGTCCGCAGCGGGGAGTGGCGGCGCAGGACGTCTGCCCCGAAGGCCACGTAAACGGCCCACAGGAGGGCCGCGGCGAGGGTCATGGCCGGCCCCAGGAGGTCGCCCCCGGCCGAGGCCGTGGCGCCGCGGGTGGCGACGAGAGCCACACCGGCGAAGGCGATGAGCGAGCCGAGGGCCCGGCCCGGGCTGAGCCGGTCCGTGCCGGCCAGGACCGCCATGAGGAGGGTCAGGATGGGCGTGGCGGCCACGAGCAGGGCCGAGTCGCCAGCCGTCGTCGTACGGAGGGCGGTGGCCCATAGGATCTGGTAGATGCCGAAGCCGAGGCCGCCCAGGACGGCCATGGCCAGGGCGTCACGGCGGGGCAGGCCCACGCTGCCCTCCCGCCAGCGCAGCGCGGCCAGCAGGATCAGGCCCCCCAGCCCGAAGCGGATGAGCGAGACGCCGATGGGCGGGATGGCGTCGACGAGGGCCTTGACGGCCACGAAGTTCCCGCCCCAGCAGACGACCACGAGGAGCGCCGCCACGTCGGCCAGGGCCGTGGCCCCGCCCAGGGCGAAGCCGCGCCGTTGGGAGGCAGCGGCGATCGTCCCGAGGGCCGGCCGCCGTACGTCGGCTCGTGGCTCGGCTGGTGGGGCGCTTGGGGATGGGCCGCCGGGGGATGGGCCGCTGGGGCCGTCCCCTGGGGCGGTCAGCTCGGCCTGGTCGGCTCGCCTAGCCGTTCTCGGGCTCGAGCTCCAGGCCTTCCTCGTCGGACTCCTCGGTCAGCTTCAGCCAGATGAAGAGTCCGGCCAGCACGACGAGGGGGATCACGACCAGGGCAGCGAGGGTGATGCCGAGGGCCGCGGCGACGATCTTCAAGGCTTTCATGGCTACCTCCAGAAGCTGCGGATGGATCGATGGTGGGGTCGTGGGTGGATGTCGGTCAGCCGCCTTGGGCCTGTCCGGCCGGCGTGCTGGCTTGCCCGGCGGCCGGCTGGCGGAGGCTGGGTGCCTCGGCGATCATGCGCTCGATGTCCTCGGGGGTGAACTCGGCCAGCTCGTGACGGGTCCCGTTCTGGGCCGCCATGAGCAGCCGCAGGACGTAGGACCCGCCCTGCTCGAAGAAGAAGACGTCGCGCGGTTTCTGGGCGTCCATGTAGCGGCCCAGCACGCGGAAGGCGCGCTCGTAGGGGCCGGCTGCGGCCAGGTCGGGCAGCGGCGCGCCGCTATTGCGGCGGGTCAAGGCCTCGTCCATGAAGCGGCTGATGTCGTCGTCCTGGAAGCGGAAGGTCTCCTTGGTCACCTGGCCCATCGAATCGGACCAGTTGCCACCACCGCCTGCGGTCGTCACGAGGCCCTGGACGACGAAGCCCTCGGGATCCTCGACGAAGAGCACCTCGCGCATGCCGCGCTGATCGAGGAAGGCACCGATGGAGCGGAGGACTTCCTCGAAGTCCTGGCGCGGACTCCCTTCGTAGATGCGCATCGCGCTCCTTCGTCAGGAACCGGTGGTGCGATCGATCAGGCCCCGGTCCTTGGCCCGCCGCTCACTGCGCCGGAAGCTCGCGGCGGCCACGAGTGTAACCAGCAGGCCCGTGACGAGCAACAGCCCGACGATCTGGGGATCGGTCGGGGCGGCCTGACCGGTCAGCGCGGTGAAGAGGGAGCCCTGCCCGCCCACGGCGCTCACGGCGGTGGGGAAGAGGGCCGCCCGCACGCCGGCGATCCACCAGGTCAGGGGCACCAGCAGGCCCAGGGCCTGGACCGGGGCCGGCAGGACGGCCAGGGGGAAGACCGCCCCCACGACGAGGAAGAGGGCCCCCGCCACGGCCTCGTGGTAGGACCACGACTCCTGCCGCGTCTGCATGACCACGGCGGCCATCAACAGGCCCACGGCGACGATGGTCAGGACCCCCAGGATCATGACCACGACGAGCAGCGACCAGTGGACCCGGCCCGGGTCGAAGGGCACGCCAAGGGCCACGATCCCGACGGCCAGGACGACGAGCATGCCCATGGCCCCCGTGGCCAGGAGGGCCACGCCACGGCCGATGAGCAGGAGGGGGAAGGCCGAAGGGCTGAGGTAGAGGTACTTCAGCATGCGGTAGCGCTCGCGATCGTCGAGCAGGCCTCGCGAGAGGCCGCCGATGCCGCTCTGGACGAAGGCCCACAGGGCGCTCCCGACGACGACGAAGCCGAGGTAGGAGCCGGCCCCGCCACCGCTCACGACCTGGAGCATGACGACCAGCATGAGCGCGCTGGCCAGCGGCTTGGCCACCGAATAGACGATGAAGAGCAGGGGGTCGGTCCAGTTGGCCTCCGTCAGCCAGCCCAGTCGCACGGCCGCGGTGAAGGCCCGCCAGCCCTGGCCCAGGCCGGCCGCGGGCCGACCCTCGAGGGACCTCACTGCCAGCGGGCCGACAAACGGCCCTCCTGACGCGCCCGCCGCTCCAGGGCGCGCATGAGGACCCGGGCCAGCCCGACGAAGACGACGACCATGACCACGAGGATGAGGGCCTCGACCGCGGGCTGCGGCGTGCCGAAGCTGTCCGAGCCGGCGAAGGCCAGCTGGCGCATCGCGTCGAGCCCCACGGCCAAAGGGATGAGGGCCACCGCGAAGGCCCCCAGGAGGCCCAGCCGGCCCACCGGGAAGTTGAGGCCGGAGACGAAGTAGACCGGCTCCTGGAGGAAGTCGGTGAGGTGGAACGCCTCCCGGCCCCAGAGGACGAAGAGGCTGGCCAGGATCATGCCTAGGCCGTAGAGCGCGGCCAGGGTCAGCAGGAAGACGACGATGAGCAGAAGCCACTGGTGGACGCTGAAGGTGACCCCATAGAGCAGGGTCCCCGCGCCGAGCACGACGATGGCCCGCGTGCCGGTGCCGATCATGCCTCCGAAGGCCATGCCCAGGAGCACGAACATGATGTCCGAGGGGGCGCAGAAGTACAGCTCCAGGCTGCCCTGATCCTTCTCCCAGTAGAGCTGCGTGCCCATCGACCAGATGACGTTGGTCCAGAAGGCCAGCATGGCCCCGCCCAGGACGACGAAGCCGATGTAGTCGCCGGGCGCATGGAGGGCCCGATAGACGAAGACGAAGGCCGAGGTGGTGAGGAAGGGCAGGAGGATCTCGAAGAAGACCCACGAGGGTTCCCGGGCGGTGCCGATGATCCGCGGGTAGGCCCGCCCGAGGACCGTGCGCAGGCTCGTCGCCAGGACATGGCGGCGCGACCACTCGGCCGAGGCCGACGGGCTGGGAGGGCGCCCGAAGTTCGCGACGGGGACTGGGGCGACGGCCCGATCAGGCGTCGGGGCCGGAGCACCGGTCACGAGACGCGCTCCGCGTCCCGCTCCGGGTCGGGCTCCCCGTCGCGGGGTCCGATCCGCCCATCGACGTCGGCGGACTCATCGTCGAAGCCGCGGCCGACGAGCTCGACGAAGACGTCCTCCAGGCTGGGTTCCGATTTCTGGAGGGCCACGATGCGGCTGCCCAGGTCACCCAGTGCCCCGACCACCCCACCCAGGGCCGCGTCGTCCTCGAGGACGAGGTTGAGGACCGGCGCCCGTGGCTCCGTGGCCGAGGCCTGCGCGCCGTCGGTCGCCGCCGGTACGGCCCGCACCACGCCCGGCAGGCCGCTCAGCCGGGCTGGGCCGCCGTCGAGACGGTCGAGCTCGAGGCGGAAGATCGACTCCCGCTGCACCCGCCGCTTGAGCTCGGCCGGGCTGCCGATGGCCAGGATGCGGCCCTTGTCGACGATGGCGATCCGCTCGCACAGCTCGTCGGCCTCGGCCATGTAGTGGGTCGTGAGGAGGACCGTGCGGCCGGGCTGGGCCGCCCGCCAGCGCAGGACCAGCTCGCGGATGGTGCGGGCCGCGGCCACATCGAGGCCCAGGGTGGGCTCGTCGAGGAAGAGGATCCAGGGATCGTTCAGCAGGCCGCGGGCCATGTTCATCTTCTGCCGCTGGCCCGTGGAGAGGGCCGAGACCCGGCGGCCCTGGAGGTCCTGCAGGTCGAGCGCCGCGAGCAGCTCGTCCGTCCGCCGCCAGCCCTCGCCCACGCCCAGGCCGTAGAACTGGCTGAACATCCAGACCTGTTCGCGGACCGTGAGCAGGCCGTAGCCGGAGTGCTCGCCGCCGGCCACCATGTTCATGATGCGGCGGATGCTGCGGGTCTCCGTGGCCACGTCGAAGCCGAAGACGCGGGCCTGGCCGGAGGTGGGCAGGAGCAGCGTGGAGAGGATCTTGATGAGGGTCGTCTTGCCCGCGCCGTTGGGCCCCAGGAGGCCGAAGAACTCGCCGGCGGGGACCTCGAGATCGACCCCCTCGAGGGCCACCACGTCGCGAGGCCGAGCCTTGTAGACACGGCGCACGGCGCGGACATCGATGGCGTGCTCGAAGTCGGTCGCAGGCACAGGGCCTCCCGGAGGGGGACGAGACGGGAGCGGATCAGGAGAGGCGGGCCGGCGCCGATCCGCGTGACCGGGGCATGCTAGCACCACCGCCTCCCGGAGGGAAGATGGCGGTCTAACGCCGAGGGCCGGGATCGCGCCTCCAGGGCGCCCCTCCAGGCGCTACGATCGGGGCCCTATCCCGACCTTCGGAGGCCCCGCCCGATGCCCGCCCCCCAGCCCGACTTCGACGCCTTCGACCGCCTCGTCGCCGAGCGCTCCGAGCGCTGGGCCCAGGAGCTGGCCGACTTCTGCCGCATCCCCTCGGAGACCGACCAGGCCGCTCCCCTGCGCCTGGCCGCCGAGTGGACGGCCGAGCGCTTCCGGCGAGCCGGAGCGGAGGTGCGCTTCCTGGAGCGGCCGGACGCCCCACCGCTGGTCGTGGGCGAGATCGGCGGGGGGCCGCGGACCCTCCTCTCCCAGGATCACTACGATGTCCAGCCGGCCACGCCGCTGGAGCTGTGGACCAGCCCGCCCTTCGAGCCGCAGATCCGCAAGGGGCGGCTCTACGCCCGCGGCGCGGCCGACGACAAGGGCGACTTCCTCTTCCGCCTCCAGGCCGTGGAAGCCCTCCGCGACGCGCTGGGCGAGCTGCCCTGCCGGGTCCGCTTCATCGTCGAGGGCGAGGAGGAGTCCGGCAGCAAGCACCTGGCCGGCTACCTGGCCGACGCGCCCGACCTGGTCGAGGGCCACGGCGCCCTCATCGAGGGCGGCGGGGTCGACGAGGTGGGCCGTCCGGTCCTCGTCTGCGGCGTCAGCGGCCTGTGCTACGTCCAGCTGCACGTCCGGACCCTGGCCTACGACGCCCACTCCGGCGGGGCGCGCCTCCTGCCCAACGCAGCCTGGCGCCTGGTCCAGGCCCTGGCCACGCTGCGCGGGCCCGACGACGCGCTGACCATCGACGGCTACCTGGACCACGTCCGCCAGCCCACCGAGGCCCAGCTGGCGCACCTTCGCACGCTGCCCTTCGAGGAGGCCGAGATCAAGCGCATCCACGGCTGCCCCGTCTTCGTCGGCGGCCGGACCGGCTTCGCGGCCCAGGTGGCCGAGACGTTCCAACCCACGAGCAACATCGCTGGCCTGGTCAGCGGCTTCACCGGCGAGGGCGAGAAGACGATCGTGCCGGCCGAGGCCTGGGCCAAGATGGACCTCCGCCTGGTGCCCGACCTCGATCCCGAGATCGCCGTGCGCTGCCTGCGCGAGCACCTCGACCGGCGCGGCTTCACGGACGTGGAGATCGAGCCCGGCAGCGGCGAGTCGCCCTACTGGACGCCCATCGACGACCCCCTGGTCGACGCCGCCGCGGCGGCCCATGCCGGCATCTTCGCGGACGAGCCGCTCCGCTTCTTCTCGATGCCCGGGACCGCCCCGCTCCACCAGCTCTGCGCGCCCCACGGCCTGCCCATCACCAGCATCGGCGGCAGCGACGCCGAGGTCCGGGCCCACGCCCCCGACGAGAGCTGCGACCTGGACCTCATGGTCAAGGGCGCCCGGGTCATGGGCCGCTTCCTCGTGGGGTTCGCCGCGCTCGAGTAGACCTTCAGGCAGCCGCGAGGGCCATGGCGATGCGGGCCGCTACCTCGGCGTTGTGCTCGATGAGGGCCACGTTGGCGGCCAGGGAGCGGCCCTCGGTCAGCTCCGCCACGCGGGCCAGGATCCAGGGCGTGGCCGCCGGTCCGTGGACGCCGGCCTGCTCCGCTTCCTCGACGGCGGCGTCGATGGCCCGATCGGCCTCCTCCCGGGGCAGGGCCGCGGCCTCGGGCACCGGCACGGCGAAGACGAGCCCGCCGCCCAGGCCCAGCCCCCAATGGCGCCGGGCGAGGGCCGCCGCTTCCTGGGGCGTGGCCACGGACAGCGGGGCGGCCAGGCCGCTCGAACGGCTGTAGAAGCCCGGCAGCTCGTCGGTCCCGCAGCCCACCACCGGCACGCCCCGGGTCTCGAGGTACTCGAGGGTCAGGCGCGCATCGAGGATCGACTTGGGCCCCGAACAGACGACAGCCACCGGGGTCCGCGCCAGCTCCTCGAGGTCGGCCGAGATGTCCAGGCTCAGGGCCCCTCCCCGATGGACGCCACCGATGCCCCCCGTGGCGAAGACGCGGATGCCGGCCGCGTGGGCCGCGATCATCGTCGCGCTCACGGTGGTGGCCGCCCAGCCCGGCCGGCCCAGGGCGTAGGCCAGGTTGTGGCGCGAGGCCTTCAGGACGTCCGAAGCCTGGGCCAGGGTCTCGAGGTCCTCGTCTTGGAGGCCCACGGTCAGGCGGCCGAAGCGCACGGCCACGGTGGCCGGCACGGCGCCCTGGGCCCGGACGGCGGCCTCCGAGGCTCGGGCGACCTCGACGTTGCGGGGATAGGGCAGGCCGTGGCTGATGAGGGTCGACTCGAGAGCCACCACGCCCCGGGCGTGGTGCAGAGCGTGGGCCACCTCGCGGGCCACCACGGGTCCCAGCTCGGGACCCCGTCCGGCCGGCAGGGCGCGGGTCACTCCCAGCCCCGGCGCCAGACCCGCCAGAGGGCCGAGGGGTCGCTCAGCGGGTCACCATGGACCAGGACGAAGTCGGCCGGCCCGCCTTCGTGGAGGACGCCCGCCTCGGGTTCGCCCAGCAGCTCGCCACCGCGCCAGGTGGCCGCGGCCAAGGCCTCCCAGGGCTGCAGGCCGGCCAGCACGAGGGCCTCGACCTCCCAGGCCAGCTGGTTGGCCCGCAACGACCCGCCGCCGAAGTCGGTGCCCGTGGAGATGGCCACCCCGGCTCGGTGGGCCAGCCAGGCGCTGGCCTGGGCGGCCTCCTCGCGCTCGCCGATCCGGCGCCTGCCCTCGGGGCTGGAGAATCGCTCGAGGTCGGTCGTTCGGGCGAAGGTGTGCCAGGAACGGAAGACGGCCAGGGTCGTGACGAGACGGGTGCCCCGGGCCGCCATCCGGGCCACGACGTCGGCATCGAGCTCGAACCCATGCTCGATGGCGTCCACCCCGCCGGCCACCGCCGCTTGCGCCCCGGAGAGGCGCCCGGCATGGGCGGTGACCGGGATGCCACGGGCGTGGGCCGCAGCCACGACCCGGCTGACCTCCTCGGCCGTCCAGGGTGCGGTCGCCGGATCGGGACCATCGAGGTAGAGCTTCAGCAGGTCGGCCCCGTCGTCGAGCTGGCGGACGGCCGCCGCAAGCAGCTGGTCGGCGTCGTCGGCCTCCTCGGTGGGCACCCCGGGCAGCGTGCCCCGGCGCATGAGCCAGGTCCCGGCGGCCCGGAGGTAGGGCATCTCCGGCCGGTCCCGCCAGCGGTCGCGGAGGCCCAGGGCCAGGGCCCGCCGCCGGCCGTCGATGGGGTCCTCGCCGATGGGGCTGCCGACGTCGCGCAGCCAGCGCACGCCGGCCTGGGCGGCCAAGCGGCCGTTCCGCTCGGCCACGGCCAGGAGGGTAGCCGGCGGGTCACCGAAGCGCTCCGTCCAGTGGGCCCCGCCGGGGCCGGTGACATGGCTGTGGCCGTCGACCAGACCGGGCACGATCGTCGCCCCGCTGGCATCGACGAGCTCCACCTCCCCTGGCCTAGCGCCCTGCCGGGCGGCCAACTCATGCTCGTCCGGGGCGATCCAGGCGATCCGCCCGTCCTCGACCAGGAGGCTCATCCCCACCCGAAGCTCGGGGCCGCGGCCGTCGGCGAGGGCGGCTCCCCGGTAGAGCGTCCTGGTCACGTCCGGGCGGGCTCGTTCATCGGTCGTCGAAGGGGCTGCCGGGTGCTCGTCACGGGCCCGATGATAGGCGGCCCGGGCGCCTGCATCGGGGTCGCAGCAGGCCTGGCTCGCGGGCCGGGGCGGTCAGGCGAGCGGTGGGTGCAGGGCTATCATCGGGTCATGAGCACCATGACGGCGGCCGAACCGGGCCTCGAGCGCCTCTGCATCGACACCATCCGTTGCCTCGCCATCGACGAGGTCCAGCAGGCCAACAGCGGCCACCCCGGGGCCCCCATGGGCATGGCCCCCATGGCCTTCGTCCTGTGGACCGAGTTCCTGCGCCATGCGCCCAGCCGGCCCGACTGGCCCGATCGCGACCGCTTCATCCTCTCGGCCGGCCACGCCAGTGCGATGCTCTACGCCCTGCTCCACTTGACCGGCTACGACCTGCCGCTGGAGGAGCTGAGGCGTTTCCGCCAGTGGGGCTCCCGCACGCCCGGCCACCCCGAGCACGGCCATACCCCGGGCGTCGAGGCGACCACCGGACCGCTGGGCCAGGGCATCTCCAACGCCGTGGGCATGGCCATCGCCGAACGGCGGCTGGCGGCCGAGTTCGAGCGGTCCGGCCAGACCCCGGTCGACCACCGGACCTACGTCATCTGCTCCGACGGCGACCTCCAGGAAGGCATCAGCGGCGAGGCCAGCAGCCTGGCCGGCCACCTCCGCCTGGGCAAGCTCATCTGCCTCTACGACGACAACCACGTCCAGCTCGATGGGCCCACGGCCATGGCCTGGGACGAGGACGTCCCCGGCCGCTACGCGGCCTACGGCTGGCACACCCAGCGGATCGAGGACGGCAACGACACGGCCGCCGTCCGGGCCGCCCTGACCGCAGCCCAGGCCGACGATCGGCCCAGCCTCATCGCCGTGCGGACGCACATCGGCTACGGCTCGCCGGACAAGCAGGACAGCTCGAAGGCCCACGGCGCGCCACTGGGGGCCGAGGAGGTGCGCCTCACCAAGGAGGCCTACGGCTGGGACCCGGACAAGACGTTCTACGTGCCCGACGAGGCGCTGTCCGTCTTCCGGAGCGCGGTGCCGGCCGGGGAACAGCTGGTCGCGGCCTGGGAGGAGCGCCTGGCAGCGTACCGGGCGGCCTACCCCGACGCGGCGGCCGAGTTCGAGCGCCGCCTCCAGCGGCGTCTGCCCCAGGGCTGGGCGGATGGGCTGCCGAGCTACGGCCCGGACGACGCGATGGCCACGCGGAACGCCTCGCAGGCCGCTATCCAGGCCCTGGCCGGCCCACTGCCGGAGCTCTTCGGCGGGGCGGCCGACCTTTCGGAGAGCAACCTCACCGACGTCAAGGATGGGGGGGACTTCGAGGCCGGCCAGTACGCCGGACGGAACCTCCGCTTCGGCGTCCGCGAGCACGCCATGGGGGCCATCGCCAGCGGCCTGGCCCTCCACGGCGGCTTCCTGCCGTATGCCGGAACGTTCCTGAACTTCAGCGACTACATGCGTGGCGCGGTCCGCCTGGCGGCCCTCTCGCGGCTGCACCTGGTCTACGTCTGGACCCACGACTCGGTGGGCCTGGGCGAGGACGGGCCGACCCACCAGCCGGTCGAGCACTACGCTGCCCTGCGGGCCATGCCCGGTCTGGCCTTCGTCCGCCCGGGCGATCCGAACGAGGCCATCGCCGCCTGGCGCCTGGCGGTCGAGCACGCCGAGGGCCCGGTGGCCCTTTCCCTGACCCGCCAGAAGCTGCCGGTCCTGCCGGGCACGGCGGAGCTGGCGACGGAGGGCCTGGCCCGCGGCGGCTACGTCCTGGAGGAGGCCCGCGACGGTGACGGCACCACCGTCACGCCCGACGTCATCCTCATGGCCACCGGCTCCGAGTTGCACTTGGCCGTGGGTGCCCGCACGGCCCTAGCCGGCGAGGGCATCCGGGCCAGTGTCGTCTCGCTGCCCTGCTGGGAGCGCTTCGCGGCCCAGCCGGCGGCCTATCGTGACGCGGTCCTGCCACCGGAGGTCCGGGCCCGGGTCAGCGTGGAGGCCGGAGTGACCCTGGGCTGGGATCGTTGGGTGGGGCCCGAAGGGGCGATGATCGGCCTCGAGCGCTACGGGGCTTCGGCCCCTGGGCCCACGGTCATGGAGCACTTCGGCTTCAGCGTCCCGCACGTGGCCGAGGTGGCCCGGGCGGTCCTCGAAGGGAAGGCCCGCGGGCCGCTGGGGCCCTCCCTCGACGACCCCCTGCCCTACGGCGCCTGAGGCGGGCCATGGCTGTCAGCACGAAGAGCCGGCGTTCGCGGGCCCGCAGCAGCGTGGCCGCCCAGCGGGCGGTGACCAATCCCCTCCGCGAGGGGCTGCGGCTGGAGAAGGTGCCTGAGCCCTGCACCACCGTCATCTTCGGTGGCACCGGTGACCTCAGCCACCGCAAGATCCTGCCCGCCTTCTACAACCTGCGCCGGGCGGGCCTGCTGCCGCCCGAGTCGAGCGTCGTGGCCTTCGCCCGGCGGGCCTATACCGACGGTGCCTACCGCGACGAGATGGCGGAGGCCGTGACCGAGTTCTCGCGGGTGCCCATGGAGCGGGTCCTGTGGGACGACTTCGCGCCGGGCATCACCTACCACCGGGGCGACTTCGCCGATCCGGCGGCCTATGCCAGCCTGGCCAGCGAGCTGGACCGCATCGACGCCGCCCGCGGCACGCGCGGCAACCGTCTCTTCTACGTGGCCGCCCACCCCTCGGCCTACGAGGACATCATCCGCAACCTGGGCCGCTCCGGGCTGGCCCGGCCCGACCGCAGCGGCGGCTGGGCCAGGATCATCATCGAGAAGCCGTTCGGCCGGGACCTGGCCTCCGCCCGGGCCCTCAACGACACCGTGGTCCATGTCTTCCGCGAGTCGCAGGTCTACCGCATCGATCACTACCTGGGCAAGGAGACCGTGCGCAACCTCATGGTCTTCCGCTTCGCCAACGGCATCTTCGAGCCGGTCTGGAACCGGCGCTACGTCGACCACGTGCAGATCACCGTGGCCGAGGACCTGGGCGTCGAAGGTCGGGGCACGTTCTACGAGGAGGCCGGTGCGACCCGAGACATCCTCCAGAGCCACCTCCTCCAGTTGATGAGCCTGGTGGCCATGGAGCCGCCCATCGCCTTCGAGGCCGACGCCCTGCGCGACGAGAAGGTGCGCGTCCTGCGGGCCGTGGAGCCGGAGGCTTCCGGGGAACGCATCCGCCAGGACGTCGTCCGGGGCCAATACGGCCCCGGCTGGGTCGGCGGCGTCCACGTGCCCGGCTACCGCGACGAGCCCGAGGTCTCCGCCGCCTCGACGACCGACACGTTCGTGGCCCTCAAGCTCGAGATCCAGAACTGGCGCTGGGCCGACGTGCCGTTCTACCTGCGGACCGGCAAGCGGCTGCCCAAACGGGCCACGGAGATCGCCGTCCAGTTCAAGCGCCCGCCGCTGATGCTGTTCCGCGAGTCGGCCACCGACCCCGAGCCGAACCTCCTGGCCCTCCGCATCCAGCCCGACGAGGGCATCCTCCTCCGCTTCGCGGCCAAGGTGCCCGAGTTGGGGCTCGACGTGCGCAGCGTGAACATGGACTTCACTTACGGCAGCTCCTTCACCACGGAGGCCCCAGAGGCGTACGAGACGCTCATCCTCGACGCGATGCTGGGCGACGCGTCGCTGTTCGCCCGCTCCGACGAGGTCGAGGCCGCCTGGGGCATCGTCACCCCCATCGACGAAGCCTGGGCGGCCTGGGACGCGGCCGGCGATCCGGAGGACCTGGCCCTCTACGAGGCCGGCACCTGGGGGCCGGAGGCAGCGGATCGGCTCATCGAGCGCGACGGCCGCCGCTGGCGCCGGCCATGAGGCTCGGCCAGGACGATCCTCCGGCGGCCATGACCCCCGAGCCGTCATGACCCTCCAGCTCATCGGCCACGACCGCCGCTGGACGGCCCGGGCCAGGACGATCACCGGAGTCCAGGCCGAGCTGTCGCGCATCTGGGCCACGGCCGCCCGGGAGGAGGCGGCCGAAGGGCTGACCGAGCTCGAACGGGCCTACGGCCGCGGCGATCCCCACCTCGCCGGCCGCTTCGACGAGCCGGGCGACGTGCGGGTCAGGACGCGGACCAGCGTCCTCACCCTGGTCGTCATGGCCTACCGACCCGAGACGGTCGAA
This sequence comes from Candidatus Limnocylindrales bacterium, assembly GCA_036278755.1. GTDB lineage: Bacteria > Chloroflexota > Limnocylindria > Limnocylindrales > CSP1-4 > DASUKL01. Next base: position 3,528 of record DASUKL010000063.1, on the reverse strand, counting down.
CGGGCCCTCGACGCGGTCAACGCCCTGGCCACCCGGCATCCATCGCGGGCCGTGGTCCTGGCGCCCGGCGATCCCGACGGGCCCAGCGGCATCGACGCCCGCATCTACTGCCAGTGCACCCTCTCCGAGCGGAGCGGCAGCGAGACCTGCACCGAGCAGATCCTGCTCAACTGCGCCGGCGAGGTGGACCAGCACCTCGCCGAGCTGGCCACACCGCTGCTCATCCACGACCTGCCCGTGGTCGTCTGGTGGCCCGACGAGCCGCCCATCGGCCGGGCCGTGTTCCGCGACCTGTGCGAGCTGGGCGATCGCATCCTGGTCGATTCGGGCGGCTTCCGCGACGAGGGAGCCCGCCATCTGGCCGGCCTGGCCGAGCTGCTGGCCGGCGGCCGGACGACCGTCCACGACATCGCCTGGATGCGGCTCACCCTGTGGCGCGAGCTGGTGGCCGGGCTCTTCGACCATCCCCTCCTGGCCCCCGAGCTGGCCACCGTCCACGCCGTCGACCTCGACATCTCCCGGCCGGGCACCGACACCCGCCTCACGCGGGCGGCCCTGTTCATCGGCTGGCTCGCCTCGACCCTCGGCTGGCGGCTGGAGAAGCCCCTCGCGGCGAGCCACGGCGACGACGGACGGGTCGCGGTCTATCGGGCCGGCCGGACCCCGGTGCGGGTCGGCATCCGGACCGTGGCCCCGGGCAACGACCGCCACCTCCGCTCCCCCGGCTCGCTCGTGCGGGCCGAGCTCCAGTTGGGCCGCCGAGGCCACGACATCCGGGCTCGGGTCACCCGTCACGCCGACCACCTCCTGGCCACGGCCGACTGGCAGGGCGCCCAGGTCACCCGCCGGGCGGGCCGCCTGGAGCCCTTCGGGGAGGCCCCCTACCTGGCCGAGGCGCTTGACCGCAGCGGCCGGGACCACATCTTCGAACGGGCCGTCGCGGAGGCCACCCGGCTGCTCGACGGCCATGCCGTCGTGGGCCAGCCATGAGCGCCGGCTCGCAGTCCCAGGGGTCAGCCTCCGGGCCCCAGCCGGCGGCCGACCCGGGCGAGCCGCGTCTCATCATCGCCGCCAGCGACGCGGGCGTGGCCGTCGACGCGGCCGACCACGTCGTGGCATCCTTGCAGCGCGCGCTGGCCGAGCGGCCGACCGCCCATCTGGCCCTCACCGGCGGGTCCACGGCCACGGCGCTCTACCGCCTCCTGGCCCGCAGCCCCCGGCGCGAGGCGGTGGACTGGCAGCGCATCGAGCTGTGGTGGGGCGACGATCGGCTCGTGCCGCCCGACCATCCCCAGTCGAACGCCGGCCTGGTGGACGCGACGCTTCTCCACACGGCCGCCCTGGCCGGCGCGTCGGACGGATCCGAAGGCACCGACGTGGAGGCCGGCCTGAGCCCGGGCCTCACCCTGCCCCCGGAGCACGTCCACCCCATGCCCATCGGCCGCGCCCTGGCCGAGACGAGCGACTCGGCTGCCGCCGCGGCGGCGGCGGCGGCGGCCTATGCGGCCGAGGTCCGCGACCGGCTCCCGGCCGGGCCCGATGGCTGGCCGGTCTTCGACCTGGTCCTCCTGGGCATCGGGCCCGACGGACATATCCTCTCCTGCTTCCCCGGCAGTCCGGCCCTGGCCGACGATGCGCCGCTGGCCCTGGGCATCCCCGCCCCCAGCCACCTCGAGCCGCACCTACCACGGGTGACGCTCAACCCGCGCATCGTCAGCGCGGCTCGGGACGTGGCGGTCATGGCCCACGGCGAGGCCAAGGCCGAGGTCCTGGCCAGCATCCTGACCGAGCCGCGCGACCCGCAGCGTTATCCGGCCGACTACGCCCGAAGGGCCGGCGCGACGTGGTTCCTCGACGAGGCCTGCGCCGCGGACATGCCCCCCACGATGGGCGAGCGGCACTGAACCCGCCGCCCCTCGGGGCTGGCGGCGAGCCGCGCCAGGAGCAGTACGAGGAGCGGCTGGGCGTCGCCCTCACCATCGCCGCGGCCCTGCTGTGGGGCACGAGCTGGGTGGCCACGGGCTTCGCCCTGCGCGGCTTCTCGCCCTTCGCCGCGGCCGCCTGGCGCGGCATCGGCGCGGCCGTCCTGCTGGCCCTGGCCCTGCGCACGGGCCTCCTGCGGACGAGCGGCTGGCGGACGGGCGGCGAGATCTCGAGCCGCGGGCGGCTGGTTCGGCTGATCGTGCTCGGCCTGTGCGGCGGCAGCGTCTTCGCCATCGGCCTCTCCCTGGCCGTCGACGTGGCGGGGGCCACCATGGCCGCCTTCATCGCCGGCCTGTACCCGCTCCTGGCGGCGGCAGGTTCGGGGCTCGTCACCGGGGAGCGCCCCGCCCCGATCGTCTACGGAGGCGTCCTGGCCGCCTTCGTCGGGGTCCTGCTCATGGCCGGTTTCGATCCCGCCGGACTGCCGCTCGACGGGGTCGTCGTGGCCCTCGTCGCGGCGGTCGCATTCGCCGCCTACCTCCTCCTCGCTCGACGCTGGTCGGTGGCCTGGGACCTGCCGGCCCCGCTGGTGGCGCTCAGTCTGTACGCCATGCTGGCCCTCGCGGCCACGCCGCTGGCCCTCCTGGCCGGCGGCGGGAGTGCACCGCTGGACGGCCTCCTGGGCGGCCTGGCCGACCCAAGCCTCGTCGCCGGGGGCCTGCTGGTCCCCCTCGTCGGGCTGGCCTGGACCATCGGCCCGGCCGGGGCCCTGGCCCAGAGCCTGGCCATCGCCGGGGTGCGACGCCTGCCGGCCCACGCCTCGTCGCCCTACCTCCTCCTGAACCCCCTGGCTGCCGCGGTCCTGGCCGCCCTCCTCCTGGGCGAGCGGCTGGCCCTGCCCCAGGTCGCCGGCGCGGCCCTCATCCTGGCCGGCATCGGCCTGGCCACCGTGATCGCCTCGCCGGCCCGACCGGCCCCAGCGGCGGAGGGCAGGTAGCCGGTCCAGCCGTGCATCTGGACCTCGTCAGCCCTCGATCCGTCCCCGTCTGTCTCGTCTCGACGCTTTCAGCCTCGATCCGCGCCGGTCAGCCCGCGTCCTGGCCAAACCGGAGCGTTCTCGGACCCTTATGCCCGAGCCCCGCGACGACCACGGTGTCCTGGCCACCCTGGAGCCCTCGTCGAGGCCGGATCGGGCCTGATCCGTGGCCAGACCCTCCGCCCAGCGCGCGTATGGCCACCGTCGAGGCCGATCTGGAGGATCAGGCGGCGAGGACCCGGACCCGTACGGATATAACGCCGCGAATCTGCACCTGTTTGGCCACGGTCGGGCTCGTCGGGACGCTCCGGCCCGGGTGCTTGACCGATAACGCTCCGTGGGCGACGTGTCTGGCCAGGGCCGGGCTCTTCAGGTCCGTCGGACCGTCCCGCTACGGAGATCGCCCCGGCGGAGTGGTGAGGGGGGCGCCGAGCGGGCATCGGCCAAGCCCGGCAGGGCCAGGGCCAGGCCCACGAGCACGGCGGCGAAGACGATGTCGGAGGCCATCAGGCGCCAGATCCGATAGAGGTCGGGGTCGAACGTGGCGCTGACGATCCACCAAGCCACCA
>DASUKL010000062.1:0-6490 GCA_036278755.1 Candidatus Limnocylindrales bacterium | reverse complement strand
GCGGGCTGAAGAAGGGCGTCATCAGGGAAAGGTCCAGGTGCGCGCTGCTGAAGCGGAACGGTCGGCCGTCCTGCCAGGTATCCCAGGCGGCGCGGATGGCGCCCACCCACTCGGCGAGGCGTGGCGCCGGCTCGCTCCAGGCCATCCCGAAGCGCCGCTCCACGTGGCCCCGGACCTGGGTGCCGAGGCCCAACTGGAAGCGGCCGTGGGAGAGGGCCGCGAGGTCGAAGGCCGTCTGGGCGATGACCGTCGGGCTGCGGGCGAAGGCGATGGCCACGGCGGTGCCCAGCTCCAGGTACCGCGTCGCGGCGGCGGCCAGGCCCAGGGCGATGAAGGGGTCATGATCGGTCTCCGCCGCCCAGAGCCCGTCGAAGCCGACCTCCTCGGCCAGCGCCGCAAGCTCCACCGCCCTGCGCGGCTCGATCGTCCCCGGCACCAGATCGATCTTCATCGGGCCATATCGATCTTCATCGGGCCATCATGCCCCTTCGATCTGCCCGCACGTCAGCGCCGAGCGGCCGCCGTGATCACTCCGGGGACTCGATCCGAGCGTCGAGCGTGCAGGATCACCCTCCCGGATCGCAGCTGGGGCCACCCATCGAGCACGGTCGTGACCGCACTTGAGCACCGGTGATGATCACAGGCACCAGGCGGCAGGGCGGGCACCTGAGACCGCGGGCTCGAGGCCGGGCCCCAGACGTCCCGGGGCGTGATCAGGCGCCGATCAGGCGTCCTGGACCGAGATGCGGATGCGCTTGTTGATGCGGCCCTTCGACTCGTAGCCGGTGACCACGATGCGGCCGACCTCGCTGGTGTTGGCCACGTGCGTGCCGCCATCGGCCTGGAGGTCGAGGCCCACGATCTCGATGGTCCGGATCTCGGCGATGCCGGGCGGCAGGAGGTTGATCTTGGTCCGGATGAGGTCCGGGATCGCGAAGGCCTCGTCGCGCGGCAGGACCTTGACCCGGACCTCGTGGCCCTCGGCCAGGGCGACGTTGACGCGAGCCTCGATCTCCCCCACGAGCTCGCCACTGAGGGTCTCGAACTCGAAGTCCATCCGGCCGCTCAACGGCTCCATGTTGCCGCCCGTGACCTGCGCGCCGTAGTCGCGCCACACGACGCCACACAGGGCGTGGAGCGCGGTGTGGGTGCGCATGAGCTGATGGCGGCGCTCCCAGTCGAGCTCGGCCGTGATGGTCTGGCCGACGGCCGGGAGCTCCACCCCGCCCACGCCCGCCGCACCGTCCTCGCTGTCCAGCACATGGACGACGTCGGAGCCCGACTTGCGGGCCCCGCTGACCGTCCAGGCCCGCCCGTCCGAGGCCACCAGGCGGCCTTGGTCGGACGGCTGGCCGCCGCCGCCCGGATAGAAGACCGTCCGATCCAGGACCACCCAGGCGCCCGACGCATCCCGCTCCGTGGCGGTCACGGCCGCCTCGATCGAGCGCGCGTAGGCGTCGCGGGCGTAGATCGGATCGGTCATGGCCGGCCCGTGCGCCTCACTCAGGACCCGATGTCGAACGTCCCATGCATGGTCGTGTAGTGGCCCGGGATCGTGCAGCCGAAGTTCAGCGGGCCGTCACTGTCGAAGGTGTAGGTGAACGTCTTGGTCCCGCTCGAGAAGGCCGGCAGGCCTGTCAGGGCGGCCGTGGTGCCGGCCTGGAGATCGGCGTCGGCGCCGATGTAGAAGTCGTGGTCGAAGCCGGCCGTGTTGGTGATGTTGAACGTGTAGGTCTGACCCTTGGTGACCTTGATGCTGGTGGCCTGCTGGCCCGAGGCGTCGACGATGCGCAGGTCAGCCGTTTCGGTCAGGTCGATGACGTTGTCGCCCGACCCGCCTGCGGCGCTGGCGCTGGGGCTGGCCGACGAACCAGCCGTCTCCGAAGCCGACGCTGTCGCCGAGGCCGTGGGTGAAGCCGAGGCCGAAGGTGCCGGCGTCGTGGTGGGCGGGGCGTAGGTCCAGTTGGCCGCGCCACTCGAACCACAGGCCGCGATGAGGAGGAGCGCCGCGCCCATGGGGAGCCCGGTGCGCAGGACGCGCAGAGATGAGGGATTCATGGCCCCATTGTGAGCCACAAGCGCGGAACAGGCCGGCGGATCGGGGTCAGACGCCCGGCGCCAGGCGCACCGAGCTGGGCACCGCCACGAGTCCCAGGCGGATGGCCACGTTGGCCGCCTCGATCCGGCCCGACACCCCGAGCTTGGCCAGGATGTTGCGGACGTGGACCCCCACGGTTCGGTCGCTGATGAAGAGCCGCCGGGCGATGTCGCGGTTCGTGCCGCCCTGGACGATGAGGGCCAGGACCTCGAGCTCGCGCGGGCTGAGCTTGAACGGGTCGGCCAGCGGGCCGGGCACACCCCGGAGGCGCTCCTCGAGGCCGGCCACGCTCACCGGGGTGCGGGCATCGGGGCCCCGCTCGGGTCCCGGACCGACGGCCACCATCCCGCCCTGCGCCCCCGCGTCGTGGACGGCGTCCGGCCCGGCCAGGTCGTGGTCGCCCTCGGCCGCCTCGCCCGCCAGGCGGATACGAGCTCGGCCGGCGAGGCGCCGGAGCTCACGCATCAACGGACGGGCCGGCAGGGCCGCGGCCAGGGCCCAGCTCTCCTGGATGGCCGATCGGGCCCGGGCCCGATCGCCGGCCTGCAGCGCGGCCTCGGCCTGCCACCAGCGGGCCTTGGCTTCAGGGTAGGGGGTATGCAGGGCCCGCCAGCCGGCCGCGATCTCGGCCCAGGCGGCCGGATCGGATCGGCCGCGGCAGCGAGCCAGGTGGGCCCGGGCCGTACGGGCCTCGAGGATCGGCTCGCGGGACGAGGGATCGTTCTCCTGGACCTGGACCCGAGCCAGCTGGCGCTCGGCCTCGGCCGTCACCTCCGCGGCCAGCTCGGCCATGGCCGCCAGGGTGACCACGTCATGGTGCGTCCGAGCGGCCTCGGCCAGGGCAGCCGCCGCCTCGGCTGCTGTCGACGCCGACCAGACCACCTCGCGCCAGTCGTCGGCCGACCGGGCCTGCTCCCAACCCCGCCGGGCCGCCCGCAGGGCTTCGGCCGGATCCTCCCGCCACAGCGCCTCCGACACGGCCAGGCGCTGGACCGCGGCCGTCCACTGCCCCTCGCCAGCCTCCTGGAGCTGCAGCAGGATCTGGCCCACCACGCGACTGGCGTCCTCGTCGGCCCGCGACTCCACGAGCACCGTGCCCAGGATGTGGAGGGGGAACGTGGCCAGGCGGCCGGGGCTCCAGTCCAGGGCCGCCCGGGCCTCCGTCTCGGCCTCGGCCCAGCGGCCCAGGCTCAGCAGGATGCCGGCCACGTTCCCGCGCAACAGCGCCCCATAGGCGGCCTCGCCACCCCAGCGGCGGCAGGCCGCGATGCCCTGCCGGGCGACCTCGATGGCCGCGTCCAGGCGGACATCCATCTCGAGCAGCAGCATGCGGTTGGCGTAGGCCCGCATGAGGTCGTCCAAGCGGCCGGCGCGCTGGGCCAGTTCGGTCGCCTCCTCAAGCAGGGCCAGGCCACCGGCCACGTCACCCAGGTAGGCCTGGTCCACGCCCAGGGTGCAGGTCGCGCTGCCCAGGTCGGCCGGAGCCACGCCCCCATCGTCGGCGGCCGCCCCGCCGGCCAGATCGCGGACCCGCCGCGCGGCCCGGGCGCTCTGCTCGAAGCGGCCGTCCAGCATCAGCTGCTGGGCCAGGGCGGCGAAGACCGTGCCCCGCTCGGCGACGCGGGAGGCGGGCACGATGTCGACGGCCGACTCGAGCGCCGCCAGCGCCCCCGGCACGTCGCCGGCCGCCGAGCGGTACTGGCCCAGGCGCACGTACATCGTGCCCAACTCGCCCTCCAGGGCCCGCCGCGAGGCCACGGCAGGGGCCGCGCGTTCCACGTTACCCGTGGCCGTGGCCAGGGCGATGGCCTGTTCGAGCAGGCTCGCCGCACGGCGAGCCTGGCTGGCCGCGAAGGCGGCCTCGGCGGACCGGGCAAGGAGCCGCGGCAGGGGCATGCTCAGGCGCGGCACCCGGGCCTCGTAGGCATCGGCCAGCTCCAGCACGCGTAGGTAGTGGAAGAGGGCCGTGCCGCCGGGCTCGATCGCCTCCGCCGCCAGACCAGCGGCTAGATGCGCGTTGCGGGCTGCGGCGAAGCGCATCGCCGCGCCGAGGTGCCAGGCCTGCTCGGCCGGGGCGTCCGTGAGGGCCCGGGCCAGGGCGGCGTGGATGGGCTGCTGCTCGGCCGGCAGGCCCAGAGCCTCGAGGGCTTCCGCGTAGCGCTCGTGCCGCAGGCCGACCAGCTGATTCGAGCGCAGCTGGCTGGCACGCCACTGGCCGGCAGGTGAATCGCTCGCACGCGGGCCGCCGGTACGCGACCGGCCCCCCTGTCCCCGTCCGTCGCGTGCCCCCCGAGAGGCTCGGGCGCCCGTCCGCGCGTCCTCCGCCACCGCGGCCGGCAGGCTGCCCAGGGGCAGGCTCGCGGCGTGGGCCGGGAAGAGCCGGGCCACGCCGCTGGCCACGGCCTCCTCGATGGCCTCCGCCGGCAGGTGGCCGCCGGGCAGCTCGACCCGCCGGATGAGGCCCACGGTCAGCGGCCGGCGGGCCGCGGCCAGGAGGCGGAGGCAGCGCCGCGCCCCCACGCTCAGGGGCTCCAGGCGCGCCCGCAGGATCTCCTCGAACGGCTCCGAGAGGCGGACTCGATGGCCCTCGTCACGAGCCACGGTGAGTTGCTCCACCAGGAGCGGGATGCCGCCCGAGCCTTCCATCGCGGCAGCCAGGAACGAGGCCGGCGGCCGACCGTCGGACAGCGACTCGAGGAGCCGGGCGACCTCGGCCCGATCCAGGGGCTGGACCTCGATCGTCTCCACCTCCGGATCCTCGGCCATGGCCCGGGCCGTAGACCAGGCCGGGTGGTGGATGTGCAGCTCGGCCGGCCGGTAGGTCAGGACGAGGCACAGCCGGGCCGGCCGGCGGATGCGCAGGAGCGTCTCGACCAGGCGCCGCGTGCCCGGGTCCGCCCAGTGCAGGTCCTCGACGATGAGGAGCACGGTGCCTTCGCCGGCCACCCGCTCGAGGAGCCCCACGACGGCCTCGCAGAAGCGGCCGCTGGCCTGGTCCGAGGCGACGACCATGGGCTCGCCGGGACTGTCGGGGTCGGCCGGGAAGCGCGCCGCCAGCTGGGGCAGGAGCGGCTCGAGGACGGCCGCCGCGGGGCCCACGACTTCGGCCAGGCGGGCCTCGGACAGCCCGCTGAGGAGGCGATGCAGCCCGTCCCGCAGCGCAGCGTAGGGCTCGCCGGCCCGCGGTTCCTGGCCCGCCCCCCGCACGAGCACCAGGCCCGGCAGGTCCGCCAGCCGGATCACCACCTCGTCGAGGAGCCTGGTCAGGCCCACACCGGACCGGCCGACCAGGGCGACCGTGCTCCGCTCGCCCCGGGCGGCCCGCTCCAGCGCCCCCGCCAGCCGAGCCAGTTCGGGCTCCCGACCCACGAAGGCCATGGGCACAGGATAGCCGCGCCCAACCGCCCGTCGATCAGCGGTGGCTCAACCGCTCCCGGATCATGCGGCTGGCCAGCCCTTCCCCGACCGGCACGTCGCGCAGGGCGCCGTGCATGCGGAGCTGCGACTCGCCATAGGCCGCCAGGACGTCCGGGTCAAGCTCTCCGCCGCCGGCCGGGATGCGCGTCGGATCCGGCGGCAGGAGCTCGCCCAAGGTCATGCGATGGACCCAGCCGACCTGGCCCAGCGGGGTGCGGACCTGCCAGTAGGCGCCGGAGCGCTTCAACAGCTCCACCTCGTCGCCTTCGTCGAGGCGGCCGATCTCGGTGCTGAGGATCTCGTCAGGCCCGTCACCCAGGCGGACCATGCGATAGCGGATGCGGCGCAGCTCGCGCTCGCCGGTGGGATGGACGATGCCGTGCTCGAAGGTCAGCCGTTCGGCCTCCACGACGCCCAGGTCGACGGTCGGGTCGGACCGCCGCGCCGCGCGCAGGGAGGGCCGGCGCCAGCGAGGCATGCTGGCCTCGGGGTCACCGGCCGCCGGCGACGCGGCCGGGCTGCCGCTCTGCGTGGCGGCGACGATCGGGTCGAGTGGTTCGGACGGCAGCTGGTACGGGTTCGTGGCCTTGCCCTCGTCCTCGTCCTCCTCGCGGCGGCGGCGCAGGCCGAAGAGGGCCAGGGCCATGGCCGTCGAGGCCGTCGTGCTGGCTGCGAGGGACTCGGCCGCCAGGCGGAACCAGGCATCCGAGCCGAAGGGCGGCAGCGCGTCGGTCAGCGGGCCCAGGCTCGGCCCACCATCCGCCGAGCCGCCCGCGGTCGGGCTCCCGCCGCTGCCGTCGATGCCCGCCGCCCCGGCTCCCGGCCTCGACGATGGCCCGGCCGTCGAGGGCGACGGTGTCGGGCTCGTGCTTGGGCTGGCCAGCGTGGGATCCGCGAGGGCTGAGCTCGGCGAGGAGCTGGTCGGGTCGACCCCCGGCTCGGACGGGAGCGCTGGAGCCGACCCTGTGATGGTCG
>DASUKL010000061.1:0-2962 GCA_036278755.1 Candidatus Limnocylindrales bacterium | reverse complement strand
CGCTTGTCACGCGCAGCGGGACATCCGACGGAGGAAGGCCGATCCGGGCGGGCCGCAGGTGGCCTCGATCGACGCTTGTCACGTCCCGCGTTACACGGCGTGCCGGCCCCGGTCGCACGTCACGCCAAGCGGAACACGACGTGCGTACGGCGGCCGTCCATCACGCCGGAGCTACGTGGCGGGGCCTGACGGCCTTGGCGACCCGGAGGAATGCTGTGTCAGGCCGCCGGGGGCAAGTCCAGCCAACCCTCGCGGAGAGCGCGGGTCGCCAGCTCGGTGCGGGAGGCGACGGCGCAGCGGTCGAAGAGGCGGCGGAGGTGGGCCTCGACCGTCTTGGGGCTGATGCCCAGGGTGGCCCCGATCTCGTCGTTGGAGCGACCGTCGACGACGAGGCGCAGGACCTCCAGCTCGCGCCCGCTGAATGCCATGGAGCGGCTCGGCCGGACCTGGTAAGCGAGCTCCCCGGCCGCGGCGCGGCGGATGGCCGCGACCAGCTCCTCGATCGGCGCGGTCTTGGTCACGAACCCGGCCGCCCCGAGATCCATGGCCGCTCGGGCGTACTGGGGGTAGTCGTAGGCGGTCAGGACGATGACCGCGGGCGTCCGACCCGAAGGAGCCGACGCGGAGGAACCCTCCAGAGCCGAGCCGGCGCCAGAGCCGGATCCAGCGCCCAAGGCGTTCAGCCCGCTGCGGGTGCCGAGTCGGACGTCGAGGAGGATGACGTCGAGATCCGACCGGGCCAGCAGGTCGCGCGCGTCGTCGATGCTGGACCCCGTTGCCGCCACGACGAGGTCGGGCCGGTCGGCTAGGAGCGCGGCAGTGCCGTCGCGAACGACCGGGTGATCGTCGACGACGGCGATCCGGATGCGTTGCGCCTCGGGAGCCGGACCAGCCTCGCCCTGCTCAGGCGCCGGACCAGCCGGTCCAGCCGCATCCGCCGGCGCCCCCTCCCCCGAGCGGCTCATCCGCCGCGCCAGTCGAGGCCGACGTGGGTCCCGCCGCGTGGCCAGCGCCGGATCTCGAGGATGGCCCCGATCGCCTCGGCCCGCTGGCGCATGTTCAGGAGCCCGAAATGGCCGGCCTCCGGAGCTCGGTCGGCGGCTTCGGCGTCGATGCCCTCGCCCGCATCATCGATCGAGAGCGAGGTCGTCCCGGGGCCGGTCAGGTAGCGCACGACGATCGGCGGTCGGCCGTGGCGGACGGCATTGGCCAGGGCCTCCTGGGCGACCCGGAAGACGGCCAACTCCACGTCGGCCGGCGGGCGGACCGGGTCGTTGCGCTCGAGCCGGACCTCGCCGCCGGCGAGGCGCTCGATGCGCTCGACCAGCCACTCCAGGGCCGGCCCGGCGCCCAGGTCGTCGAGGATCGGCAGGCGGAGGTCACCGCAGATGGCCCGCAGCCGTTCGGCGACGTGGCGCGCCATCTCCGCCCCTTCCATGTCGCCGGCCGCGTCCAGGCGCCGCACGAGGAGCGTCAGATCCTGGAGCGCATCGTCGTGGAGGTCGGCCGCCAGGCGGCTGCGCTCGGCCTCCATGGCGGCCACGACCACATCGCGCTGGAGCGTGGCCCGCTGAGCCGTCCGCAGCAGCGGCTGGATGGTCAGATGCCGTGCCCCGACCAGCACGACGGCCCAGGCCACGATCGGCCAGAGGTTCAGGTTGTACGGCTGGGAAGCCCAGACGCTGAACCAGGCAATGGCCGGACTCAGGGTCGCGACGGCGAGGCCCGCCGTGACGTTCGGGTTGAGGCGATCGTCGACCGCCCTGGCCAGGGCGGGTTCGACGATGAGGAAGCCACCCGGGACGACCACACACAGAGCCGCCAGGAGCCCGAAGACCGACTCGGCAGACAGGAGCTGCAGTAGCACCCAGACCACCAGGAACAGGATCAACGCCGCCGGGACGAGCCATGAGCCGGCTCGGCCCAGTAGGGCGCGGATAGCCAGACCGATCCGCAGCCGCTGCTGACCAGCCAGGAACATCCCGAGCTGGACGATCGAGGCGATGCCGATCGCGAAGTAGAGGAAGACGCTGGCACTGGACCAGGTGAAGGTCAAAGGGAATAGCAGCAACGGCGTCGCCGTGGCGACCGCGACCGGGATGGCGGCCTGGCCCAGCGGCTCGCCCGCCCACTCCCGCTTGAGCCACCAGGAGCCGCCGACCAGCAGGATCAGCCCGATGGCCACGGTGAGCTGCATCGCGAACAGATCGTCCGCACCAGTGATCGCTGCCAGCGCGGCGACGAACACGGCTAGCCCGCCCACCGCGAGGGCGATCCGGTCGCGATGGGTGAGCGTCCAGTCAGGGTCTGGAGCGTGGCTCACCCCGGACGGACCGTCGGACTTCGCCCCGCCGAAGAGCTGGGAGAGCCGCGGACCCACGGAGATGGAGGGCGGGAGCCACTCGCGCATGGGCGCATTGTCCCAGCCGGGGGAAGGCCGCGGTTCAGGGAAATCCCTCGCCGAGACGAGGGAAACGCCGACTCGACGGCCGCCAGATGCCTACCCACCATGGCGTCTGGAGGTTCGACCGATGACGCCCGACCGACCAGCGACCGACGGCCCCGCCCTCGAAGCTCACGGACTGGCCAAGCGCTATGCGCGGCGGCGCATCCGGGCCCTCGACGGCCTCGACCTGGCGGTGCCCAAGGGGGCCATCACCGCCCTGGTCGGGCCCAACGGGGCGGGGAAGTCGACCCTCATCAAAGCCTGGGCGAGCCTGGAGCGCCCGAGCGCTGGCTCGGTGGCGGTCCTGGGCATCGATCCCTGGCGTCATCGGGCCGAGGCGCTCGAGCGGATCGGCTACGTGCCCCAGAGCCCGGCGCTCTATCGGGGCTTCACGGTGGCCGACCACCTCGCCCTGGCCCGCAGCCTGCGACCGAGCTTCGACGGCGATCTGGCGGCGCTTCGACTGGCGGATCTGGGGATCCCGCTCGATGTCCGCGCCGGGGAGCTGTCGGGCGG
>DASUKL010000060.1:0-3047 GCA_036278755.1 Candidatus Limnocylindrales bacterium | reverse complement strand
TCGGCCGCCGGCGCTGGATCCCCGAGCTCCAGCAGCGGAACCCGAACCTCCGCGCCGCGGGCGAGCGGATGGCCATCAACATGCCCATCCAGGGCACGGCCGCCGACATCATGAAGATCGCCCTCATCCGGGTGGCCCAGCGGCTGGCCGGGGCCGGCTCTCGGGCGCGCGTCCTGCTCCAGGTCCACGACGAACTGCTGGTCGAGGTGCCTCGCGGGGAGCTGGATGCCGTGGCCCGCCTCGTGCGCGAGACGATGGCCGGGGCGATGCCCCTCGACGTCCCCCTTGACGTGGGGCTCAAGGCCGGCGACGACTGGGACGCCATGACCCCCTTCGAGCCGGCCTGAGAGGCGCCGGAGCCCTTCGCCGATGCCCGAACTGCCCGAGGTCGAGACGATCGCCCGCGAGCTGCGCCCGCTGCTGCTCGAGCGCCGCATCGTCAGCGCCTGGACCGACTGGCCGCGGGTCGTGCGCCATCCCGCGCCGGGGCGCTTCCTCGAGGCCGTGTTGCGACATCGGGTGACGGGCGTCGGCCGGCGGGCCAAGTGGGTCCTCGTCGAGCTCGACGAGGACCTCGTCCTGCCCGTCCAGGTGAAGATGACCGGCCAGCTCGACGTCGTCCCCGCAGCCCGCCCGCGCGACCGCCACGTGCATCTTGCCCTGGGGCTGGATGGCGGTCGCGAGATGCGCCTGCGGGACGTCCGCAAGTTCGCCCGGGTCGGCCTCTACCGGCGCGACGTCGACGGTCGGCTGCTGGGGGCCGAGACGGATGGCGACCTGTTCGCTCGGCATGGGCCCGAGCCGCTGGAGGCGGACTTCACCCTGGCCGCCTTCCGCCGCCGCCTGCGGGCCCGGCGGGGACGCCTCAAATCGCTGCTGCTCGACCAGGCCTTCGTGGCCGGCATCGGCAACATCTACGCCGACGAGGTCTTGTGGCAGGCCCGCCTGCACCCCCTGCGTCCCGCCTCCAGCCTCCGGCCGGCCGACGAGCGGCGGCTGTACGAGGCCATCCGGGCCATCCTGGGCGAGGCGGTGGAACGACGGGGCTCGTCGATCGACGACTACACGGCCCCCGGTGGCGACGGTGAGATGCAGGAGCACCTGCGGGTCTACCAACGCACGGGGCAGCCCTGCGAACGGTGCGGCCGCCCCATCCGCCGGACGGTCGTGGGCGGACGCTCCACCCACTTCTGCTCCTGGTGCCAGCGGCTGCCCCGCCGTCGAGCCGGCGCCTGACCGGGCCGCGTGTCGCTGCTGCGCCTGGAGCGGGTCCGCCGGGAGATCGGCCCGCTCGTCATCCTCGACGACATCAGCGGGGCGGTCGCGGCCGGTGACCGGATCGGCCTCGTAGGCGCCAACGGGGCCGGCAAGACGACACTTCTGCGCATCGGTGCCGGCCTCGACGAGCCGGACGGCGGTCGGGTGATCCGGGCTCGCGGCCGCAGCCTGGGCCTCTCCAGTCAGGAGTCCAACCTCGATCCGTCCGTGGCTGCGGCACCGTCGCTGCGGGCCGCGATCCGTTCGGGGGCGGCGGAGCTGGAGGCCATGGAGGCCGAGCTCGGGGCCCTCGAGGCGGCCGGAGCCGAAGCCGTGGCCTCCGAGGCCTACGCCGACCTGCGCCATCGCTTCGAGGCCCGCGACGGCTACGGGCTCGACCAGCGGGTGGAGCAGACGCTCTCCGGCCTGGGCTTCGAGCGGGGGGCCTGGGACCGCCCACCGAGCGGTCTGTCCGGGGGCGAGCAGACGCGGGCCGCGCTGGCTCGGCTGCTCGTCGCGGAGCCCGACCTGCTGCTCCTCGACGAGCCGACGAACCATCTCGACCTGGCGGCCATCGAGTGGCTGGAGGCGGCCCTGGCCCGCCGCTCCGGGGCGCTCATCGTGGCCTCCCACGATCGGGCCTTCCTCGATGCCGTGGTGGATCGCATCTGGGAGTTGCGAGACCACCGCCTGCGGACGTACCGGGGTGCCTACAGCGCCTATCTCGCCCAGCGGGAGGCCGCCGATGCCCTGGCCCGCAAGGAAGCCGTCACCTCGCGCCAGCGCATCGCCCGCGAGGAGGAGCTCGTGGGCCGCTTCCGCAGCCACCGCAAGTACAGCCAGATGCACGAGCACGAACGGCGCCTCGATGCGGCACGGCAGTCTGCGGTCGCGGCCCCGCGCCGAGGTCCGGCGTTGGCGCTCGGGGCGAACCTCTCGGGGGGCGGCCCGGTCCGCTCCGGCGACCTCGTCGTGGCCCTCCGCGAGGCCGTTGCCGGCTTCCCACCGACGCGCGAGCGGCCGGCCGGGCGGCCCGTCCTGCGCGTCCCGCGGCTCGAGCTGCGCCGCGGCCAGCGGGTCGGGATCGTCGGCCCGAACGGGGCCGGCAAGACCACCCTCCTGCGGACCATCGCCGGCGAGCTGCCGCTGCTCGACGGCACGCTCCAGGTGGGGGCCGGGGTGCAGCCAGGCTACCTGGCCCAGCTGCGGGTCTCGCGGCTGCCAGGCCTGACCGTCCTGGATGCCCTCCTCGAGCGCAGCCGGGTCGAGCCGGGGGCGGCCCGCGCCTACCTGGCCCGCTTCCTCTTCCGGGGCGACGACGTGGCCAAGCCGGTGGCCGAGCTCTCGGGCGGCGAGCGATCGCGCCTCGAACTGGCCCTGCTGGGCATCTCGCCGGCCAACCTCCTCCTGCTCGACGAGCCGACCAACCATCTCGACATCCCTGCCCGAGAGGCCCTCGAGGTCTTCCTGCGCGAGACGCCGGCCACGATCCTCCTGGTGTCCCACGATCGGCGCCTCCTGGAGACGGTCTGCGGCGGCCTGTGGGTGGTCGAGGCCGGGATCGGCGCTGAGCCCGGGCTGGCCGTGGCCTTCGACGGCGGCTGGCGAGCCTGGCGCGAGGCCGTGGCCGAGGGCTGGACCGCGGCCAGGGCGCCGTCCTCCGCGCCGGCCGACCAGTCGAGCGCGGGGCGACAGCCCGTGGGGCCGTCCGACGAGGCGGCGGCCCGGCCCCCTGCCGCGGACGGGTCCGCCACGTCCCCGCCGGCCCGGGTCCGATCGCCCAGGCTCTC
>DASUKL010000059.1:0-4950 GCA_036278755.1 Candidatus Limnocylindrales bacterium | reverse complement strand
CGTCGGGCCCGATGTTGCGTGCCAGCGGCGAGTTGCGGGCCGTCGGGATGTGGCCGGCCAGTGGGTCGATCGGCTCGATCTCGCCGCGATAGCGCTCGGGCGCCCGGGCGTCGAGGAGGACGACGGAGCCCAGGCGTTCGGCCAGGTCCCGGCGTTCGATGGTCCGGGGCCAGGCGGCGGCCAGACGGAGCCGGGCCGGGGGTCGGTCGGTGGCCGTGGTCGGGTCGGTCGATACGGGCAGCCCCGCCTCCTGCCAGGCACGCCAGCCACCGTCGAGGACCGCCACGCGCTCGTGGCCCAGGGCGTCGAGCATCCACCACAAGCGTGCCGCGACGCCGCCGTCGGACTCGTCGTACGCCACGACCAGGTCGTCGTCGCCGATCCCGGCCGCCGCCATGCGAGCCGCGAACGCCTGGGGCGAGGGGAGGGGGTGGCGACCCAGTCCGCCGATGGCGCCCTGGCCGGGCGGCGCGCTCAGGTCGGTGTCGAGGTCGAGGTGGATGGCGCCCGGGATGTGCCCGGCCTCGTACGCTTCTCGCCCGGCCCCCGGTCGGCCCAGCGACCACCGCGTGTCGATGATGCGCAGGTTCGGCCCGCCAAGACGTCCGGCGAGCTCGGTCCCGGAGATGAGGGTCACCCCGTCAGTATGCCTCCCGGCCCTCGGCGGGCGGAGCTTGACGCACGTGGGAGGATACTCCCGGGGGGTATCAAATGAGACGGGCCGCAGAACGGACCCGATAGAAGGGACCGATGCACGATCACGACCACGAGCACGCAGGCGTCGAGCCCCATGGGGCTCCCGACCGCCATGCTGGCCACTCGGTGGCCGCGTTCCGCGACAAGTTCTGGCTCAGCCTGGCCCTGACGATCCCGGTCGTGGTGTGGAGCCCGGATCCGCAGGCCTGGCTCGGCTATGCGGCGCCTGCCTTCGCCGGCTCGGCCTGGATCCCGCCCGTCCTCGGTACCCTCGTCTTCATCTATGGAGGGCTCGTCTTCCTGCGCGGGGGGCGCGACGAGCTCGTGGCTCGGAAGCCCGGGATGATGACCCTCATCAGCTTGGCCATCCTCGTCGCCTTCGTGACCAGCTGGGCCGGCACGCTCGAGCTGGTCCACCTCGAGATCTGGTGGGAGCTGGCCACCCTCATCGTCATCATGCTGCTTGGCCACTGGCTGGAGATGCGGTCGATCGCCCAGGCACAGGGCGCCCTTTCGGCCCTGGCCGCGCTGCTGCCGGACACGGCCGAGCGGATCACGACCGGCGGGACCGAGACGGTGGCCCTCGACGTTCTGGCCGTCGGCGACGTGGTCCTGGTCCGGCCCGGAGGGCGGGTCCCGGCCGACGGCGCCGTCGTCGACGGCTCGGCGGACGTCGACGAATCGATGATCACCGGGGAGTCGCGGGCGGTCCCCAAGGAGCCCGGGGCGACGGTCGTGGCGGGCACGATCGCGGCCGGCGGCAGCCTTCGGGTGCGGGTCACGGCCGTGGGGGAGGGGACGGCCCTGTCGGGCATCATGCGCCTCGTGGCTGCGGCCCAGGCCTCGGCCTCGCGGGCCCAGGCTCTGGCCGATCGGGCGGCGGCGATCTTGTTCTACGTCGCCCTCGCCTCGGCCGCCGTCACCCTCATCGGCTGGTGGCTCGTCGGCGACCCGACGGGGGCCCTGACCCGCATGGCGACCGTGCTCGTCATCGCCTGCCCTCATGCGCTGGGCCTCGCCATCCCCCTCGTCATCGCCATCAGCACCGCGCTCGGGGCTCAGCACGGCCTGCTCGTGAAGGATCGGATGGCCCTCGAACGGGCTCGGGCCATCGACCTCGTGGTCTTCGACAAGACCGGCACGCTGACGAAGGGTCAGCCGGCCCTGGTGGCCGTGGGCGGGGCGGATCCCGACGAGACGCTCCGCCTGGCAGCCGCGGTCGAGGCCGACTCCGAGCACCCCCTCGCTCGAGCCATCGTGGCCGGCGCCCGCAGCCGGGGCCTCGAGCCACTGCCGGCCGTGGGGTTCGAGGCGCTTCCCGGCCGGGGCGCCCGAGCGCAGGTCCGTGGTCTGGCGGTCGCGGTGGGCGGTCCGCGTCTGCTGGCCGAGGTCGGGCTCCGGGCAGACCCGGCCAGCGAGGCCTGGTCCAGCCGGGGTCGGACGGTCCTCCACGTCCTGGCCGACGGCGCCGTCATCGGAGCCCTGGGCCTGGAAGACGAGATCAGGCCCGAGTCGGCCGACGCCGTGGCGGCCCTGCATCGGATGGGCGTCAAGGTGGCCATGATCACCGGTGACGCGCAGGCGGTCGCCGCCTCGGTCGCGCGCCGGCTGGCGATCGACGAGGTGGCAGCCGAAGTCCTGCCAGCCGACAAGGCTGATGCCGTCCGCCGCCTCCAGGCCGGCGGCCGGACCGTGGCCATGGTCGGCGACGGGGTCAATGACGCGCCGGCCCTGGCCAGCGCCGACGTGGGCATCGCCATCGGGGCCGGCACCGACGTGGCGGTCGCGTCGGCCGGGATCGTGCTCGTTCGGAGCGACCCGCGCGATGTCGCCGCGGCCATCGAGCTGTCGCGGGCGAGCTACAGCAAGATGGTCCAGAACCTCGTGTGGGCCACGGCTTACAACCTCGTCGCCATCCCGGTCGCGGCGGGGGCCCTCGTCCCCTGGGGCCTCGACCTGCCCATGGCCGTGGGGGCGGTGGCCATGAGCGCCTCCACGATCATCGTGGCGGCCAACGCGCAGCTGCTACGCCGGCTGCGCCTGGGCGGTGCGCCCGGCCCTGGCGGGCTCGCCATCCCACAGCCGGCCTGAGGCGGTAGGGTCGTGCAGCCGGGTCGTCATGACGTCGCGCTCCTCTGGTTCGCGGATTGTCCGCACCACGAGGCCGCTCGCCGGATGCTGGAGGAGGTGATCGCTGAGGCGGCACCGGGCACGCCGGTCCGGAGCATCGACGCGACCGATCCCCTCGTCGCTGCCGCCTACCGCTTCCCGGGATCGCCCACCATCCGGATCGACGGGCGGGACGTCGACCCGAGCTTCAGCGATCCGGGTGACTACACCCCGCGCTGCCGGCTCTACCGGACAGCGGCTGGCCTCCGAGGCCTGCCCGAGCGTGCCTGGCTGGTGGCCGCCTTGACCTCCGCCACCTGACAGGTCTGGACCGGGTGCGGCCCTAGACTTCGGCCATGCGCCACACGCGTGCGGAGGTCGTCGAGCGAACGAGGGCCGAGTTCGAACGCCTGGATCGCCTCGTCGCCGACCTGTCCGCTGCGCTCTGGGCCCGGCCCCTCGCTCGCCCCGAGACGAAGGACCCGTGGACGGTCAAGGACTCTCTGGCCCACATCACCCACTGGAAGGCCGACCAGGCCCGCCGCCTGCGCCGTCAGCGCCCGCCCGCGGAGGAGCGCGGCCTCGACACGAACGCCGGTAACCACCTGGTCTACGAGCGCTGGCGGGACCGGAGTCCGGCCGAGGTCCTGGGCTGGCATCGGGCCGTCCAGGCCGACGTCCTGGCGGCCCTGGCCGAGGCGCCCGACGCGTTCTTCACCGGCCGCGAGCGCGGCCCCCAGTGGCCGTACGACCTCGACGCCCATTCCGTCTGGCATCGAACCCGCGACATCGAGCGGGCCCTGAAGGACTGACCCGCGCCGAGGATCCCGCTCTCGAGCTAGCGCCCGCGGCCCCGATCGTCGGCTCGTTGGAGATAGTTCGTCCGATCGTCGAGGGGCTGGTCGGCCACCGCCACGATGGCCACGACCAAGACGGGCACACCGGCGGGGCGCCGGGAGAAGCGCGACGAGAGGGCGATCAACACGCCGGCGGGATGCTGGCCGGCCGCGATGCGCGCCGCGGCGAGGCCGGCGACGTCGGCCACGTTCTCGGTCAGGACCGTGAGGCCCTCCGTGGCGGCGGCAGCCAGGATGCCGTCGTCGGACTGACCGGCCAGGCCCCGCTCGCGGACCGTATGGGCCTCGATCCCCCGGCGATGGAGGGCCTCGGCGAGCGCCGGCGAATACATCTCGTCGAGGAGGAGCCTCACATCGCGTCGGCGCGCGCCGTCTCCGCCCGATGGAGCTCGATGCGCGCCGCGATCTCGTCGGGATAGGCTGCCCGGTAGTGCAGCGCGGCATCGATGAGGGCGCGGGGAAGGTCCATCTCATCAGCCAGCGTCGCCGCGAGATGATCGGCCGCAGCTTGGGGCTCGCGTGACCCCTTGGCGGCGAGGTCAGCGGAGAGGTCGTGCACCCACAGCGCGACCTCCCAGACGTCAGGCCCGCCCACGAGCCCCGCCCGCCGACCGGCAGGTCCGTCGCGGAACGTGATGAGCGGGTGCTCGTCGCGTCGAGCGCCCTCCTCGGCGTAGCGGCGCAGCCGGTCGGAGAGGGTCTCGCCTGCGGCTCGAGCGCGGAGGCGGAGCCGCTCGGCGAGCTTGTCGTCGAGGCGAACAGAGACGTTCACAGACATGTTGGCATCGTAGCACGATGTCCACACCACGAACCTGGGTGGGCGCGGCCGGGGAGCGTAGGGCACGTGCTATCCTCCGGCGGCGAGCCGTGAGGCTCCGTTCCGGCCCTTCGGGCCGGCCTTCGCTCCGGCGTAGCTCAGCTGGTAGAGCGGGCGGCTGTTAACCGCTTGGTCGCAGGTTCGAGTCCTGCCGCCGGAGCCACTTATGATCGAGTCGCGAAATGGGCGACACATGAGGCTAGGTACCGACCACAGAGGGCAAGCGATGTGACCTCGTCCAGCGGACTAGCAGCCGGTAACCTCGCCGAGTGAAGGATCAGGCGAGGAGAACGCCCGCCATCCTCGTGCCGCCACCACCCTCAAGCCGGTCCGTCTCCAACGTCATGCGGGGCAACCGAAGCAGGGATACGCTGCCGGAGTTGCGACTCCAATCGGCCATGTTGGGCGTGGGGCTTTGTGTCGTACCGTCCTACAAGTTCGCTAGCGACCACGGGACCGTCCGAATCGACC
>DASUKL010000058.1:0-11739 GCA_036278755.1 Candidatus Limnocylindrales bacterium | reverse complement strand
GCGGGCGTGCCGTCCGGGACGGTCACCGGCACGTCCGGGGTGAGGCCCTTGCCGTTGATCCAGACACCGTTCGGGGTGAGCCACTTGGCGATCGAGAGGCGGAAGCCGCCCATGTCGTTCGAGAGCTGGAGGAACTCCTGGATGGTGCCCTTGCCGTAACTCGTGGCGCCCACCAGCTTGCCTCGGCCGCGGGCCTGGATGGCCCCGGCCACGATCTCGCTGGCCGAGGCGCTGTTCTTGTCGATGAGCACGAGCAGCTGGATCTTGGGGTCGGTGGCCACGCCGCCGGGCTTGGCCAGCTGGGGCACCTGCCGGCCGTCGGCGTACTCCTCGATGAAGACGGGCCCCGAGCCGATGAACTGGCTGGCGATGTCCTGGGCCTGGTCGACGAAGCCCCCGGGGTCCCCCCGCAGGTCGAAGATGATGCGGGTCAGGCCCTTGTCCACGAGCCCCTTGAGCCGATCGTGGAAGTCCTGAGCCGCGGCCGCGTTGAAGCCGTTGAGCTTGATATAGCCGACCTGGCCGTCGGCGATGACGCTGCTCTCGACGGCCGACTGCTGGACCACGTCGCGGGTGATGGGCAGCGGGAACGGGGCGCCGTTGTCGCGCACGACGGTCAGCGTCACCACCGTGCCGCGCGGCCCGCGGATGAGGGCCACGGCCTGGTCGACCGTCTGCCCATCCAGGCTCGTGCCGTCGACCGCGGTCACGACATCGGCTGCCTCGAGGCCGGCCTTCTGGGCCGGGGCCCCGGAGATGACGCTGACGATAGTCAGGCGGCAGGTGGCGCTGATGGGCGTGCAACCCTGGGCGCCGCTGCCGTCCTGGGTGGTCAGGGTCGCCCCGATGCCCTCGAACTGGCCGGAGATGCCGGAGAGGGACGAGGTGAACTGGTCGGGCGTGAGGTACAGGGAGAAGGGGTCGCCCAGGGCCCCGAAGAGCCCGCCGATGGCCCCTTCGACGAGCTTCTTCTTGTCCACCGGACCGGCCGCGTACTGGTCGACGATGGCCGTGTAGGCATCCCAGAAGGGCTGGAACAGGGCCTGCTCGTCGGCCGGCGTCCCGGGTGTGGCCGACTGCAGGCGGCCCAGGGCATAGCCGGACGCGAAGAGGGTGCTGCCGCCCAGGACGAAGACGATGGCCAGGGCGATCCAGCCGGCCCGGCGGCGCGGTCGGCGCGGGGCCGGGGCAGGCGGCGTTGGGAGTTCGGGTTCGGGCGAGGCTGCGGACTCGGACGTCGGGGAAGTGCTCATGGCTAGCGGATGAGGTAGCTCCGCACCGAGATCCAGGCCCCCAGGCCACCAAGGACCAGGCCGGCGCCCACGACGAGGACGGCCACCTGCTCGCCCAGGCGCTGGTCGAAGCCGATGGGCACCTCGTTGACCAGGGTGTTCGTGAGATGGCTGAGCGGCGTCGCGCCGAGGCCCAGGATGGCCAGGGTCACGACCGCGCCCAGGAGCCCGACCAGCAGGCCCTCGAAGATGAAAGGCCAGCGGATGAAGGCGTCGGAGGCCCCCACGAGGCGCATGATCTCGATCTCGTCGGCCCGGGCCATGACCGCCATGCGGATGGTGTTGACGACGATGAAGAGAACGGTCAGGGCGACCATGATGAGGATGACCAGGCCCACCGTTCGCAGGACATTGGTGATGGCGATGATGGCGTCGACCACCTGCTGCGTCTCGTCGATGCGGCTGATGACCCCCGGCGGGGCCTTGAGGACGCTGACCACCTGGCCGTAGACGCCAGGGTCCTTGAGCTTGATGTTGAGGCTGGCCGGGATGGGGTTGGTGCCGGTCACGGCCACCAGGTCGGCGTTGCCCTGGGCGGCCTGCTGGGCCCGCCATTCGGCCAGGGCCTGGTCCTTGTTCTTGTAGGTGACGCTGGCCACCTCCGGCAGGGCCTCCAGCTGGAGGGTCAGGGCCGTGATCTTGTCGGGGGCCACGCCGTCGTTGAGGTAGGCCTGGACGTCGACCTTCTGCTGGACGAAGGTCAGGCCGGCGGAGAGGCCGGAGAGGACGATGAGCAGGCCGGAGAGCAGCAGGAGCATGAGGACCATCGTCACCGTGGCCGCCACGGACATGACCCGATTGCGCCAGAAGCCCTCCACGGCCCGCCGCGCGGCGAAGGCCACGAAACGGATCATCGAGGGGCGTCAGTAGGCATGGTGGTATCCGCCGCCGATCTCGTCGCGCACGATGCGCCCCTCCTCGAGGGCCACGACGCGCTTGCGCAGGGCGGTCACGACCTCGGCGTTGTGGGTGGCCATGAGGACCGTCGTGCCCAGCTCGTTGATGTGCAGCAGGAGCTGCAGGATCTCCCAGCTGATGAGCGGATCCAGGTTCCCGGTCGGCTCGTCGGCGATGACGATGCGGGGGTTGTGGACCATGGCTCGGGCGATGGCCGTGCGCTGCTGCTCGCCGCCCGAGAGCTGGGCCGGACGCTGCTCGGCCACCCCGCTCAGGCCGACGAGGGCCAGGGCCCGCTCGACGGCCGGCCCGATGGCCACACGGGGCGTGCCGGTGACCTCGAGGGCGAAGGCCACGTTCTCGCGAACCGTCTTGCTGGGCAGCAGCTTGAAGTCCTGGAAGACGATCCCGATGCGCCGGCGCATGGCCGGCACGTCGCGCCGCCGGAGGCCAGCCAGGTCGCGGCCGTCCACGTAGACGATGCCGCCCGTGGCCAGCTCGTCCCGGAGCAGGAGCCGGGTGAGCGTCGTCTTGCCCGCCCCGGAGGGCCCGACGAGGAACACGAAGTCGCCGTCGGGGACCATGAGGTCCACCCCGTTGAGGGCACGATTGCCATTGGGATAGACCTTGGTGACGTCGTGGAGGGCCACCGAGGCGTGGGCCAGGTCGGGCAGCTCGGGCGCGGCCCGGAGGTCGGCCGCCCGTGGTCCATGGCGCAGGCCTAGCCGCCCGACCCGGGGACCGGGCAGGCTGCGCGGGCCCGGCAGCCCCTGTCGTCCGGGGGACTCTGGCGGGCCAGCGAGCCCCTGTCGTGCAGGCCGTGCCGGCCCATCGGACGCAGCGCCAGCATCTGACTGGCCACCGCTGGGCCCAGGGCCGAGGACAGCGTCGGACGCGGACTCGTCGACGGGGCTCTCCACAGCCAGGACCGCCGCCGGCGCGCGGCGCGAGATCGGCGACCTGGGACGGGGCAAGGTCACTGCGGCGAGGGTAGCACAGCCTTCAGGACGCTCCGAGGAGGGCCAGGTCGGCCTCGAACGACGGTTCGGCGGCGGCGGCCAGGAGGCGCTCGAAGTGCTCGTCGGCGTAGGCCACGAAGTCGACCTCCAGGCTGCTGAGGGCCTGCTGGAGGACGCCCCACATGGCCTCCCGGAAGTCGGACACGACCCGCATCAGCCGCAGCCGGGCCAAGCGGGCCGGATCGGGCGCCTCGACCTCCGGCAGCCCGTCGTAGGCGGTCAGCAGGACGGCCTCCTCGTCCGCAAGCAGCTCGTGGTTGACCGAGACGTTGCCCAGGTCGAAGAAGGGGTCGCCCATGCCCGCGTACTCCCAGTCCACGATGCGGATGCGCTCGCCGTCGTCGATGAAGTTCGCGTTGAGCAGGTCGTTGTGGCAGGGGGCCAGCGGCTCGGGACGGGCCAGGCAGGCCAGGTTGACCCGGCGCACCGCGTCCCGGGCCGGTCCGTAGGTGGCCGGGATGGCCACGCCCCGATCGGCGGCCAGGGCCCGATAGGCCTCGCCCACCCGATCGGGCACGAAGATGCCCGGGATGGCCGGGCCGTCATGCAGGCGGCGGATGGTCCGGCCCACGCGGCGCAGGGTCTCGGCCTGGTGGATGGCCGTATCGTCGATGGGCTGGCCCTCGATGAACCTCGTCACGAGGTAGCCCTCGGGCCGCAGGAAGGCCACGACCTGCGGGCCGATGCCCAGGCCGGCGGCCATGACCGTGGCGGCGTGCTCGACCTCTCGGCTGATGCCCAGGAGGTGGGTGTCGTTGCCCGCCAGACGGACCACGTAGGCCGACCCGCCGGACCCGCCGGAGCCGCCGGATCCACCGGACCCGCCCGACCCGCCCGACCCAGCGCCCTCCGCAGGCAGGACGTCGATGCGGAAGTTGCGGTTGGTGATGCCGCCCGAGAGCGGCGTCAGCTCGAGCCGGCCCGCGGCCAGCTCCGGGACCCGGGCCAGGGCCTCCAGGAAGCCTGCCGGCAGGGCCGCATCCGGGGTCCCCTGGCCCTCCTGGTCGGGGCCCGCCATCAGGGCACGCCCCGCAGGTCGCGCAGCAGCTCCTCGTGGAGCGGCCCGTTGGAGGCCAGCACGGTGGGGCCGGCGAACGAGGGCCGGCCGCGGAAGTCGGTGACCCGCCCCCCGGCCTCCTCGACCAGCAGCGTGGGCGCCGCCAGGTCCCAGCTGTGGATGCCCACCTCGACCATGGCGTCGACCGCCCCCTCGGCCAGGAGGGCATAGCCCCAGAAGTCACCGAAGCCGCGATCGCGCCAGGCCCGAGCCAGGACCTCCCGCAGCCCGGGCGCCCGCGGTTCGACCGAGGCCGGCGAGCTGTAGGCCAGCGAGGCGTCCTCGATGCGCCCGACGGCCGATGTCCGAAGCCGCCGAGCAGGCCCTCCTGCCGCCCGAGCCCAGGCCCCCCCGCCCCTGTGGGCGAACCAGCGCTGACCCAGGGCCGGGGCGCTCACCACCGCGACCTGCAGCCGGCCCTGATGCTCGGCGGCCACGAGCGTGGCGAAGACCGGCACGCCGCGCACGAAGTTGTGGGTGGCGTCGATGGGGTCGACGTACCAGCGGGTCGCGCCGGCCCCGGCTTCTTCGCCGTACTCCTCGCCGACCAGGCCGTGGTCGGGATAGGCGGCCAGGATGCGCTCGCGGACATGGCGCTCGATGGCCTCGTCGACCTGGGTCACGAGGCTCCGATCCGGCTTGGTCCGGATGTGCAGGTCGCGGCGGAAGCCGCCCAGGGCCAGGGCGTCGGCCTCGTCGCAGACGGCCAGGGCCAGCTCGAGCCAGGCCTGCGTGTCGGGTCCGGCGTCGGACACGGGTTCCGGCGCGCGTTCGGCCGTCGGCTCGGGCGCCTCGCCGGCGTTCGGCTCGGGCGCCCCGTTCACGAGCGGATCCGCTCGCCGGCCGGGTCGTAGAGCGGCTCGCGGCTGACGGTCGCCTCCACCCAGGTGCCGAAGACATCCACCTCGACCCGCGTCCCGAAGGCCGCCTGGGCGGCCGGCAGGTAGGCGTAGGCGATGCTGCGCTGGACGGCGAAGCCGTAGCCGCCGGTGGTGACCCGGCCCGCGACCCGGCCCTCGGACCGGACCGGCTCGTTGCCCAGGCAGGACGCCAGCGGGTCGTCGAGGACGAGGCAGCGCAGGCGCCGGCCCGGCGGGCCGGCCTCCTTGGCCGCCAGGAGCGCTGGCCGGCCGATGAAGTCGGGCTTGTCGAGCTTGACGCAGAAGCCCAGCCCGGCCTCGTAGGGTGTCTCTTCGGGCGTGATGTCGGTGGACCACACGCGGTAGCCCTTCTCCAGGCGGAGGGCCTCGATGGCCCGGTAGCCGCCGGCCACCAGGCCGTGAGGCCGGCCGGCCTCCCACAGCGTCCGCCACAGGCTGCGCCCGTACTCAGCGGGCGGGTAGAGCTCCCAGCCCAGCTCGCCGACGTAGGTCACCCGGAGGGCCATGAGGGGCACCGAACCGACGGTGATGGGGCGGGCGGTGAGGTAGGGGAAGCCGGCGTCGGAGACGTCGTCCCGCGTCACGGTGGCCAGGATGTCGCGGGCCCGTGGGCCCCACAGGCCCAGGCAGGCCCGTTCCGAGGTCACGTCGCGCACCGTGACCGAGCCGTCGTCGGGGGCGTGGCGGCGGATCCACGACAGGTCGTGGTTGCCGAAAGCCGTGCCGGTCACGATGAGATAGCGGTCGGGGGCCAGGCGGGTGACGGTGAAGTCGCACTCGATGCCGCCCCGGCTGTTCAGCATCTGGGTGTAGGTCAGGCTGCCCACGTCCCGATCGACGTCGTTGTCGCACAGCCGCTGCAAGAGCGCGCAGGCGCCCGGACCGGCGACCTCGATCTTGGCGAAGCTCGATTCGTCGAAGAGGGCCGCCCGCTCGCGACAGGCCAGGGCCTCCGCCCCGATGGCCGGCGACCAGTGCTGCCCGGCCCAGCCGTGGGGCCGGAGGGCCTCCAAGTCGGCGGCCGGCCGGACCCCGGCCCCGTCCTCGTTGGCGGTGAACCAGTTGGGCCGCTCCCAGCCCGACTTCTCACCGAACGCGCAGCCCAGGGCGGCCAGCTCGTCGTAGGCCGGCGAGAGGCGCAGCGGCCGGCCCGCCTGGCGCTCCTCGTTGGGGTAGTGGATGTCGTAGTAGGTGGCGTACGTCTCGATGGTCCGGGCCAGGGTGTGCGCCTGGCTGCGGTACTGCGCGCCGAAGCGGCGGATGTCCATGTGCCACAGGTCCAGCTCCGGCTCGCCGCCCACGATCCACTGCGCCACCTGCTGGCCGATGCCGCCGGCCCCAGCGATACCGTGGGCGCAGAAGCCAGCGGCCACGAAGAAGCCGCCGACCTCCGATTCGCCCAGGATGAACTCGTTGTCGGGGGTGAA
Source organism: Candidatus Limnocylindrales bacterium (assembly GCA_036278755.1). Taxonomy (GTDB): domain Bacteria; phylum Chloroflexota; class Limnocylindria; order Limnocylindrales; family CSP1-4; genus DASUKL01. Next base: position 5,166 of record DASUKL010000058.1, on the reverse strand, counting down.
GGCCTCCGGGCCGTTGATGAGCCGGGTGACCTCGGCGCCCTCGATGGCCGGCACGCGCCGCACGGCGCCTTCCATGATCGAGGCGAAGCGCGGCCAGTCGGGAGCCAGCAGCTTGCCGTTGAAGTCGGGCGGCACGCCGTCGAGGGCCCAGGGTGCGGGGTCACGTTCGTAGCCGCCCATGCACAGGCCACCGACCTCCTCGCGGAAGTAGACGAGGTTGTCAGGGTCGCGCAGGGTGGGGAAGCCGGCCTCCACCCCGGAGATGGGCTTGGTGAGCAGGTACTGGTGGGCCATGGGGATGATCGGCACCTCGACGCCCGCCAGGCGGCCCACCTCGGGGGCGCACATGCCGGCCGCGTCGACCACGACGTCGGTGCGGAAGTCGCCGCGATCGGTGGTCACGCCCCGGACCCGGCCGCCCTCCACGGCGATGCCCGTGACGCGGTGCTCGGTCAGGATGCGGGCCCCCCGAGCCCGGGCCCCGGCGGCCAGGGCGAGAGCCAGGTTGGAAGGGTCCAGCCAGCCGTCGGTGGGCAGGAAGACGGCGCCCAGGACACCCTCCGGATCGAAGAGCGGGAAGCGATCGTGGGCCTCCTGGGTGGTCAGCAGCTCGAGCGGCAGGCCGAACGTCCGGGCCCAGCCCACCTGGCGCTGCAGCTCCTCGAAGCGCGGCCGGGTGCTGGCCAGGCGCAGGGAGCCGACCTCGTGCCATGAGACGTCGATGCCCGTCTCGGCTCCCAGGCGGCGGTAGAGCGCGGCGCCGTACATCATCATCCGGGTCAGGGTCGTGGTGCTGCGCAGCTGGCCCACCAGGCCGGCCGAGTGGAACGTGGAACCGGAGGTCAGGCCCGCCCGATCGAGGAGCACGACGTCGCGCCAGCCGAGCTCCGTGAGGTGGTAGGCCACGCTCGTCCCGCCGACGCCGCCGCCGATGACGACCGCCTGCGCGTGCTCGACCACGGGCCTCACTCCTCCACCTGCTGGGACGGGCCAAGGATACGATGTCGGACCGGCGGGACAGGGAGCAGCAGGAGGCCACGTTGACGATCGAGGAGGTCATCGCCGCGATCCCCGCCTGGCGCGGCCGGCAGGTCGAGGCCGAGCCCCTGAGCGGCGGCCTGACCAACGCCAACTACCGCGTCGTGGTCGACGGTCAGCCCTGTTTCGTGCGCCTCCCCGGGGCGGCCAGCGAGCTGCTGTCGATCGATCGCGACAACGAGGCCCACAACACGGCCGCGGCGGCCTCCGTGGGGGTCGGGCCGCGGGTCCTCCACCGTCTTCCGGGCTCGAACGTGCTGGTCCTCGAGTGGCTCGAGGGCCGGACGATGTCCAACGCGGCCTTCTCGGCCCCGGAGATGCCGGAACGCGTGGCGGAGGTCTTGCGCCGCTTGCACGCCGGGCCGCGTTTCCGGCTCGACTTCGACATGTTCCGCCTGGCGCCCGCCTACCTCCGCCTCGTCGACGAGCGGGACATCGCCATACCCGACGGCTACCGCGAGCACCTGCCGCTCGTGGAGCGGATCGCTGCGGCCTGCGCCCGGCGGCCGCTGCCCAGCCTGCCCTGCCACAACGACCTGCTGGCCGAGAACTACCTCGACGACGGCCGCCGGCTGCGCATCGTCGACTACGAGTACAGCGGCAACGGCGACCCGACCTTCGAGCTTGGCAACACCTGCCAGGAGCTGGGCTGGGAGGCCGACCGGCAGGAGCGGCTGGCGGCGGCCTACTTCGGCCGTCGCAGTCAGCCCCTCCTGGCCCGGATGCGGCTGCAGATGATCATGTCGGACGTGGGCTGGACGCTGTGGGCGGCCATCCAGGCCCGCATCTCGACCATCGACTACGACTTCACCGCCTGGGCGACCGAGCGCTGGGCGCGGGCCTCGGCCGCCCTCGACGGCCCGGACTTCGGGGCCTGGCTGGATGGGGTCCGCCAGGCACCCTGAGCCCGGATCCCGCTCGCGCGGGACCTCACGTCACTCCGGAGGGATCTCCTTGAAGGCGTACTCGACGTTGATGCCGCGCGTGCGCTGGACGGCCTTGACGATGAGGTACCAGGCAGCTGACACGACGAGGACGGCGATGACCACGATGCGGGCCAGGTCCGTGGTCAGACCCAGCTGCTCGTTGAAGATGAACAGCAGGACCATGAGCCCGCCGGTGACGAAGCCGACGAGCCCCAGGATCGTGACCCAGGGGATGCCGCCCAGGGTGTACTTCGAACCGGGCGAGGCCTCGTAGAGGTCCTTGGCCCGATACGGCAGCAGGGCCCCGGCGAGGCAGGTGATGACGAAGACATAGCCGCAGGCGAAGGTCACGCCCAGGGTCAGGGCGGCCCAGGAGCCGTAGAGGTTGTAGAGCAGGATGACCGGGATGCTGGCCACGAAGTAGAGGACGTGGGCATTGACCGGCGTGTGGAACCGCTCGTTGACCCGGCTGACCCATTCGGGCAGGACCCGGTCGAGGGACATGGCGACCATGACCCGGGTCATGCCGATGTAGCAGTTGTTGACGATCTGGAACGAGTTGAGGATGTAGCCGATGCCGATGAGGAGGACGACCAGGGGGCTGGCGCTGAGGGCCACGGCGATGAGGTTGGGCCACAGCCACGAGCCGTTGAGGGTCGCCTCCGAGACACCGGACCAGTAGCCGGCTCCGGCGACGGTCAGGAAGCTGTCGCCCACGGCGTGCTCGACGGCCACGGCGAGCACGGCCAGCAGGACGCCGGTGGCGATGAGCGAACCGAGGATGATCTTGACCTGGCTGCTGAACGAGCGGGCGTCCTTGATCTCGCCGTTCTGCTGGGCACTGTAGGTGGCCCACTGGAGCGAGGTCCAGGCGATGGGCGCCACGAGCAGTGTGGCCAGCAGGCTGAAGGGCGGGTGGATGTCGATGCCCGCGGTCTGGGTGGCGCTCACGGCGCTGTTGTAGAAGTCGGTCGGTCCGCCGATGGCCTTGGAGAAGGCGTCGAGCTGGCCGGGCACCAGGTTCGGGGCCGCGGCGAAGAGCACGACGATCATCGTGGCGAAGGCGATGAGCGTGGCCACGAACATGATCCACTGGACCCGGACGTAGTTCTTGAAGCCGCTCACCAGGAGGATCAGCGAGGCCAGGGCATTGACGATGCTGGTGATGACGACGCCCCAGGGCGTGACGAACCAGGCCCCGATGTCGGCCAGGGTCGAGTTGCCGAGATAGGCGCCCAGGCCGGTGAAGAGCGGGGCGAAGCCCAGTTCGGCCAGCAGCCAGCCGCTGAGGGCGACCCACTGCAGGATCCAGATGACGTAGCCGGACATGACCACGGTGAAGGCCACGCCGCCCCCGAAGATGCGGCTCTGGAAGACGTAGTCCCCGCCGGAGCGAGGCATGGCCGTGGAGAGCCAGACATAGGCGAAAGCGATGGGGATCTCGAGGACCATCGCCAGCAGGATCCCCCACACGAGCTGACCGCCGGGCAGCGCCCCCGGGGCCCAGAGGTAGGTCCAGGGGAAGATGAGCCCCATGGTCAGGATGTTGTAGACGAAGGCCGACGTCGGCGACATGACCCGGACGAGCCCCGACGCCTTCCGAACGAAGACCTCAGGGGCGGTGGTCGCAGCGGTCATCCATCCTCCTCGATCGTGTTGGGGGTGATACGGGCCACGGTCGGGACGGGCCGCGGCCTCGGGTGGGGCGGGATCGTTTCGCTCTCCATCGCTTCGCTGGGGTGGTCACCTCCCTCGCCTGGTGGGCGCGGCTCGGGTCAGCCGCACGTCATCTGGTAGCTCTCCACCTTCCCCTCGGAGATGGAGACGATGGCCCCGTGGAGCACCCCCTCGCCGTACTCGCTGCCGGGGTTGAGGCAGACCGTCCGACCGATGCGCGTGGCGGCCTGCGATTCGTGGATGTGGCCGTGCAGGCCCAGCATGGGCTGGAGGGTCTCGATGGCCCGCCGCACGGAGGTGCTGCCCGCGCCATGGGGCACGGTCTGGCCAGCGACGAGGATCTGGGTCGGCGGGTCCGTCGTCCAGTCGAGCGTGGGGCAGATGTCGAGGGTCGAGTCCTTGGGCGGGGCGTGGAAGTTGAAGATCAGCCGCTCGCGGTCGGCGACGCTGGCCGTGACGCCCTCGATCATCGACCACAGCTCCTCCTCGCTGGCCTCGCGGGGGGTGTGCCAGGGGGTGGGGTTGGTGTAGGCCAGGCTGACCATGGTGTGGTCGTCGTCGATCTGCACGGCCTCGTGCTCGACGTAGCGGAACTCGCCGCCCGAGGCGTGCTCCAGGAGCTCCATGACGGCCGGCACGTCGTCGTTGCCGCCCGTGGCGTAGCAACGCAGACCGCTGCCCTTGAGGCGCGTCTCGACGACGTCCACCCAGCCTGAGAGGCGCTTGGCGGCGAGGTCGTGGAAGAGGCGCTCGACGGCCGCCGGATCAGCCTGCAGGGCCGCGTACTCGTCGGGCTCCATGACCTGGCTGTAGAAGCCCAGGAAGGCGATGCGGTCCTCCATGGCCTGCAGGGTGGCCTGGCCTTCGAAATGCTCGACCCGCCCGTGGAGGGTGACCCGGTAGCGCTCCCCGCCCTCGTGGATGATGGGCAGGGCCAGCTTGCCCATGATGTCGCCGCCCATGACCAGGACGTCCACGCCGTAGAACCGGCCGGCATTGACGAACTTGCGGAAGGTGCGCTCGGAGCCGTGCAGGTCCGTGGCGAAAAAGATGCGCGTGGGGCGCTTCTTCGGTCTGCCCCGGCCGAACGGCATGGGCCGTCTCCCTTCAGCGGCTCCCGTTGCTGGCGGCTGGGACCTCCGCCCGATGGCCGCGCTGGCGTCCTACTCTAGCCCTTCACCCGCCGCCCGTCCGGGTCGTAGAGGACGTCCGGGGCCAGCTGCGCGGCGACCTGCCGGCCGAAGACCTCGACCTCCAACGGGGCGGCCGTGTCGTCGAGGTCGGGCGGCAGATAGGCGAAGGCCACGTTGCGACCCACGGTGTGCCCGTAGGCGCAGCTCCGGATCCGGCTCACGACCCGGCCGTCGAGGCTGACCGCCTCGCCGCCGTAGAGGGTGAGGTACTCGGGCCCGCCGACGAGGAGCGTCCGCAGCCGCCGCCGGAGGCCCGCCTGGCGGCCAGCCAAGAGGGCGTCGCGGCCGAGGAACGGCCCCTTGCGCAGGCTGACGCAGAAGCCCAGGCCGGC
>DASUKL010000057.1:0-4447 GCA_036278755.1 Candidatus Limnocylindrales bacterium | reverse complement strand
AGCTGCTCGACGCTCGAGGCCCCGTCGAGGAAGGAGAAGTGGGAGTGGCAGTGGAGTTCGGCGGTCATCGAGGTCAAGATAGAACATCCGTTCACATCCGGCGACGGATCCATGCCCCGAAGCCACCCGGGCGGCCGGTATAGTGGCCGCCGATGACACCGAGTTGGCCGGGACGCCGCCGACAGGCGGGCCGCATCGGCGGGCAGCGGCCGATCGGCGGCCACCGCAGCCGCGGACCGCTGCTGGGCGCCGGGCTGGCCCTCGTCCTGGGCGTGGCGGCCAGCGCGGCGCCGATCCTCCCCGGCATCCACCTCCTGACCGAGGCGCCCCTGCCCCACGGTGGGGCGGCCGCGAGCCTGCTGGCCGCGGCGACCTCGGGCCCGCTCGCGACGGCCCCGCTGCCGACACCGGCCGGCCCGACGGTGATCCCCCAGAGGGCCGGCTCCGACTCAGGGCAAGCCACCGGCGATACCACCCCGGCGGTGCCCCAAAGCGCCCCGTCCGAGGACCTGCGCGGCTACGTCTGGCCCATCCACGATGCCCGCATCACGACCTGGTTCGGCCCCCTGGAGGCCGGTGGCTTCGTCATGTTCGGGACCCACAGCGGCCATGACGGGCTCGACATCACCACCTTCTGCGGCGACACGGTGCGGGCCGCCCACGACGGGGTCGTGCTCTACGCCGGCCGCAAGTTCGACCCCTACCTCGGTTACGACGTCCGGCCCGACGCCTTCTACGTCCGGCTCAAGGAGCTGGGGGCCAGCGATCTGAGCCTGCCCATCGTGGTCGTGGTCGACGACGGCGATGGCTATCGCAGCGTGTACGTCCATCTCGCCTCGGCCTCCGTCCACGCCGGCCAGCACGTCTCGGCCGGACGGACGGCGATCGGCCGCGAGGGCCGCACCGGCGACGCGACGGGCTGCCACCTCCACTACGAGCTGATCCGCATGGACGGCCCCTGGCTGCAGGTGGCCCCGGAGCAGGTGGCCCGCTTCGACTACCCGGGCTGGGTCCGAGAGCGGGTCGATCCGTTGCTGGTGCTCGACCCGTTCGCCTCGGGTGCGGCCCGGCGCGTGCCGGGGCTCGACCCGCCCACGGTCTTCCCCGGCGGCTACACGTACGCAGGCCTGCTGGCCTTGTGGCGGGTGAAGGACCGAATGCCAGGCCCAGGCCACAGCTGACGCTCGGGCTGTCCTGCGCGTCCCACCCCCGGCCGCTCGGGCGGGCTATGCTCCAGGGCATGCGACCGACCGCCCGAGACGTTGCCGGAGCCGCCATCCTGGCCATCGTCCTGACCGCCCTCGTCGTGCTCATCGTCGCTACCGCGCTGCCCGGCGCCGCCTGACGCGCGCGGGGGCAACGTCACACGGGCGGTCCGCGGGCCGTCTATGTGGATGACGAACGCGCGTCCGAGTGGCGGCGGCGGACCGGGCAGGCTCTCTCCTCCTCGCCTACCCGGTCCTCTGGCCGTAGCTCCTCCTGGTTTCGACCCCGGTCTCCCCCGGGGTCGAACCATGTCCGGCTCCCTTCCGTCAGTCGTAGACGCGCTCGAGGTGCCAGGTCCCGTCCACCCCGTCGAGATAGACGAGGGCCAGGATGTGCGGACCGACGAGCTTGAAGTAGTCGCGCCGGATGGGCCGGCGCCACCAGGCCTCCTCGACCCGCCACTGGTTGCAGACCTCGACCGGCTCGTTCGTGCCGGGCCAGCGCAGGCGGACCGGCCGGCCCAGGGCATCGAGATCCACCACCACCCGCGGGTGGTGGCCCAGCAGCCGCGTCATGCGCCCGGCCTCCGCGTCGCGAGCTGCGTGGCCGCCTGCCAGATCACCCGATCCTCGCTCAGGGGTGCCTCCGGATCGCCCAGGCTCGCCCGCCACAGCCGTCCGGGGCCGAAGCGAAGGGCCAGCCCGGCCAGTTGCCAGGCCAGCTGATCGGCACGGGCCGACTGCGGCGTGAAGGCACCCAGCTGCGTGCCCGCCTCCGGCGTCCGGCCGTCCAACTCCAGGGCCAGGCGGGCGATGGGCTCGGCCGGCGCCTCGGCTTCCAGGCGAGCGACGAGGATCCGTTCCACGAGCGGGGCATGGGCCACCGGCTCCGGCAAGGCCTGGACGAGGCGCAGCGCCGGGCCTCGCTCCGGGGTCAGCTCCAGGATGGCCGTCATCGCCCCGGCCCCGCCGGCGGCCAGCTGGGCGCAGAGGACGGCACACAGGTCGTGCAGCACGAAGCGCAGCGGCTCCAGCGTCTCCACGGCCGGCTCCAGCCCGGCCTCGGCCCGCAGGCGGTCCACCGGGCGGCGGGGGGCGACCCGCCGCCCATCGCGGCCGCTGGCCAGGTCGTGCAGCTCACCGCCGGGCGGCCCGAAGCGAGCCACGACCGCGGAACGCGGCAGCGCGGCCAGGTCGCCGATGCGGCTGAGGCCCAGGAGGCGGAACCGCTCCCGGGCCGCCGCGTCGGCGGGTAGCAGGCGGATGGGCAGGGGCGCCAGGAAGGCCGCCTCGACCTCCGTACCGCCGGCCGGCACGATCGTCAGCGGCGGCCGATCGGCGGGGGCGAGTCGCTCCCCGATGGGCGGCCACGCGATCGCCGCCGCGACGCCCGCCCCGAACCGGGTGCCGGCGATGCCTGCCCGCGGCGGGCCCGGCAGGATGGGCGCGGTAGCCGCCACGATCCGTCCCAGGAGGGTCCGCTCATCGCCCCACAGGCGCTCCAGGCCTTCGATGCCCAGCAGGGCCCGCCCGAACGTCGGAGCTGCTGGATCGGTCTCGCCCTCCAGGGTCGGGGTGAAGGCGGCCAGCGCCTCGAGCGCCTGCTCCATGGCCGCCCGGTAGCCATCCGCGTCGGCCGCCAGGAAGGTGGCCTCAGGGGCCAGCCGATGGGCGACGGCCAGTTCCTGCCCGCGGCGGACCCCGAGTCGGGCCGCGGCCGGATCGGCGTCGAGGACCGTGCCCGGCTCCCACGGTCGGCCGCCCAGGACCAGCGGTCCGAGCGGGAGCGGGTGCCGAGCGTCTTCGAGGCGCAGGGCCAGGGTGGGCCAGCGGAGATGGAGGAGGCGCATGGGCGGTGATCCGGGATCGAGCGATGGTCGGGGGCCTCAGGGGGTGGAGGATGGGAGGGCCTGGGCTCAGGCTCAGGCCTCGGGCGGTCGAGCTCGGGCTTCGGGCGGCAGGGCTCGGGCGGGGGGCTGGGGCGGTCGTCGGGCCTCGGGCAGCAGGGGCCGGGACTCGGGCGTCAAGGCGCCCTGGGAGGGCGACCTGCTGACCGGGGTCGAGATAACGGATGGCCAGCTCCACGCGGCGTCCGGGTGGGCCGCCGCGATCCCGGACTACGGTCACGGCCGTCCGCTGGCCGATCACGTCCCGTCCGACCCGCAGCCAGCCGCACCGCTCCAGCTCCAGGCGCAGTCCGCCTCCCTCCCCCAGCGCCCCGTGGAGCTGGTCGGCCAGATCCATCGGCTCCAGGGCCAGGAGACGGGCGCCGATCCGCCGGGCGTGGGCCGCTAGCCGGCGCAGGAGTGCGGCATGGCGGGCCGGCAGTCGGGGCGGGACGTCCAGCACCAGCAGGTCCACCGCTCGACCGGAAAGGAGCGCACCGGACAGACGGAACCCCTCTTCGACGTCGGCCGGACGGACGATCACCAGCCAGTCCAGATCCACCCCTCGGGCGACCGCCTCCAGCGGGTCGAACGTCCGCGGCAGGTCGACCCAGGCGGCGATCGAGCCGGCTGCCTGCGCCTCCGCCACACAGCGCAGGGCGAGCGTCGTCTTGCCCGACGAGGCCCCACCCCGGAAGGCGGCGCTGACCCGGCGAGGCAGGCCGCCGGGGGCCAGGATGGCATCGAGGTCGGCGAAGCCGGTCGAGACGATCTCCCCCGGTAGCGGACCTGCCGGCAGATGCGGGATGACGCTCGGGACGAGGCTGGGGGGGGAGCCCGGGGCGAGGCTCGGAGCCGAGCTGGGGATGACGCTCGGGGCAGGGCTCGGGGCCAGGGCCAGGGCTCCCGCGGTCCGCGGGCGCTCGGTGTCGAAGCGGGCATCGACGAGCGGGTTCGGACCACGGATCGCATCCGTGCCACCCCCCGTCTCCGTGCCGCGGCCCAGCCGGATGGCCGCACTCCCCCAGCGAGCCTCGAGGCGAGCGAGCGCCACGGCAAGCGGTTCGGGAGCGGCCTGAGGGGCGTGAGAGCGAGCGGCGGGCAGGGCCCGAGTCGTCTTCATGGCCCGATTCATGATAGAACAGATGTTCTATCTGTCAAGGTCTTCCGGGCTCCAGCGACCTCACCCGTCTGGGTACTCAGCCGGCCGATCGACCCGCGCAGGACAGGCAGCCGCTGGTTGGGCAGCCGACCTGACGGTATACTCGGCCACCCTGGGGATGTAGCTCAGCTGGAAGAGCACCGCGTTCGCATCGCGGGGGTCAGGGGTTCGAGTCCCCTCATCTCCACCACCTT
>DASUKL010000056.1:0-19515 GCA_036278755.1 Candidatus Limnocylindrales bacterium | reverse complement strand
CTGCGCCGTGGCGGCGGCCGGCTGCCTGGCCGCGGCCCTGATCTTCCTTCTCGTCTCCGGCTCCGCCGACTGACGAGGCGCGAGCGCGATCGACGGACCGGGCCCTGGCTTGACCGGCGCGCGGCCCCGGTGTCGCAGGCGAAGCCGATACACTCCCTGAGGCGCGCCCCCATCGTCTAGAGGCCTAGGACGCCACCCTTTCAAGGTGGAGATCAGGGGTTCGAATCCCCTTGGGGGCACACCTGCTATCTGTTCGCGAAGAAGGGGCGGGCCGCCGGGGTCCAGGTGATCGCGGCGACGTGGCGCCCGTCCACGAAGACGCGCTCGATGACGACCCGGCAGCGCTCCTCGCGCCGAGCTGGGGAGGCTACGGCGATGGCCGCCGGCAGCTCGAGGACCTGGGCCCGGTAGGCGTCGAAGGCGACGATGCGATCGCCGTCGGGGAGTCCGGCGAGGGCGGCCTTCGTCGCGTCGCGGGCCTTATGGTAGGCCGCATCGGTCAGGCGGCTGGACCAGCCGTTGTCGTCGTCGTCGGGGGACCCGATGTCCTCGGTCCCGGGACGGGGCCAGTCGAGGCCCGGACCATCAGCGTGGTCGGCAAGACGATTCGCGAGGCGTTGAGGCGCCGATGCTCGAGACGACGCCGCAGCAAGGCCGCTGCACGCAGGCCCAGGTCGTAGGCGGGCAAGGCGACCGAGGTCAGCGGGGGATCGACGACGGCCGAGAATTCGAGGTCGTTGAAGCCGGCCACCGACACGTGCCCCGGGATGGCGATGCCGAGGTCGCGGGCGGCCCGCATGACCCCGTAGGCCTGCAGGTCCGTCGCGCAGATCACGGCGCTCACGCCGTTCGCCTCCCAGGTCGGCCAGCTGGCGCGAAAGACGCGGTCGGCATCGTCGAGCTCGACGCGGCTGCGCGTCGGGTCGAAGGTACCCCGCGGACCGAGCCGCTCGCGGATCCCGGCCTCGAGGACGGTTCGGCGGGCCAGGAAGGTCGGACTGTCGGCCACCCAATCGAGGTACCCGAACCGGCGATGGCCGAGGCCGACGAGATGGGCGACGAGGGCCTCCACGCCCGCAGCGAGATCGAAGTCGACCCGTAGGCCATCCCCGTCGAGCGGCCCGGGGGCATCGAGGATGACCGCCGGACAGGGCGGTCGGTCGGGCCCGAGCAGCGTCGCCGCGGTCGAGTCGAGCAGCATCCCATCGACCCGCAGCGCTAAGACCTCGTCGAGACGAGGTGGCCCGTTGTCCCCCGGTCCGCCGTTGGCAACGAGGAGCACGAGCTGGTAGCGACCCTCGAGGGCCGCTGTCACCCCCATCGCCACTTGGGCGAAGAACGGATCGGCGAGATCGGGGGTGACCAGGGCGATGCTGTGGCGAAGGCCGGTGGCCAAGCCTTGGGCACCGAGGTCCACCCGATAGCCGGCGCGCTCCACGGCCGCCCGGACCCGCGCCTCGGTCGCCGGCGAGACGCGGCCGCGGGCCTTGTCGTTGACGACGAGCGAGACCGTCGCTGGCGAGACGCCGATCTCCCGAGCGATGTCCGCCGCCGTGACATAGCTCGTCGGCCGACCCGAGCGACGCGCTCGACGGGGGCCGCTCGCGCCATCCGCCCCGATCGGCCGTTCGCGCATCCGCCGATGGTAGCCCCTCGTGGACGCGGGCACGTCAAGCGCTTGACGGAGGCAGTACGCTGGTGGCACCGCAGGTGGAGCGAGGCGATGGCAGAGCGCACGACATGAGGGCCCCGTGACGACGCTCGTCGGGGGCTGTGCCGCGCTGCACGACCTCCTGGGAACCGTGGACAGCGTCGCCGGGTTCCCCATCAGCCGGCTGGAGGCGGGACCGGCCCTCGAAGGCCGGTGGCTCCCCGGCGGTGCGGCCCCGACCGTCGCTCTGGCCATGGCCGCCGGTGGTGCCCGGGTGGCCCTCTGGCACCCCCTGCCGCGGAGCGACGCCGAGGGCGCCCTGGTCGCCCTGCAGAGCGCGGGCATCGACCTGTCGCGTGCCCCACGCGACGAGCGCGCCGCGCGTTGCATCCTCCTGCAGGCCCCAGGGGGGAGCGCGGGGTGGTCAGCCGTGCCCGATGCCTTCGATGCGCCGGTGGCCCCCGATGTCCTCGACGGCGTCGAGCATCTCGTCCTCTGTCCGCGCTGGGGCCCCTGGGCCACCTCGCTCCTGGCCACCGCTCGCGATAGGGGCATCCCCTGTTCGATCGTCGGCATGGTCCCGCCGCCGGGATCGGACCACTGGAAGATCGTCGTCGTCAGTGAGCAGCAGGCAGATCCCGAGCGCTGGGCCGCGGTCGACGCCGACATCCTCGTCGTCACCCAGGGCGCGGCAGGCGCTCGGATCCGGATGGGCTCGGACTGGCTGGAGATCCCGGTGCTCCCCACGGTCACCGTCGACCCCACCGGGGCCGGTGACGTTTTCGGGGGGACGTTCCTGGCGGCGATCGACGCGGGGGGCCCGGTGCGGGCCGCGGCCGAAGCCGCGGCCGAGGCGGCGGCCCGCTGCTGCGCGGTCTGGGGCGCCCAGACGAGCTTGGTGCCCCCCGCGGTGCGGAGCGAAGCGGACCAGCCGAGTCGGGTCCGCGGGGCCCTCTGGGGCCTCGCCTGCGGCGATGCCTTCGGCATGCCGGCCTCGTTCCTGCCCCGCGCCACGATGCGGCGCCTGTGGCCCGCCGGGCTGACCGAGCTCGAGCCGGCCCCGCGCGAGACGCCATACCACCACGGCTATCCCGCGGGGCGGATCAGCGATGACACCGAACAGGCGCTCGCCCTCACCCGAGCGCTCCTGGCTTCGGGCGCGGCCCTCGATCCGGCGGCCGTGGCCCGCGAGCTCGACGCCTGGTTCACCGCGGTCGGCGGCGAGGCGAGCCCGGCCGTCGGCCCGAGCACCCGCCGGGGCCTCCTCGCCCTCCGGGCCGGGGTGCCGCTCACCGAGAGCGGTCGCACCGGCACGTCCAACGGCGCGGCGATGCGGATCGCCCCGATCGGGGCCCTCCACGGCCTACGCGGGTCCTCGACGGCTGCCCTCGTAGCCGATGTCGTGGCCGCCTGTCTCGCCACCCACAACACGGGACCGGCCATCAGCGCCGCGGCGGCCGTCGCCGGCGCGGTCGGCGCTGCGATCGCGGGGGCCGGGTGGGCGGAGGTGCTCGCTGCCGGACGCGCGGCCGCTCAAGACGGGCGGGCCCAGGGCGCCTGGGTCTACGCCCCCGATGTGCCGGCGCGCATCGACCTCGCGATCGAGCTTGCCATGAGCGCCCCGAGCGATGGCGTCGCCGCCGAGCGCCTGGCGACGATCGTCGGCACCGGCGAGCCGTCGGTCGAGTCGGTGCCGGCCGCCTTCGGCATCGCCGCCCGGGTGCAGGGTGACCCGCAGCGGGCGATCGTCCTCGCCGCGAACACCGAGGGCGACACCGACACGATCGGCGCCATGGCCGGGTCGATCTGCGGTGCCTGGGCCGGCGAGGCCGCCCTGCCGCAGCGCTGGCGCGAGCAGGTAGCCGCGACGAACGGGCTCGACGTCGCGGCCTGGGCGGCGGAGCTCACGGCCTGCGCCGCCGGGGGCGACGCCCCATGACCGCACCCGGCTCACCGTCCGTCACAGACCGCACGCCGCCGCTGCCACGCCACGAAGCGGACGCGGTGGCGCCCGCCATCGTCGTGGAGATCCACGGCCTGCGCTACTGGTATCCCGAGGTCGCGACCCCAGTCCTCGATGGCATCGATCTCACCGTCCGCCAGGGCGAGATGCTCGTCGTCATCGGTTCGAGTGGCGGTGGCAAGAGCACCCTCATGCTCGCCCTCAACGGCATCGTGCCTAAACAGCTGGGCGGTCGCGTCGGCGGTCAGGTCCGCGTCGCGGGGCTCGACCCGCTCGAGCACGAGCTCCATGAGATGGCCGCGAAGGTGGGTCTCGTCTTCCAGGACCCCGACAGCCAACTCGCTTCGATCTTCGTCCGCGACGAAGTGGCCTTCGGGCTCCAGAACCTCCTGGTCGCGCGACCGACGATCGAGGAGCGGATGACCGAGGCCCTCCGCTTCGTCGGCCTCAGCGACGCCCTCGAGCGGGACGTCTTCTCCCTCTCGGGGGGCGAGAAGCAGCGGGTGGCCATCGCCTCGGTCCTGGCCATGGAACCCGAGCTCATCGTCCTCGATGAGCCGACCGCGAACCTCGATCCGAACGGGGCCCGGGATGTCGCCCGGCTTGTGGCCAAGCTGCGCGACCGCGGCCGGACGCTCATCCTCGTCGAGCACCAGATCAACGACCTCGCCGTCCTGGCCGACCGGCTCGTCGTCCTCGATGCGGGACAGGTCCGCTTCGATGGCCCTCCCCGCGAGGTCCTCCGGGCCCATGGGCGGGCCATCCGCGACGAACTCGGTCTGTGGATCCCCCAGGCGAGCGAGTTCGCGCTCGAAGTCGAAGCGCGGGTCGGCCCGCTGCGCATCTTCCCCCGGGCCGCGGCGGAACTTCCGAGCGGCCTTCAGGCGAAGGCACCTGATCCCCCCGCCCGGGTCACCGCGGCCGAGGAGGCGCCACCGATCCTCGTGCGGGCCGAGCACGTCGCCTATCGCTACGGTGGCTCGGTCGACGCCCTCACCGACGTCAGCTGCACGGTCCGGGCCGGCGAAGTCGTCGCGCTCCTCGGCCAGAATGGATCGGGCAAGAGCACGCTCGCCTCGCTCCTCGTCGGCCTGCGCCGACCGGGGGGCGGGTCGCTCACGGTGTGCGGCCATGACGCGCGCTCGGCCGGCATCGCGGTCCTCGCCCGCGAGGTCAGCTACGTCTTCCAGTACCCCGAGCACCAGTTCGTCGCCGAGACGGTCGGGGCCGACGTGGCCTACGGCCTCGAGCGGCGAGGGACGCTGCCGGGCGAGATCGCCGAGCGCGTGGGGGCCATGCTCCGGCGGTTCGAACTCGCCGATCTCCGGGAAAGGCACCCCTTCAAGCTCAGCATGGGCCAGAAACGGCGCCTCAGCGTGGCCGACATGCTCGTCACCGAGCCACGCCTCCTGATCCTCGATGAGCCGACGGCCGGCCAGGACCGGCGGAACACGGTGGCCCTCATCGGCCTGCTCGACGAGCTGCGGGCCCGCACGGGTCTCGCGATCATCGTCATCACCCACGACATGGCCCTCGTCGGTGACTGGTGCGAGCGGGCGATCGTCCTCGAGGCCGGCCGCTCGATCTTCGAAGGCGCCACCGCTGCGCTGTTCGGCGCGCTCGACGCCGGCACGGTCGCGAGCGGCGCGCTCCACGTCCCTGACACCTGGGCGATCGCCCGCCGCCTGTGGCCCGAGCGGGGTGAGCGGGTGCCCCTCCTCGACCCGGTGGGGCTCGCGAGTTCCGTGACGGCGGTCGGGCGATGATCTTCCTCTACCGCCCCGGGTCCTCGTTCCTCCACCGCATGGACTCGGTCTCCAAATCCCTCTGGCTCCTCGCCGTGGGGCTCTTCGTCCTCGTCTCGGCGGACTGGCGGGTCAACGCCCTCGTCTTCGGCGCCGTCCTCCTGACCGGGTTCGTGCTGGGTGGGGTCAGTCCGGCCATGCTCGTCCGTCGGCTCTTGCCCCTCTGGATCGTGGCCATCTGGCTGCTCGTCCTCTTCTCGGTCATCTATCCGGGGGGCGTCACGCCCCTCTTCCACCTCGGTCCGATCACGGGCACCCGGGAGGGCTTCACCTACGGCCTCGCGATCGCCTTTCGGGTCCTCTCGCTCGGCAGCTCGTCGGTCTTCTTCGCCGCCACGACCGACCCCCGACGGATGGTCAACGAGTACATCGAGATCCTCCACCTGCCCTATCGGGCCGCCTTCGCCTTCTACGCCGCGCTGCGCTTCCTGCCCCTCGTCCAGACGGAGGCAGCGACGGTCCGCAACGCCCGGGCCCTGCGGGCCCAGGGCAAGGTCGCCGTCGGCGTCCGCGACCGCCTTCAACTGTTGCGGAGCCTGACGGTGGCGTTACTCGTGAACATGATCCGGCGCGTCGAGGTGACCGCCATCGCGATGGACAGTCGCGGCTTCGGGGCCTATCGCACCCGGACGAGCATCGACGACATCGTCCGCCCCCGCTCCGGCATCCTCTTCGCCCTCGCCTGGTGCGCCCTCGTCCTCGCCTACATCGTCGTCTTCGTCGTGCTGGGTGGCCACGGGCCCCTGGCCGCGCCGATCACCGGCGGGAGCTAAGGGAGGAGGCGCCGGGGACGGACCAACGCGCACGGACTGGCCAGGCGACATCGAGCTCGGAGCAGGTAAGGAGTGTTCGCGATCATGGCTGACAACGCAGGAGTGGCGGTCGGCAAGTACCGCTACACGACCCTCGACATCCTCATCATCGCGGTCGTCGCCGCGATCGGTGGCGTCGTCAATGCCTACGTCACGGGGGCCTGGGCGAAGTTCATCGAGGGCGCGGTCGGACCGCTTGGGGCCGCGCTCGACAACCCCTTCTACATCTTCTGGGTGATCATCGTCGTCCTCTTGGTCCCGAAGCCGGGCGTGGCGATCGTGACCTCGCTCCTCGCGGTCATCGTCGAGATGGTGGCGGGCTCCGAGGACGGTTCGATCGTCCTCGTCTTCGGCCTCCTCCAGGGCATCGGCCTCGAGCTCGGGTTCCTCGTCTTCCGCTACGCCCGGACCCTGCCGGCGGCCATCCTGAGTGGGGCGCTGTGCGGGATCGGCTGCGCGATCTGTCTGACCTTCATCTTCGGCTTCGACAAGCTCGATCCACTGCCGCTGGTGGCGCTCTTCGTCGCCCTCGCGGTGTGCGACGGGCTCATCGGGGGCATCCTCGGCTACGTCATCGCCCGGGGGGTGAATCGGGCCGGGTTCGCCGGAGGGACCCAGACCTGGGAGCGCGCGGTCTGATGGCCCGCGGGGGTGGGCCGCGGTGCCGTGCCGCGGTCCACCCGGATCCTCCGCGCGACGGCCCCGGGGGCAACCGATGAAACGCGTCCTCATCGACTGCGATCCGGGCATGGACGACGCCTTGGCCCTCATCCTGGCCTTCCGCTCGCCCGAACTGCAGGTCGAAGCGATCACCGCGGCGACTGGGAATCTGCCGGCCGACCGCACGAGCGCGAACGTGCGTCGGGTCCTCGACCTGCTCGGAGCGCCCGACATCGCCGTGGCCCAGGGACCGCTCAGCCCGCTCGTGCGCCCCTATCCGAGCGATCCGTTCTCCCATGGCGCCGATGGTCTCGGCGACACCGGCCTGCCGGCGTCCCCGCGCCGGCTGGACCCCCACCCGGCGCCGAACCTCATCATCGATACGATCCGCGCCCATCCGGGCGAGGTCACGATCATCGCCACCGCCCCGCTCACCAACCTCGCCCTGGCCCTCCAGCAAGCCCCGGATCTCGTCGGCAAGGTCGAACGCGTCGTGGCGATCGCGGGCGCCTTCGGCTTCAACGAGTACGCCGCGCGGTACGCGACCGGGGATAACCCGGTGAGCGAGTGGAACGTCTATGTCGATCCCGACGCGGCCCGGATCGTCTTTCGATCCGGCCTCCCGATCACGGCCATCGGCGTCGATGTGTGGGGCCGGCCCGATCTGAACTTCTCACCCGCCCAGCTCGATGCGCTCCGGGCGGCCGACACGCCGACGGCCCGCTTCACGCTCGGCCTCGTCGCCTTCGTCGAAGGTCGCCACTACGGGAGCTACACCGTCCAGATCGATGCTATGGCCGTGGCGGCGGTGATCGACCCGACCCTCTTCACGACCGAGCGCCTGCGGGTCGCGGTCGAGACGACGAGTCCCCTGACCCTCGGCCAGACCGTCGTCGATCGCCGCGTCCACCACGCCTGGACCGACCTACCGGAGATCGAGGCCGCCTGCGACGTGGACTTCCGCCGCTACCTCGATCTCCTCGTCGCGGCCCTCGAGCGAGCGGCGTAGGGGGAGCCGTTCCAGGTTCACTTCTCGCCGCGTTAGCGCCGACGCTTGCGCGGGCGGCCCGGCTCCGGGGGCCGTGCCCTGCGACCGCGCCTCCTGGCCGGATCGCCACCGGGGAACACGAGCACCGCCATCCGCGCGTCCGAGGGCCGGGGTTGTGGCAGGCCGACGAGGCCGCTGCGGGCGGACGGGGCGAGCCCGAGATCGCGGGCCAAGGCGCGCGCAAGCTGGGCCTCGTCGCGGACGAGCTGGGCGAGGGGGTCCTTGGCGAGCGCGCCGGCCCGAGCCCCGTGGCCCCGGGCGGCGAGGAGCGGCCCGGTCTCCTCGAGCCCGCGAGGGCCTCATCCCACGGTGAGGCGGAGCGGGTGGTGGCAGGGAGGACGTGGAGACCCATCGGAGATGACCTCGTGGCGAGCTCGGCGCCACCATGAGTCGCTCAACCCCGCCCTGAATGCAAGCTCATGACGAGATGGTGTCGGTGGGCCAACTGTGGGAGCATCGACGGGGCACGGTCGCCCGATCCATGCTGGAGGAGATCGTGCGCCGGGTGAGCGAGCGCCTTCCGGTGTGGAGACCTCGAGGTCCTGGCCCCAGGTCTGGCTCAAGGCCGATCAGACCCACGACCGGGCGGCTATCCTGCGCGCGTGGCAGGGCTGCTGGAATGGGTGGGCGGCATCGGCGCCGATCCGGACGACGACCTGGAGACGCGCAGGCGCAAGGCGCTGCTCGTCTACCTCGCGGTCCTCATCTGGCCGATCTCGGTCGTTTGGGGCATCCTCTACCTCGCGCTCGGCGCGCGCTCCGGTGCAGTCGCCTTCGGGTACCTGGCTGTCTCGGTCGCCTCCATCGGCCTCTTCGCCCGCACGCGCGATTTCCAGCTCCTGCTCGGCATCCAGCTGCTGGACATCACCCTGGCACCCACCCTCTCGATGTGGCCCACCGGGGGCTTCCTGGCCTCCGGCGCGGTCGGCCTGTGGGGCATCCTGGGACCGATGGGTGCCCTCGTCTTCAGCAGCGTCCGCTCGAGCATCCGCTGGTTCGTCCTGTTCGCAGTGGCGTTCCTGGGGGCCGGCATCATGGGCGAGCTGACGGGCGGCTTGTCGGAGCTACCAAGATGGTTCAGCACCACCATGATCGCCCTCAACGTGGTCGTGGGTGGGGCGGTCGTCTTCACCCTGCTCGCCATCTTCGCCCGTCAGCGGCAGGACGCCCAGGATCGAGCGGAGGGGTTGCTGCTCAATATCCTGCCGCGCTCGATCGCGGACAAGCTGAAGGCGAACCCACAGACCATCGCTGACTCATTCCCATCGGCCTCCATCCTGTTCGCCGATGTCGCCGACTTCACACCATTGGCCGAGCGCGTCCCGCCGGTGCGCGTGGTCGCGATGCTGGATCAGCTGTTCGGGCACTTCGACTCACTGGCCGAGCGCTATGCGGTGGAGAAGATCAAGACCCTCGGCGACTGTTACATGGCGGCCGCCGGCATCCCGACGCCCCGACCCGACCACGCCCGCACGCTGGGGCTCATGGCTCTGGACATGTTGGCGGCCGTTAGGGAGCAGGGAGCGGTGGGGTCTTTGGGCTTCGAGCTGCGGATCGGGATCAACTCCGGGCCGGTGGTGGCGGGCGTCATCGGCCGCAAGCGGTTCCTCTACGACCTGTGGGGCGACGCCGTGAATACCGCCGGGCGTATGCAGACCGAGGGCATACCTGGGCGCGTCCAGATCACGCGAGCGACCTACGAGCTTCTGAAGGAAGAGTTCGTGTGCGAGCCGCGCGGCATCATCGCGGTCAAGGGCAAGGGGGAGATGGAGACCTGGTACCTGCTGGGGAAACGGGAGGCCCTGTCGGCGGAAGGTTTGCCAGTAAGCGCGCCATAAGGGCTGGCGGGATCTCGAAGGTTGCAGCCGCTCGCCCGACACCTTTCGGGCGAGCCAACGGAGCCGCCAACCACCGTCGGCCGCCACCTATGTGCGGCATACTGCCCGAACCGTCCCGTTGGATCACGCCACGTACCAGGCCAGCGGGTCATCATCCGACAGTGGGCTGGTGCTCGAATCCCCTTGGGGGCACCGTACCGTCACGCCGGATCCAGGTGGGAGCAGCGCCGGGCAGCCAGGAAGGTGCCGTGAGCCAGGGTCGTGCCAGCATGGGGTATTCGCGGCAGGAGGCCGCCGAGCGGGCGGGGGTCGATGTCGCGATGCTCGACCGCCTGATCGACCTCGGCATCCTTGAGCTCGCCGAGCCGGATCAGGTGACGGCGGCCGACGTGCGCCGAGCGCAGCTGGCGAAGTCGCTGGAAGAAGCCGGCATCCCCCTCGACGGCGTGGCTCGGGCCGTCAAGCGCGGGGCCCTCTCCTTCGCCTTCCTCGACGCGGCGGCCTACGATCGGTTCGGGGCCTTCGGCTCCGAGACGTTCCGCCAGGTCTGCGTCCGTACCGGCGTGCCGATCGAGCTGTTAAGCCTGGTCCGCGAGGTGACCGGCTCGCCCGAGCCGTCGCCCGACGACCGGCTCCGCGAGGACGAGATGGCCATCGTGCCATTCCTCGAGCTGCAGGTCCGGGCCGGCTTCCGGCAGATCGCCATCGAGCGACTGCTCCGAGTCTACGGTGAGAGCACCCGACGCCTGGCCGAGTCGGAGGGCGCCTGGTGGAACTCCGAGATCGTCGAACCCGCGGTGGCCTCCGGGGCCGACCCGGACGAGCTGGCGGCGCCGGACTTCGCCGATCGCAGCGTCCCCCTGGCGGAGGCCACGGTCCTGGCCATGTATCACGTCCAGCAGGCCCGGACCTGGATCGCGAACTTCACCGAGGGCTTCGAGGGCCTCCTAGCCAAAGCCGGCATCCGGGCGCGCCTCGAACGTCCGCCGGCGATCTGCTTCCTCGACATCACCGGCTACACGCGTCTGACCCAGGAACGGGGCGACGATGCCGCGGCGGCCCTGGCCGAGACGTTGGCCCGGCTCGTCCAGCGAAGCTCGGTGCGCCACGGCGGCAAGCCCATCAAGTGGCTCGGCGACGGCGTGATGTTCCACTTCCGCGATCCGGGCCCGGGCATCCGGGCGGCCCTGGAGATGGTCGAGGGCGTGGCGGCCTCCGGCTTGCCGCCGGCTCACGTGGGACTCCACAGCGGGCCGGTGCTCTTCCAGCAGGGCGACTACTTCGGGCAGACGGTCAACATCACGTCGCGCATCGCCGACTACGCCAGGCCGGGCGAGGTGCTCGTCAGCGAGGCGGCGGCCGAGGCTGCGGAAGGGATCGGCGTGGCCTTCGACGATGTGGGCGCCGTCGAGCTCAAGGGCGTCGGCGAGCCGGTCCACCTCTACCGTGCGCTGCTGAGCTGATCGTCGCGGGCCCCTCAGCCGCGGGGCTTGCCGGCCCATCGGGCCCTGTCTATACTCCTTGCTCCTGCGACTTGTTGCAATAATCTCCCGGAGGGCCGGGAGGCCAAGAGGCAGGGGACGAGGAGCCACGTGCACATCCCGGACGGGTACCTGAGCCCCATCGTCTCGGTCGGCCTGGGCGTCGTCACGGTGCCCGCCTGGGCCGTCGCGACGCAGCGGGTCAAGCAGGTGCTGGACAACCGCACCGTGCCGCTGCTGGCCATCTTCGCCGCGATGAGCTTCACGATCATGATGTTCAACGTGCCGGTGCCGGGCGGAACCACCGCGCACGGTGTGGGCGGCACGCTCATCGCCATCATCCTGGGGCCGTGGGCGGCGATCATCGCCGTGAGCGTGGCCCTCATCATCCAGGCCCTCTTCTTCGGCGACGGCGGCGTGCTGGCCATCCTCACGAACTGCCTGAACATGGGCATCATCCTGCCCTTCGTGGGCTACGCCTCGTACCGGCTCCTGGCCGGCGGCGCGCCGCTGCTCTCCAACCGGCGCGCCTGGGCAGCGGCCATCGGGGCCTACGTCGGCATCACCGTGGCCGCCCTGGCCGTGGGCATCGAGCTGGGGCTCCAGCCCATCTTCTTCACCCAGGACGGCCACCCGCTGTACAACCCCTACCCCATCGAGCAAGCGGTCCCGGCCATGCTCATCGCCCACGCCTTCGGCGCCTCGATCGTCGAAGCCCTCATCACCGGGTTGGGCGTGTCCTACTTCCAGAAGCGCCATCCCGAATACCTGACCGCGCTCCGTTCCGTCTTCGCGCCCGAGGCCGACGAAGAAGGCCAGACGAGCGCCCGACCGCTGTGGCAGACGATCGTGGGCGCCGGGCTGGGGACGATCGTCGTCCTCGGGGTCCTCGGCCTCATCGAGGGTGGCGGCGATCCGGCCCGCTTCTTCGGCGGCGACTGGTCCTCGGTCTCCTGGCCGGACGTGGCCGTCATGCTCCTCGTCACCGCGGTCCTGGCCGCCATCTTGGTGCCCCTGGCCTACCTCGTCCTGCCGCGCCGCCTGAAGGGCGTGGGGGCCGGCTTCACCCTCATCGCGGTCATCGGCCCGCTGGGCCTCATCGCCCCCGGGTTCGCCTACGGCGAGGGCAACGCCGAAGACGTGCAGGCTGCCTTCGGCTACGTGCCCCAGGGCCTCCGGGACCTGTCAGGCGTCTTCAGCGCGCCGCTTGCCGGCTACGACCTACCGCTGCCGTTCTTCAGCCAGGCCAACGCCCCGCTCTGGCACACGGCCGTGGGTTACCAGATCGCCGGCATCGTCGGCATCCTCCTCATCGGCCTGGTCATCGCCGTCCTGGCTCGGCTGCTGGGCGCGGGCCGCTCCGACGCTTCGGCCGATCAGACCAGCCCCGGCTCGGCCTGAGATGGGCGCGACGTCATCCGCGGCCGCGGCCAAGGGACGCGAGAGCCGCGAGGGCCGCATCGGCTGGCTGGAGAAGACCCTGGGCAGCATCACCGAGTCCATCGAGCGGGCCGTCTTCACCGAGCAGCACGCCCGCCAGTCGGGCTGGCTCCAGGGCCTGGACCCGCGGGCGAAGCTGGGCATGTTCCTGGCCCTCGTCCTGGCCGCCAGCATGACCGGCTCGCTCACGGTCCTGGCCGCGCTCTACATCGTCACCCTGGCCGCGGCCCGGGCCAGCCACGTGCCCTTCGCCTTCTTCGTCAAGCGGGTCTGGCTGGGGATCCCCTTCTTCGCCGGCATCGTCGTCATCCCGGCCCTCTTCCTGGTCCCCGGTCCGCGCCTCTTCGACCTGCCCCTGGGCCCGCTGCATCTGGCCCCCTCGGTGCCCGGCATCGTCGGCGCGGTCATCTTCGTGGCCCGGGTAGGGGTCAGCGTCTCGCTGGCCGTCCTGCTGGTCATGACCACGCCCTGGGCCGACCTGCTGAAGAGCCTGCGCCTCCTGCGGGTGCCGCAGATCTTCGTCCTCGTGCTGTCGATGACCTACCGCTACGTCTTCCTCTTCCTGCACACGGCTAACGGCGTGCTCCTGGCCCGCAAGAGCCGCATGGTGGCCCGGACCAGCGGCCGGGAACAGCGCCACTTCATCGGTGGCACGATGGGCAACCTCGTGAGCCGGGCCTTCAAGATGAGCAACGACGTCTATGCGGCCATGATGGCCCGCGGCTT
Source organism: Candidatus Limnocylindrales bacterium (assembly GCA_036278755.1). Lineage (GTDB taxonomy): Bacteria > Chloroflexota > Limnocylindria > Limnocylindrales > CSP1-4 > DASUKL01. The sequence goes on along the minus strand of DASUKL010000056.1, from coordinate 6,091 downwards.
CAGCGGCGAGATCCGGGTCTACAGCACCTTCCGCTTCACGTTCCGCGACGGCCTGGCCCTGGCCGGGGCGGTGGCCCTGGCCGCAGCGGGCGTGGTGGCCGGCCGGTTCGTGCCGTGACGGATGTCTTCTCCCTGCGCGGCGTCCGCTACGTCTACAACGGACGTCATGTGGCGCTCGACGGCATCGACCTCGACATCGCCACCGGCGAGCAGGTGGCCGTGCTGGGCGCAAACGGGAGCGGCAAGTCGACCTTGCTCAAGCTGCTCGATGGGATCATCGCCCCCACCGAGGGCACGCTGCGAGCCCTGGACCAAGACGTGGCGGCCGTGGCCGACGGCTTCGAGGCCTTCCGCTTCCACCGCCAGGTGGGCCTCGTCTTCCAGGATCCGGACATCCAGCTCTTCAGCGCCACGGTCCTCGACGACGTGGCCTTCGGGCCGCTGCAGCTCGGCCTCTCGCCCGAGGAGGTCAAGCGCTCCTGCGACCGGGCCCTGGCGGCCATGGATATCGCCGGGCTGGCCGATCGGGCCCCCTTCGAGCTGTCCGGCGGCGAGAAGAAGCGGGCCGCCATCGCCAGCGTCCTCTCCCTGGAGCCCGCGGTCGTCCTGCTCGACGAGCCCACGGCCTCGCTCGATCCGCGCACCAAGTGGGTCCTGGTGAACCTCATCCGGCGGCTGGCCGACGAGGGCCGGACGATCGTCACCGCGACCCACGAGCTGGACATCGTGCCGATCATCGCCGACCGCGTCGTGGTCCTGGGCGAGGAGCGCCGGGTCCTGGCCGATGGCTCGCCCGAGGACATCCTGAACGACCGCGAGCTCCTCATCCGGGCCAACCTCATCCACGAGCACCTCCACGAGCACGGCGGCATCCGCCACTCGCACCCGCATGGCACCGACGAGGGCCACCACGCCCCGGCGGCGACCGACGCACCGGACGCCAGCGTCCCCGAGGCGGTCTGACCATGGCCCTGGCAGACCCCTGGAGTGGGGTGCAGGCCCAGCTCCGCGCCCGCGGCCTGCGCTGGACGCCACAGCGCCGCCTCATCCTCGAGGTCCTGGCCGCTCAGGACGGGCACGTCACCGGCAGCGACGTCGTGGAGCGCTGCCGGGAGCGCGATGCCCTGACCACCCCCTCGACCGTCTATCGCACCCTCGAGGTGCTCGAGGAGGTGGGCTACCTCCACCACAGCCACGGCCCGGACGGCCGGCAGGAATACCACGTCCTGCCCACCCGGGAACACGCCCACCTCCGCTGCGACGTTTGCGGCCGGACCTGGGAGGTCGAGCCCGACGAGGCCCGCGGCCTGCTCGACGGCCTACGCCAGGCGCGTGGCTTCCGGGTCGACCTGGGCCACCTGACCATCGCCGGCCGCTGCCGCGACTGCACCGCGGACAGCTAGGACACCCTAGGAGCCTGCGGCCCCCGACGAACCCGGCGCCTCCAGGGGCAGGTCCGCCGCACAGCCCGGACAGCTTGCCGGCCCCGGCTCGTAGGTCGGCAGGTCGAGCGTCCAGAGGGCCTCGACCGGATAGCGCCGGCCCGATGGCCCGCTGATCTCGGCCAGCCCGCCCGAGCGATCGACGAGGACCACGCAGCGCTGGAGCTCGCCGCCGGCCGCCTCGATGGGCGGCACCATCCGTTCCAGCGAGCCGCCCGTGGTCAGGACGTCGTCCACCAGCAGCACACGCTGGCCGGGCTCGATGCGGAAGCCGCGCCGGAACTCGCGCCGGGCGGGCGTCCCGGCAGCCCCGGCCACCTCCTCGGCGAAGAAGCCGGGCAGCCCCAGCTGCCGGGCCGTCTCGAAGGCCAGGATCACGCCGCCCGTCGTCGGCCCGACGACCAGGTCCACGGCCGGGCTGCCGTCGGCGGCCCGGCCGAACGTGGCCATGTCCTGACACAGGGCGGTGACCGCGGCGGGGAACTGGAGGACCTGGAACTTCTCCAGGTAGCGGTCGCCGTGGCGGCCGCTCTTGAGCCGGAAGTGACCGTTCCGCAGCGCGCCGGCCTGGTGGAAGATGGCCTCCGTCCGAGCGGCGGCTCCAGCCCGCTCCGGGGCGGCCGTCATGGGCGGTACTCCACGCCGCGAGCGCTGGCGCGGCTGGCGGCACCTCTGCCGCGGCTGGCGGCGCTGCGGGCACTCCCATGGGTGCTGGCACGCGGGTCGGAGCGACCGGGCTGGGCGGCGCCCACGAGGTCGCGGTGGCTGGCCAGCCCTTCCGCCCGGCACCAGGCGTCGAGCTCGTCCACGAGGCGGACCGGCAAGCCCGGGTCGGCGAAGATGGCCGTCCCGACCTGGACGGCACAGGCCCCGGCCATGAGGAAGTCGAGGACGTCGGCCAGCTCCGTCACGCCGCCGATGGCCACGATCGGCAGGCGCACCGTCTGGGCCACCTCGAAGACGATCCGCAAGGCGACCGGCTTGACCGCCGGGCCGGACAGCCCGCCATAGGTGTTGCCCAGGAGGGGCCGCCGTCGGGCCCGGTCGATGGTCAGCCCGGAGAGCGTATTGATGGCGCTGATGGCGTCGGCCCCACCGGCCTCCACGGCCCGCGCGATGACCCGCACGTCGGAGACATTGGGCGACAGCTTGACCATGAGGGGCAGGTCCGTCGCCCGGCGGACGGCCGCGGTGACGGCCTCCGCGCCTTCCGGGTCGAGGGCGAACTGGAGCCCGCCCCGGCCCACGTTGGGGCAGGAGATGTTGAGCTCGATGCCGGCCACGCCGGGCACGCCCTCGAGGCGCCGGACCACGGCCACGTAGTCCTCGATCGACTCGCCCGCGACGTTGACGATGACCGGCACCTTCCAGCGCGCCCAGCGCGGCGCGTAGCGCTCGATGACGCCGTCCACGCCGGGGTTCTGGAGGCCGATCGAGTTCAGCATGCCGGCCGGCGTCTCGGTCACCCGGGGCGGCACGTTGCCCTGACGCGGGGCCAGGGTGGTGCCCTTGCAGCAGATGGCGCCCAGGCGCTGGATGTCCACCACGTCGCCGTACTCGATGCCGTAGCCGAAGGTGCCCGAGGCGACCAGGACGGGGTTGGCCAGGCGCAGGCCACGGCCCAGGTCCACGGTCAGGTCGACCGGCGCCGTGGCGGCGTGGCCGTCCGCGCGACGGGCGATGCCAGCCCCCGGGCGGCCCGCGACCTCCGGCGAAGGTGCCGTGGCCTCGGGCGGCGGTGCCGTGTGGCGGCCGGCCGCCGGGCCGATGAGGGCCGGCCGGCGGCGCGGGGTGGGGTACGGATCGCGGACCGCAGAGCGGCTGGTGATGACGCTGCGCCGCCGCTTCACGCCGCCGGCCCTTCCCAGGCGATCTCGTCGGCCGCGAAGACCGGCCCCTCCCGGCAGACCCGCTGCGGCCCGTCCACACCCAGCACGACGCAGCCCAGGCAGGCCCCCACGGCACAGCCCATGTTCTGCTCCATGGAGACCTGGAGCCAGGCCCGGCGGCGGGCGGCGGCCGTGCCGCGCGGCGGGCCGCTGGGCGTCGCGGACCGGGCGCCCCGCTTGCGGCCCAGGCGGGCCACGCCCAGACGCGCGTCGCGACCTGCGGCCAGGCGGGCCAAGGCGGCCAGCATGGGCCAGGGCCCGCAGGCGAAGGCCTGGTCGGCCCAGGCCTCGTACCGGGTGACGAGATCGATCACCAGCCCGGGATGGCCGATCGACCCGTCGTCGGTGGCCACGACGTACTCGACCTCCTCGGGCAGCAGGGCGCTGGGATAGACCTGGGCCGCGCTCTGGGCCCCGAAGAGCACCGTGACCTGCCGGCCCGCGGCCAGCGATTCGTCGGCCAGGGCCCGCACGCCGGCCATGCCCAGGCCGCCGGCGATGAGCAGGACGTGGTGGGTCCGCCGGTCGACCTCGAAGGGCTTGCCCAGGGGCCCCAGCATCTCGAGGCGGTCGCCGGGCCGGGCCCGGGCGATGGTGTCGGTGCCCTTGCCCGTGACCCGGAAGTGGATCGTCAGGGTGCCCGCCGCCCGGTCGACCGTGTTCAGGCTGAAGGGCCGGCGCAGCACGAGCCCGGCGTAGTCGGGCGTCCGGACGTGGACGAACTGGCCAGCCCGGGCCCCGCCCACGAGCCACGGCGCGAGATAAGTCTGCAGCCACTGGCCGGGCACGATCTCGCGGCTCTCCATGAGCTCCGCACTGGCCAGCTGCATGCGCCGGGCGGAGCGGGGTTCAGTCGCGATCGTCGCCCCTGGCCTCGTCCTCGGCCTCGTCGGCCTCGTCGTCCTCGTCGTCCTCGGTCCCATCGTCGAGATCTGCGACTTCGTCGGCGTCTTCGTCGTCCTCGTCGTCGGCCTGGTCGTCGTCGGCCTGGTCGGCGTCGTGGCTCGGGCCTTCCTCGCTGGCCACGCTGGGGTAGGCCTCGGCGATCGATTCGGCCACGTCACCGAAGACGTCGGTGGGGTCGTAGAACTGGACCAGCTCGTCGGGCGTGCCGAGCGACCGCCAGCGGCCCTCCTCGTCCTCCGGCACGACCTCGGCCTTGAGCTGGCCGCTGCCCGCCAGGGTCAGCCGCTCGTCGTCGTCGTCGATGATCAGCAGGTCGCCCAGGTGGCGGGCCAGCGGCTCCGCCGCGTCCTGGAACTGCTCGATGAGATGGGCTTCCTGATGCTGGCTCCGTTCCTGGAAGCTGAGGGCCAGGTCGTAGAGCCGCTCGGCGGCCTCGTCGACGCTGGTCGGCTCGTCCTCGACCTCGACGCCCCCCTCGGCCTGGCCCCGGGCCCAGTGGTCGGCCACCTCGGCGTAGGGATCCTCGGGCACGCCGATGCGCTCCTCGGGCGCCAGCCCGGCGGCTTCGGCCAGGCCTTCCGCGGCCGTGGGTTCGGGCGCGAAGCCGGCCGCCTCCCGGGCGGCCTCGGCGAAGGCGGCGTAGATCTCGGCCGGGTTGTAGAGCTCGATGAGCTCGCCGGCCGATTCGATGACCTCCGTCTCCGCGACCCACTCGCCCGTCTTCTCGTCCTGGTAGCGGGTCCGCGAGCGGAACGAGCCGTCCGGGGCGACGGAGAGATAGTCGGGGTCGTCATCGATGAGGACGAGGCCACCCACCTCATGGATGCGATCCTGCTGGCGCTTCAGGAAGCGCTCCAGCTGGCGGGCCGCGTCGGACAGGAAGGCGGCGCGCTCGACCGAGGCTTCGCTGGCGATCTCTCCGAGTTCGACGTTGTGCTCTTCCATGGCCCGCCTCCGCGCTCTAGGGGTGGTACTCGAGGTCCGGTCCCATCCGCTCCCGGAGGAACATCGCATGATGCCGCTCGAACATCCACTCACCGGCCCGATGGCCCAGGGCCCGCGTGGCCTCATCCGCCTCGAGCTTGTCGACCGTGGCGTAGTCAGGCAGGTCGAAGAGGATGACGTTGTCGAAGTCCCAGCCATAGGCCACGTTGTACCAGCCCAGGAAGCGGATCCCGAACTTCGTCTCGTACTCGTGGATCTGGCGCGGGAAGACGGTGCGCATGAAGAACTTGAAGAACGCGTCGCGGCCGCGGCGGACGGAGAAGAACGTGGCCAGGACGGGCATGCGGGCCGGGACTCCTGATGCGGTCGTAGGCGAAGCGACGACGGGGGCGGCGCCATTGTCGCATGCTGCCGCGCCACGCTTCACCGGGCCGCGGAGCGGCCGTGCCCGGATCCGTGGCCGTCCGGACGTCGGGCGCGGTCCGGCGCCTTTTCGCGATCACGCACGGTCCGGACCCGCGGATGCCGTCCAGCCATGCGACCCTTCGCGACCATCGGACACCGGGGGCGATCCTGAGCGTCAGATCGACGGTCCTCCGCCATCACCGAACGAACAGGCCCCCGGCGGCCCGACGAGCGAACGTGATCGCGTAGACCTGCGGGGCGTGAGCGGACGGTCTGCTCCTCTACCCCCGTTCGTCCCGTGCGTCCGATGCGTCCGATGCGTCCGTCGACGATGGCGCACGGACCGAGTCAGCCTGACCGGCGTCCTCGAGCTGGCCGACCGTGGGCCTCGCCCCGCTGCGGAGCGGCGCGCGGCGGGCGCGGCGGTCGGCCGCCACGAGACGGAGGAGGAAGATCGTCGTCAGGCTGACGAAGAGGACGACCACCAGGGCCACGATCAGGAGG
>DASUKL010000055.1:0-8179 GCA_036278755.1 Candidatus Limnocylindrales bacterium | reverse complement strand
CGTGGGCTGAGGCGATCCTCGACTGGGCGTCCGCGAGGTCCTGACCATGCGCGCCTGGCAGCTCGCCGCCCCAGGCCCGGCTGACGGCCGCGGGCCGCTCGTGGAGGCGGTACGGCCGCCGCTCGAACCCGGGCTTGGTGAGGTGCTTCTGCAGGTCGGGGTCTGCGCCGTGTGCCGGACCGACCTCCAGCTGGCCGAGGGTGACCTGGACGCCCATCGGCTGCCCATCGTGCCCGGCCACCAGGCCGTGGGCCGCATCGGCGCTGTGGGCGCCGGCGTCGACGGCTGGGCCGTGGGCGACCGGGCCGGGGCCACCTGGCTGGCCGGCGCCGATGGGACCTGCCGCTACTGCCGGGCCGGTCAGGAGAACCTCTGTCCACAGGCCACCTTCCACGGCTGGGACCGGGATGGCGGCTATGCCGAGGCGATGCTCATCCGGGCCGACGTGGCCGTGCCCATCCCCGAGGCGTTCGACGACCTCCACGCCGCTCCGCTGCTGTGCGGCGGGGTGATCGGCTATCGCGCCCTGCGGCTGGCCGGGGTCGAGGGCGGCCGCCGGCTGGGCCTCTACGGCTTCGGCGCCTCCGCCCGCCTGGCCATCCAGGTCGCCCTGGCCTGGGGCTGCGAGGTCGCGGTCGTCTCGCGCTCCCCCGTGGACCTCGAACGAGCCGAGGCCATGGGTGCCGCCTGGGTGGGCCGGTCCGGTGAGCGGCCGCCCTGGCCGCTCGATGCTGCGGTCACCTTCGCCCCGGTCGGCTCGGTCGTGCTGGATGCGCTGGGCGCCCTCGCCCCGGGCGGGACGGTGGTGGTCAATGCCATCCACCTCGATGGCATCCCGGCCTTCGACTACGGTCTCCTGTGGGAGGAGCGCGTTCTGCGCAGCGTGGCCAACGTCACCCGGCGCGACGCCCGCGAGTTCCTCGCCCTGGCGGCGAGCCGGGGCTTCGTGACCGAGCCGGAGCCGCTGCCACTGGCCGAGGCCAACGAGGCTCTGCGCCGCCTGCGGGCCGGCGAGGTGGCCGGTGCGGCCGTGCTGGTGATCTGACCCGTCCGCCGCGGCCGGCCGGCAGTCCGTGGCCTCGAGGGCCGGTCAGACGTCGCGGGCGATTGCGTTGCGGCCAGCAAATAGGTCGGCCCGATACCGATGGCCGACGGCGTCGCCGACCCCGAACCGGGCGATCGCGTTGCGGCCAGCAAATAGGTCGGCCCGATACCGATGGCCGACGGCGTCGCCGACCCCGAACCGGGCGATCGCGTTGCGGCCAGCAAACGGATGGCCGCCTCTCGTCGGCAGGCCTTGACAGGCTGCCGGTCCTGGTGCAAACTGCTGACTGACCAGTCAGTCAGCCGTGTATGTGTGGGCCTGGACATTATCGGCGGCGAGTCCCGCGCCCGATGCGGCCTCGCGGCCGCCCGGCCTCGTGCGGCGACCGGCATACAGACCTGCCACCGATGGAGCACGACCCATGGCGCCATCCTCGGCCGAACGCGGCCGCAGCGACCAGATCCTCGACGCCGCCTCGCTGGTGTTCGCCCGCCTGGGGTTCGGAGCGGCGCGGATGGACGATGTGGCCAGTGAGTCGGGCCTCAGCAAGGGCGCCCTGTACCTCTACTTCAAGAGCAAGGACCAGCTCATCGATGCCCTGGTGGGGCGGATCGTCTCGGCCGAGACGCAGCGGCTCCATGACACTCGGGCCGGCGACGGCTCGGTGGCCGATCGCCTGGCGGCCTTCGGTCGGGCCTTCGCGGCCGAGCTCGTGGCCCTCGGCCCGCTGGCACCGGTCTTCCCCGAGGTCTACGCCCGGGCCATGCGCCACGCCACGGTGCGGGCCGCCTTCCAGCGCTACCTGGCCGGCTTCCGGACCGAGCTGGGCGCGCTCCTGGCCGAGGGTCGGGCGAGCGGCGAGCTGCGACCGGACTTCGATCCCGATCAGGCGGCCCTGGGGGTCGTCGGCCTGATGGAGGGCCTGGCCCTGGTCTGGCTGGTCGATCGGGAGCACATCCGGATCGAGGCGGTGGTGCCCGCCGCCCTCGACCACTACCTGGTTGGGCTTCGAGCCTCCACGCCTCCGGCGTGGCTGGCGGCGCAGCCGGCCGCGGAGGCTCGGGCGTGACCGGCGCTGCGACGGCCGCGAGGGCTCGAGCAGTGACCGGCGCGGGGCCGGCTATCGCGATCGCGGGGCTGGTCAAGGATTACGGCTCGATCCACGCCGTGCGCGGCATCGACCTGGAGGTCCAGCGGGGCGAGGTCTTCGGCTTCCTGGGGCCCAACGGGGCGGGCAAGAGCACGACGATCCGCTGCCTGCTCGACCTCCTCCGGCCCACGGCCGGTCGCCTGGAGGTCCTGGGCCTGGATCCCCAACGCGACGGGGTCCGGGTCCGGGCTCGGTTGGCCTACGTGCCCGGCGAGCTGCGCCTGCCCGACCGCCTCACGGTGGCCCAGCTGGCGGAGAGCTTCGGCCGGCTGCGTGGCGGCTTCGACCCTGACCGGCGCGCGGCCCTTGCCGAGCGCCTCGACCTCGACCTGGGGCGGCCCCTGCGGGACCTCTCCAGCGGCAACCGGCGCAAGGTGGCGCTCCTCCTGGCCTTCCTGCCGGAGGCCGAGCTGCTGATCCTCGACGAGCCCACGAGCGGCCTTGACCCCCTCATGCAGCACGTCTTCCTGGAGCTCGTGTCCGAGGCCCGCGCGGCCGGGACCACGGTCTTCCTCTCCTCCCACGTGCTGAGCGAGGTCCAGCGGGCGGCCGATCGGGTGGCCGTGCTGCGCGCCGGCAACGTCGTGGCCCTGGGCACCGTCGAGGCCATCCGCGGGCGCATCCGGCAGCGGCTCGAGGTCTGGTTCGAGGGCCAGCCACCGGCCGAGGCCTTGAGGGCATTGCCGGGCTTGACCGCGGCCCGCCTGGACGGCGACCGCTTCAGTGCCGTCCTCGGCGGACCGATCCAGCCGGTCATCGAGCTGCTGGCCCGGCACCCCGTCCGCCAGCTCCTGGTCCAGGAGCCGGACCTCGAGGAAGCCTTCCTCGACCTGTACGAGGAGGACGCGTGATGGCCGCCCGGACCGAGCTCCTGCGCATCCCCCTTCGAGCTCTGCGGCGAGCGGGGGTCGCCTGGTCCGTCGTCCTCGTCCTCATCATCGGTGCCACCGTCGCCTTCTGGCCGGCCTTCCAGGGCGCGACATCCATCGACCAGATCTTCGACCAGCTGCCCAACGGCCTGGTCAAGGCCCTGGGCCTGGAGGACTTCGCCACGCCAGCCGGCTATCTCCGGGGCAACCTCTACGAGCTGCTCATCCCCCTCTTGCTCGCCGGGGCGGCCGTGGTCATGGCCGCGGGCCAGACGGCCGGGGAGGAGGATTCAGGCCGTCTGGAGCTCTACCTGGCCCAGCCGGTGTCGCGGGTGGCCACGCTCCTCGGTAGGGTGCTGGCCGGGCTGGCCTGGATGGTCGTCGTGGGGATCGTCGTCCTCATCGGCCAGCTCGCCTTCGACGCCATCGTCGGCCTGCGCATCGACACGGGGCTGCTGGTCGCCACCGTCTGCCTGTGCACCTTGCTGGGCCTGCTCCACGGCGGGCTGGCCGTGGCCATCGCGGGCTGGCTGCCGCGACCCTCGCTGGTCATCGGGATCAGCCTCGTGGTAGCTATCTGTGGCTACCTCGTGGGGGCGCTCTTCCCCCTCAGCGACCTCCTCGCACCGTGGCGTCACATCTCACCCTGGGACTGGGCCCTGGGCGGCGACCCGCTAGTGAACGCCACGGATCCCTGGCGGTTCCTGGCCCTGGCCGGCCCGGCCGTGCTGCTCGTGCTGGTGGGCCTGGCCGGCTTCGCCCGCCGCGACGTCCGGGCGGCTTAGAGCAGCAGCCACCCTCAGGCCCCGGCGAGGTCGCGGGCTCGTCGGACGGATCACCTCACAGGCCATCTGCGGCCGACGACGCGTTGGCCGGCCCGAGAGCGGCCGGCTCATCCACTCGGAGCACGTAGCCGAGGCCGTGGAAGGTGTCGATCGGCCCACGCTCGCCTGGGGCTGCCCCCAGCTTGCGGCGGACCCGGCCCACCCATATCCGCAGGTACTGGAGGTCGTCGCGATACTCGGGCCCCCACACCTTGGTCAGCAGCTCGCTGTGGAGCACGACCCGTCCGGCATTGGCCGCCAGGTGCTGGAGCAGGAGCCACTCCGTCCGGCTCATCTGGACGATCTCGCCGTCGTGGGTCATGAGGCGTCGTTCGAGATCGATCTCGTAGGGACCGACATGCAGGGTCCCGCGACCACCCGCGATGCCGGCCGCCCGCCGCAGGACGGCTCCGACCCGCGCGCACAGCTCGTCGGGATGGAACGGCTTGGCGATGTAGTCATCCGCCCCCAGATCCAGTCCCCTGGCCAGATCCGCCACGGAGCCCTTGGCCGTCAGCAGGATGATGGGCACCGCTGACCATTCCCGAAGCTGACGCATCACCTCGAAGCCGTCCAGGTCGGCCATGACGAGGTCGAGCAGGACGATATCCGGGTGGGTCTCCTCGGCCGTCCGGAGACCCTCTTGGCCGCTGCCGGCGGTGATGACCCGGAAGCCATCGTCCGTGAGCGTGATGCCCACGAGCTTCGTGATCTGAGGCTCGTCGTCGACGACGAGGACGAGCGGCTGGCTCTTCGTCATGAGCGATCCCCCGGTGCGTCGCGCCGCCACCTGCACGGGGGAGGCCAGGCCCCAGGTGGTCAGCGGGCCGCCCGGCCACGCGGGAGTCTCCGGCCCGGCGGCCCGCTGATGGACGTGCCATCGACCATGAGCGGTCGAGGTACTGGGTCGACAGCCGCCCCACGCCGCTCCCCCCGGCTGCTCGTTACCGAGTGGGCCAAGGAGCGTGGGGCGGACCATCGACAGGAGAAGCATCCGATCCCGTCCATCGCGTTTCCAATGGGCGTCGGTCACCCCGGCGTTGCAGGGTCATATCGGATGTCGGGGCGTCGGGTTCGCGGGACCGTGGCGCACCCGGCGCTGCCCGAGGACGCCAGACCTCACAGCTCCCCGTGGCTCGCGTCGTAGCCTCCCTGGCGCGAGGACACGCGCGCCAGGTCCGACGATCCACCCGACCGCTCGGAGGCCACCGGAGTCACAGGTGAGCGTTCGGCCGCCGAGATGCCCGAGCCCGGCGGGGAGGACGGGCCGCCAGGGTACGCAGGGCGCGCCGGCGTGCGGGGTCATCGAGCGCCGCGAGCGGGGTGTAGTCGACGATGGCAGCCGCGTCGGCGACCTCGATCAGATGGCCGGGTGGGCCGGACGGACAGTAGAAGGCGTCACCGGCGCCCAGGAGCTCCATCTCCGCGCCCTCGAAGCGGAGGATGAGGTCGCCGTCGAGCACCATCCCCCAATGCGGCAGGTCGCACCAGTCGTCGGTGTAGCCGCTCAGGCGGCCATAGGTCGTGACCGTGAAGAGGTAGTCGCCCATGGTCACCGACTGGGTCTGGATCTCGCCGACCGAGGCCGATCGGGCGCGATCGAGATGGACGGTCGCGGGGAGCTTGGCCACGACCGATGGCTCCCGGACCGGGGTGATGCCCCGGGCCCGAAAGGCGGCCCGGGAGTCGTTGATGGGCACCGTCAGGGGAGCGAATCCGGCGAGGACAGCCGGGCCGTCCGCCTCGAAGCGGTGGGCCGGCGGGCCCGGTTTGACGTAGAAGGCGCTGCCCGGGCCATAGGTATGATGGCCCGCCCCGTCGAGTCGGACGCTGCCGGACATGACGATGCCCCAGTGCTCGAGGACGCACGGTTCCTCGAGCTGCGTGCCCTTGGACCCGTGCTTCGGCAGCTCGACGATCACGATCGCCCCGTCCCCCATGACTGCATAGCGCACCAGTAACCCGGCGGCCCGGACAGCGTTGAGTTCTCCCGTCGCAGCGCGCATCCCTCTCCCGCCTGAGGTGACCTAGCTGGGGCCTGGACGGTCGGACATCATGTCAGTTCGGCCCCGGGGACCCGGCTGCCCGAGCTGCCGATCCCCTCATTTGCCGGGCTGCTGTCGAGGTCTGGTGCGGCATCTGGTGCGGCCTCTTCGCAGCGCGGCAGGCTGAAGCCGAACTCGGAGCCGCCACCCTCTCGCGGGAGGGCCCAGATGCGACCCTGCATGGCGGCGATCAGACCCCGAGCGACGTACAGCCCGATGCCTGACCCCGGGCTGCGGGCCGTGGTGGGCGAGCGGTAATAGAGGTTGAAGAGGCGGTCCGCTTCCGCCGGGTCGATCCCCGGGCCCCGATCGAGGACGCGGACGAGCACCTCACCCGGGGCCGCTTCGGCCGTGATGTGGACGACGGACCCCGGGGGGCTGTACTTGCCGGCATTGGAGACGAGGTTACGCAGGACCTGCTCCACGTAGGTGCGCTCCCCCACGACGGCCGGCAGGCGCGCCGGAAGGGCGGTCTCGAAGGTGACGCCATCCCAGCGGTTGGCCTCGGAAGAGATGATCGGGCCAGCGACGTGTTGGAGGAGGAGCGGCACGCCGTCGATGATCAGCTCGCCCTCGAGGCGGGTGAGCGCTAGCAGGTCCTCCACGATCCGGTACAGGCGGTCGGCCTCGACCTCGATGTCGGCGAGCAGCTCGGCCTGTTCGGCCTGGACCGTCGGGCGCTGGAGGACCTTGGCGTAGCCGAAGATGGTGGTGGTCGGCGTCCGCAACTCGTGCGACAGCACTCCCAGGAAGGCCTCGTGGGCGGCCTCGGCGTTGCGAGCCTCGGACACATCATGCAGGACCACGACCCGCGAGAGGCTCCGCTCTCCGTTGACGTCCGGACCCAGCGCGGCCGGATACTCGGTGACCTCGAACCAGCGGTGGTCGTCCGGCGAGACGACTGCCGGCCGGACTTCGACCGGACCGGCATCCTGGGCGGCGGCCTCGAGGCCCAATCGCTCGACGAGGTCGTCATAGTCCCGCGGCTCCCGGCCGAGGAGCTCGATGGCCGCATCGTTGACGCTGATGACGCGGCCTGTGGGATCGAACACCAGGATGCCCTGACCGACGGCCTGGATGACGGCCCGCATCTCGCGCGCCCGGCGCCGCTCATGGCCGGCGATCCTCAGCAGTTGGGCCTGCAAGTCGATGTGTTCGCCCACATCACGGGCGGTCAGGATCCCGGTCGCGCCTCCGCCCGGCAGCGTCACGATCTCGAGGAAGGCCTCCACCGCGATCTCGTGCTGGTCGGACCGTAGCAGCTTCGTGTTGAACGCCGCCGAGGTGTCCGGGCGCGCCTTGGCCAGCTCGATCCGGGCCTGGAACTCGTGGGCCGCTGGACGAGTCTGGAGCTGGAGGATCGTCGTCCCCGCCAGCGCCTCCGGGGCTCGGCCGACGAGATCGCCCCCGCCGTGGTTCACATAGGAGATCCGCAACGTGTCGGGTTCGAACATGTAGATCCCGTCAGCGCTCGCGTCGACGGCCGCCCGAAGGCGGTCGAGCAGATGCGACTCACGGAACCGATGGGTCGCCGACTGTATCCGCCGACCGAGGTCGCGCAGGAGCATGCGATCGTCAGGCTCGAAGCGCCTCGCGGCCTGGGTGCCCAGGAGGATCGCGCCGAGTCGCGTCCCATCCTCCGCCTCGATGGGGGCGACGAGGCGGCCGGCCGGCCCGAAGCGTTGCGCAGGCACCCCGCCCCGACCGTCGACGGGATCGCCAGCCCCTGCCGCGTCGATCAGGATCGACCGTTCGATCCGGGGGACCTGATCAGGGTCCCGCGCGGTCACGACCAGGATCGGCGGGTCGAGCGCGAGCAGCTCGATGGCGCACCAGTCGGCGAGGTGCTCGATGACCAGCTCGGCGACCCGCAGCAGGCGGGTCTTCAGGTCGGCAGGCGCGGCCAGGATCCCGCCCGTCCGCTCGAGGATGCGGAGGCGTTCGTGGCCCCACTCGACGCCGACCAGCACCGGGGGCCGCGGCCTGGGCCGGAGCCCGCCGGTGCGCCCCAGTCCCTCCTCGTTCAGCGTAGCCGCCACGTCGACCGGCCCCTCGACCGAGGCGGCGGGATGGTTCGAGTCGTAGGACGACACTCGAGAACCTCATCGGCTGGTACGGACAGCTTCGTTCAGCCGGGGCCACGATACAGCCTCGGCCGGGCTCGGGTGGCCGGCGCGGGCCGGTTGCCGAACGCCGCCTGGTGACGACCCTGCGCGTGACCGCCCAGCACCGACATCGCGGTCCCT
>DASUKL010000054.1:0-29263 GCA_036278755.1 Candidatus Limnocylindrales bacterium | reverse complement strand
TGAGCTGACCTTCACGATCACCACGGCCCCGACCCACGGCACCCTCGGTGCGCTCAGCCCCGCCGCCTGCAGCGCGGGCAGCCCGAACACCGACACGGCCACCGTCCTCTACACCCCGACCGCGGGCTATAGCGGCACCGATAGCTTCACCTTCACCGTCACCGATGGCGGCAGCCTGAGCTCCGCCCCGGCCACGATCAGCCTGACGGTGACGAACACCCCGCCGCCGAACACCGCCCCGAGCGCCGTGGCGAGCAGCGCCACGACGGCCCAGGACACGCCGGTCATGCTCACCCTCAGCGGCCATGACGCGGAGAGTTGCGAGCTCACCTTCGCCATCGCCACCGCTCCCGCCGATGGCAGCCTCGGCTCGCTCGGCGGCCAGCCCTGTAGCGCGGGCAGCCCGAACACCGACGCGGCCACCGTCCTCTACACCCCGAACGCTGGCTACAGCGGCACCGATAGCTTCACCTTCACCGTCACCGACGGCGGCAGCCTGACCTCGCCAGCGGCCACGATCAGCCTGACGGTCACGGCCTCCGGCGGTGGCGGTGGCAGTGGCACCATCAGCTTCGTGGCCGCGAGCTCGGCCGCCAACCCGACGGCCACGACGCTCGTCTTGCCGGCCCCAGAGGGCCTCGCCGCGGGCGACGTCCTTCTGGCCAGCCTGAGCGTGCGGGGCAAGCCGAGCATCGATGCCCCGAGCGGCTGGACCCTCGTCCGGCTCGACGATGCGACGACGACGATGGAGCAGGGCATCTGGGTCCACGTCGTGGGGGCCACCGAACCCACGAGCTACACGTTCACCTTCGATAAGGCCCAGGCCGCGGCCGGCGGCATCGTCGCCTACCGGGGCGTCGATCCGACCGCGCCGATCGACACGAGCGCCGGTCTCGTCAACGCACGCGGCGGCACCGTGACGAGCCCGAGCCTCACCACGAGCGCGTCGGGAGAGCAGGTCGTCGCCTTCTTCGGCTTTGCCGCCAGCGCCACCTTCACCCCGTCCGGCGGCCTGACCGAGCGTTGGGACGTGGCCTCCGATGCCGGCAGCTACAAGGTCGCCCAGGAGGCTGCCGACCTCACGGTCGCGGACCCAGGCCTCGTCGGGCCCTTCACCGCTGATCCCAGCGGCACCGCGGTCGGCATCGGCGCCCTCGTGGCCTTGCGTCCCGGCGGCGGCTGAGACCACGCGGCGCTAGCTGGAGGGGAGGGCCTCCAGATCCGGCCGCAGGGCGAGCAGGGCCGCGACCTGCGCCCGGGCCTTGGCTACGAGATCGGCGGTCGGCGCCGATCCCGCGCTCTCGATCGCCGCGACGGCCGCCCGCGTCGTGGCGATGTCCGTGCCGTAGGCCCCCACCGGCCCCCCCGTCCCGCTCGGGACGTGGGCCCTGAACCAGTCGATCTCGTCGTCCAGCACCCCGCCCAGGGGGCGCAGGGCGTTGGCCGCATCGTCGGGCGTGGTGGCCAGAGCCAGATCGTCGGACACCTCGCCGACGTATTCCAGGGTCGACAGCAGGTGATTACGGACCTCGTTCGTGACCGGCACGCTCGCCGACGGCGACGGTCCGCCCCCGGACGGCGAAGGTGAGGCGGTCGTCCCGGTGCCGGATGTCACCGGGATCGTCGCCGACGGGCTGGTCGTCGCAGTCCCAGGCGGCTCGCTGCTGGGGCTCGGTCCGCCGCACCCGAGGGCCAGGGCAAGGCACGCCAGGAGGCCGATCGAAGCACGAGACCTGCTCATCCACGCTCCTCCATAGGGCTCAGCCGGAGCATGGCGGACCGGCCCGCCGTCGGCAAGTGGGTCGCCTCGGCCATCTCAGCGTGCCCGGGGAGGCTGTGGCACGATGGCGGCGCTTTGCGGACGACATCACGCTGCCTCACGGTCGTCGTGACCATCTCGATGGTGGCGGTCCTGCTCCCGAGCCTCGGCGGACCAGGCAGCCTCGACCCGTTACAGGGCCTGGGGTCGGGTCTCAGCCTGACCACGCCTCAGGCGTTGGTCGGCGACGCTTCGGGGGGTGCGGCGTCAGGCTCGACGCCGCCTGTCACCCTTGGCCCGGGTGGCTCGGGTGGAGTGCCACCCTCGCCCCTCGTCGGCCGACTCGTGAGCCCCATCGCCAGCGCCTCAGAGGGTGTCGATCCCTCGGGCAGCCCGTCGGCCGGGGTCTCGCCGTCCGCCAGCGACGGGAGCCTTGGCCCGACGGCAACGCCCAGGCCGCACCGGACGGCCCCGCCCGCGACGCCCAAGCCCACCCCGGTCCGGCTGCCGCCCTCCGGCCATGCCTACCTCATCATCACCGCCGGTGAGCTGACGCGCCGGCCCACCTCGGGGAGCGCCTACAGCAACCTGAAGGCCGTGGCCCGGGAGACCGCGTCACCCGATCTCTGCGATCAGAACGACCAGTCCGACGTCGTGGCCCTGGCCAACGGGCTCCTCTTCGCTCGGACCGGCCAGGCGAGCTACCGAACGCAAGCCATCGACCTCATCACCAAGGCGATGCCGACCCAGCGGGTGGGCTGCAGCAATGCCGTCCTGGCCCTCGGCCGCCAGCTCGGCGGCTACGTCATGGCGGCTGACCTGGTGGGCTATCGGGACGGCTCGTTCATCTCCTGGCTCCGCGCCATCCGGACGAAGGACATCGGCGGCTCAGGCCGCTGGCACGCACTGCGCGGTACCTCGCAGGACTCGGCCAACAACTGGGGCCTGTGGGCCACGGCCAGCCTCATCGCGGCCGACGCCTATCTGGGCGACTCGTCCGCGCTGGCCAAGGATTGGGCCGTGTTCAAGGGCTACGGCGACGGTAGCTGGCCCTTCCAGAAGACCTCCGACTGGTCAGCTGATTGGTCGTGTCGCTCCGGCTCCGGCTCCCGCCTCCCGATCGCCATCGACCCCCAGGGCTGCACCCTGGCCGGCGGGTTCAACGGTGACGGCGCCCCCGTCGAAGACGCCTCGCGGTCCAGCTTCCCGTCGGCCAGCAGCTACATCCACGAAGCCCTCGACGGGATGGTCATCAGCGCGCTCATCCTGGGGCGTCGCGGCTACGCGGCGTGGTCGGTGAACGACGCGCAGATCTGCCGGGTGGCCTCCTTCGCGTACCGCGTGGGGCGGCTCAATGACTTCGGCGGATCCAGGTTCGCGGCCTGGGTCACGGACGCCTACTGCGCGACGGATGTGCCGCGCCAGAGTCCCACCACCGGGGGGCGGATGCTCGGCTTCACCGACTGGCTCTACGGCTGAGGCCAGCCAGCCCGAGGAGGCCTACGGAGCGCGGCCGGCCACGGGGCCAGCCGTCAGCCGACCGTCTGACCCGGCTCCGGAGCCACCACCTCGACGTCCTCCAGACCGCGCTCGCGGAGCGCCGTTCGCAAGGCATCGGGGGTGCCGGTCAGGATCGGGAACGTGCCGTAGTGGATGGGCACTACCGCCCGCACACCCAGCAGGCCGGCGGCCATGGCCGCCCCGCGCGGGCTCATCGTGTAGTGGTCGCCGATGGGCAGGAAGGCGACGCTGGGCCGTGAGAGCTCGCGGATGATGCCCATGTCGCCGAAGACGTCGGTGTCGCCGGCGAAGTAGATCCGGGTCCGGTCCTCGAGCTCGAGGACGAAGCCGACCGGCTCACCCAGGTAGAGCGGCGCCCTGGCCTCGGCGACCCAGTCACCGGCCGAGTGGATGGCCCGGACCATCGTCACCCGCAGGCCGGCCGCGCTGTAGGTGCCCCCGGCGTTCATGCCCACCACCTTGGCCGCGGCGGCCTCCGGAAGGCGCGGCGGGAGCCACAGGCTGAGCTCGTGGATGGTCGGCCAGGCCGGGCTGAGGCGGGCGGCGATGGTCACGGCGTCGGCCTGCTCCAGCCCCCCGATATCGCCGCCCAAGTGGTCGAAGTGACCGTGGCTGACGAGCATGAGGTCACAGCGCTCGACCTCCTCTGGCCCGCGCGGCGACCGCGGGTTGCGGAACCAGGGGTCGAACAGCACGCGGCTCCCGCCCGGCGTCTCCAGCTCGACGCAGGAATGACCGTACCAGGTGAACCGAAAGCCGAGGTCGCTCATCGGATGCCTCCCGCAGGTCCCACCACCACCGCCGACGCCGACCGGCGCGGCGCGACCATCGTACCGCCGACCGCCACGCGCGCGACGGCCGGTACACTCGAACGGTGCCCGCCGCGACCGTCGCCCAGAGCCTGCCCTACGTCAACTGGGTCGTCCTGCTCAGTCTGGCCCTGGGCTGCCAGGTGGCCTACGCCGTGGGCCGCCTGGCCACCGCGGCGACCCGGGGCTACCTGGCCTTCACCGCCGCCTGTGCCTTCGTCTTCGCCGGCCTCGACTGGCTGACCGACGGGGCCCTCCCGCCGCCGACGGGCATGGCCATCGTCGCCTCGCCCGGCCTGGACGGGGTGCGACGCCTGCTGCTCGGCCTCTTCGCCCTGCTCTGCCTGGCCAGCCTGCTGGCCCTCCTCCTCGGCCGTCCTTCGGCCTGGCTGGATCTCGGGGCCGTGGCAGTGGGCGCGGCCACGGCCGTCGTGGCCGCCGTCGGCTGGAGCGGCGGCATCATGGCCGGCATCCCGGCCGCCGTGGAGCTGCTCGTCCTGGCCGCGGCCACCGGCGGCTGTCTGGCGGCCATGGTCCTTGGCCATTGGTACCTCGTCACGCCCCATCTCTCCGAGCGGCCCCTGGTGCTCGGGGCGCGCCTGCTGACCGCGGTCATCGCCGTCCAGCTCCTGCTGTTCATCGTCTGGTCGGCGGCCGGGGTGGGCTCGGGCCGGCCGTTCGGGGCCCTCGTCGGCAGCGCCGCCGTCTTCGTCTGGCTGCGGCTCCTGGTCGGGCTCCTCTTCCCGCTCGTCCTGAGCTGGATGGCCTGGCAGACGGCTCGCACCCGATCCATGGAGTCGGCCACGGGGCTGCTCTACCTCGACCTGGCCGCGGTGGCCGCCGGGACGATCGTCGCCGCCGGTCTGTGGCTGGGGCCCGGCATCCTGGTCTGATCGATGCACCTGACCGTCCGCCTCTTCGCTCTCCAGCGCCAGCAGCTCGGGCGGCGGAGCCTGGACCTCGAGGTGGCTGCGGGCTCGACCATCGAGGCCGCCTGGGAGGCCCTGGCCGCTGCCTACCCGGTCCTGGGGCCGGCCCGGAGCTCCATGCGCTTCGCCCGGAACGGGGTCTACGCCGAGCCGACCGAGGTCCTGGCCGAGGGCGACGAGCTGGCCCTCCTGCCCCCGGTGGCCGGGGGGGCCGACGAAGACGGTGCCGAACGGACGGGCATGACGGCCGGCTGGCCTCGCATCGAGCTGTCCGAAGACCCGATCGACGACGGGGTCCTGACGCAGCTGCGCGCCGGGCTGGCGGGGGATGCTGACGGGGCCCTCGTCGAGTTCGTGGGCCGGACGCGCATCACCCCCGGCACGCCCGCTCCGGGCCAGGAGGACGAGGCCGCCCGTCACGCCGGTGAGGAGGTCCAGGGGCTCGACTACGAGGCCTACGAGGCCATGGCCGTGGACGTCCTACAGGCCATCGGGGCCGAGATCGAGGCCCGCTGGGGCCTGCGCCGCCTGGCCATCCGGCATCGGCTGGGGCCGGTCGGGGTCGGGGAGGCGAGCGTGGCCATCCTCGTCGCGGCGCCCCACCGGGCGGCCGCTTTCGAAGCCTGCCGCTACGCCATCGACGAGCTCAAGGCG
Source organism: Candidatus Limnocylindrales bacterium (assembly GCA_036278755.1). Lineage (GTDB taxonomy): Bacteria > Chloroflexota > Limnocylindria > Limnocylindrales > CSP1-4 > DASUKL01. Next base: position 23,591 of record DASUKL010000054.1, on the reverse strand, counting down.
CGGGCGCCCATCTGGAAGTCGGAGCGCTTCGCCGACGGCAGCGTCTGGCTCGGCGCCCCGCCGCGTCACGGCCCGAGGGACCCGTAGCCTCGGCAAGGAGCCGACTGCCCCGAGGGCATCGGTAGCGCGGGAGGCAGCTTCAAGGTTCGCGGACGGCGACCCCGTACCTGCCTTGGTCGTGATCGAACGTGGCCAGCGGCAGCGCATCGGCCGCTAGGCTGGTCGCGACGATGAGGGCGTCCCGGATGGCCCGGCCAGGCAGCTGGCGCGCCCGGACGAGGACGCCAACGAGCACGTCGGTCCGCAGTCCCAGCACGCGGACGTTGTCGCGCTGGATGACAGCGATGAGGCTATCGAGGATGTCGCGCTGCCCGATGCCGTACTGCGTCCGCAGCACATGGGCGCACTCCACCAGGGCCACCGGCGACAGGCCGATCTGATCGCCGCCATCGATGAGTGCCGCAGCCCGACGTGCCTGACCCGGTGGGGTCCCCACGAGGTAGCGGACGAGGACGGACGTGTCGACGCTGATCACCTGGGCCGGTCCGGATCGGGTGCCTCCCAGGCCGCCCCACGCAGCGCCTCCCACGATTCGTCCGCGGGCCGCCGGGTCGACTTGCTCTTCAAGGATCCAGCCAGCGAGCGGCGGTGGCGGCCCGGTACGACTTCGATCACGATCCGCCCGTCCTCGACACGCTGGACCGCCTCATCGCCGGCGGAGATGGCCAGTTCCTCGCGGATGGCCTTCTCGATCGTGATCTGGCCCCGCTCTCCTACTCGACTGCTCATGATATGGATATACCCGGCGGGTACGTATCCGTCAAGCCCAGGTCCTCGGGCCCGAGCGCGTCAGGGCGACGCCCGGGCCGCGATGCGATACTCGGCTGCAACGCAGCGGTCCCGGAGAGGACGGACGAGGAGGAGGCGCGTGTGAGGGTCTACATCTCGGTCGATATGGAGGGCATCGCCGGGATCAGCCACCCCGATCCCACGCGCCGCGGCGACGACGGCTATCCGGCCGCCGTGGAGCTCATGGTCGGCGAGGCCAACGCGGCCGTCGAGGGGGCCTTCGACGGCGGTGCGGACGAGGTCGTGGTCAACGACAGCCACGGCTCGATGTTCAACCTCACGCCCGCGGCCATGGACTCGCGGGCCCGGCTCGTCCAGGGCCAGAAGCCGCTGAGCATGGTCGAGGGCGCGGCGGACGGCGCCTTCGACGTGGCCCTCTTCGTCGGCTATCACGCCCGGGCCGGCCATCCTCGGGGCACCCTGGCCCACACCCAGAGCGGGGCCCAGACGCTGACCGCGATCGGAGACCAGCCGGTGGGCGAATACGGCCTCAATGCCCTCTACCTGGGGGCCCTGGGCGTGCCCGTCGGCCTCGTCACGGGCGACGACGCGCTGGCCGAGGAGGTGGCCGCCTTCCTGCCCTGGGCCGAGCGGGCCGTGGTCAAGCGGGCCGTGGGGCGCAGCGCGGCCGACAGCCTGCACCCCACCGTGGCCCGCGACCTCATCCGCCACGCGGCGCGCCGGGCGGTCGAACGGGCCGCCGCCGGCGACGCCAGCCTGGAGCCCCTGCGTCCTCCGCCGCCCATCCGGGTGAGCATCGGATTCGATCATGCCGGCCGGGCCGACCTGGCGGCGCTCATGCCGCCGCTGCGCCGCGAGGGCGACCGCGGGGTGCGGTTCGAGGCGGCCGACGGGCTGACCGCCTATCGCCTATTCGTCTGCGCCGTCCGCCTCGGCTCACTGGCCCCCTGAGTATCATCGGCCGATGCCCTCGTCGGAGCGGAGCGCCGATCTCGAGTCCCGGGCGGCCGAGCTGCGCGAGCGGGCCGCGACCCTGGCCGCGCGCCTCCACGCTGAGGGCTCGGCATCCACGACGGTCGGCCGGGAGCGAGCGATCCTGCGCCTGTTGGGGGTGGGCGGGCTCGATGGCCAAGGCCGACCGCTGGCCCAGGAGGTCGTCGACCGCTTCGCCTCCCTCGGCCCGGCCCGCCTCGGGGGTGGCATCTGCCTGCCCTTCGCCGCGGCGGCCGGCGAGTACGATCTCGAGCCCCAGGAGCTAGCCCTCGAGATCGCCGCCGGGCACATCGACCTGGCCCTCGAGGCAGAGGTCCTGCGGGACCCGGAACGGCGAGCCGCGGCGGAGGCCACGGCCGCCCAGTGGCTCATCGCCGCCTGGCGCCGCCTGGCGGCCCAGCGCACGGCGCGGGGCGAGCTGCGGACGCTGCTCGGCGAGCCCGGGCCGACCCATCTGGGGGCCGAGGTCGACCACCCGGACGCGGCGCTGGCCGAACGGCGGGCCGCGGAGCTGATCGGCGCCGGTGCCGACCTCGTCCTGGTCCGCGTGCCGCGCGACCGCGAGCTGCGCCGCGGCCTGGGCGAACAGCTCGACCCGCCCGAAACCTCCGATGAACCGCGCCGGGCACCCCCCGGCAGCCAGCGGGGTCTGGCCGTCCTCCGCGCCGCCCTCGACCGCGCCGCCGCCGAGGTCGGTCACTACGCCGCCCTGGCCTCCCACTCGGTGGGCCTGGCCGCTCCCGACCAGGCCGTGGTGGCCGGCCTGGAGCGGGTCGACCTCGTCTTCAGCGACCCCTTCGAACCCGTCGTCGAGTTCGGCCTGGCGCCCGAGCGGGCGGTGGCCGACCATGTCTTCGCCGTCGAGGTCCACGCTCGTAGCGGGGCCACGCTCGTCCTGGGCCCGGGCCCCGTGGCCGTGGCCCCCGAGATGGCCGAAGGTCAACCCATCGCCCAGGCCACCCAGGCCGGGCGAGCCCTGGCCCTCCAGGCCCTGGCCCTCGAACTCAGCCGCGCCGGCTCGCTGCCCGACCAGCGGATCCAGCTCTGCGTCCCGCTCGAGGGCCTCGAGGGCGGCCTCCCGGCCCAAGGCCGCAACGTGGCCGAGGTCCACCTCCGCCGCCTTGTCTTCCCCGATCATCGGCTGGCCCTCCTGGAACCGGGCGACGGCGACCTCGTGGGCTGGCCGCTCGTCCTCCAGCTCTGTCTCGCCGGGGGCGAACCGCCGGCCATGGTCCTACGCGCGCCGATCCCCAGCGGCTCACCAGGCCCGTCCATGACCGGCCTGGCCGACGCCCTCCGGGGCGCGGCGGCGATGGGCGTCGTGCGGCAGGTCGGCGGGCTCCGGGGTCCCGCCCTCGAGCACGCACAGGCGAGCCTCACCGAGGCCCTGGCAACGCTGCGCGCCGTGGCCGCGGACGGCTGGGAGTGGCTCCTGCGCACCGAGCCGCCGCTGGGCCGCGGGACGGCCGGATCGCTGGGTCGCCCGCGCCTTACGGCCGCTGGGCCGGTGCCCATCCGCGATGCCCTCGACCCCTTCACGGTGGAGGCCTAGGCGGCCTACTTGGTGTAGACGCCGCCGGGGTCGAGCTCCTGGCGGATGAGGCCGAGCTCCTCGGCCGTGGGGGCGGGGGTGGTGGTCAGCTCGGGCGCCTGCTTCGGCTGCCAGGCCATCGAGGCGTGGATCTGATCGAGGCTGGCGCCAGGGTGGAGGGCATGGAGGACCATCTCGCCCTCCGCGTCGAAGCGGTAGATGCCCAGGTCGGTGACCACGACCGACGGCCCCGAGCCACCCCAGCCCTCGGCTCGCCGCCGCTCCGCGGCCGGCCCGACGAGGCTCCCGGGTGAGGTCCGGAAGTCGATGCGCTCGACGAACGAGCGCTGGCTCTGGCGCATGACCACGAAGACCTGCCGGGCGTGGATGGCGATCTCGCAGGCCCCGCCCGAGCCGGGCAGGCGCGTCCGCGGCGCGGCATAGTCGCCGATGACCGTGGTATTGATGTTGCCGTAGCGGTCGATCTGGGCCGCCCCCAGGAAGCCCACGTCGACGTGGCCGCGCTGGAGGTAGTAGCCGAAGAGCTCGAGCATGCTCGTCACGGCCGTGGCCCCGGTGACGATGGTGGGGTCGCCGATGCTCAGGGGCAGGCGGGCCGGCCGGGCCCCGAAGACCCCCGATTCGTAGACCAGCTCGAGCTCGGGCGCCACCGTCCGCTTGGCCAGGTTGACGGCGATGTTGGGCAGGCCCACGCCGACGAAGCAGACCCGCTGGCCGGCCAACTCCCGGGCGGCGGCCACGATCATCATCTCGGAGCGGCTGAAGGCCTGCTCCCGCGGCTCGCCGCTCACCCCTCGGGGACCTCCCAGGCCGGGTTCCACGCGATCTCCCAGAGGTGACCGTCGGGATCCTGGAAGTAGGCCGCGTAGCCGCCGTAGAACGTGTCGCTCGGCGGCTTCACGATCACGGCCCCCGCGCGCCGGGCCTGCTCGATGATCTCCTCGACCTGGGCTCTCGAGCCCACGTTATGGGCCAGCGTCAGCTCCGTCGGGCTCGCTGGTGAGACATCGAGACCAGTGTCCTGGGCCATGCTGGCGCGCGGCCAGAGGGCGAGCTTCAGGCCGCCGTCGAGATCGAAGAAGACCACGGCGCCGGGCTCCAACTCGGTGCCCACGATCCCTTCCGTGGGTAGCCCCAGACCATCGCGATAGAAGCGCAGCGAGCGATCGAGGTCGTCCACGCCGAGGGTGATGAGGCTGATCCGAGGCTTCATGGTCAGGAGACCCTTATCGGTACTGCCCGTAATCGACCGGACCGGCAGGCGCGGATCCGGAGGGCCGCAGGACCTCGAGGCGCTCCTGGCCCAGGCGGGCCAGGTACTCGGCGTGGTCGGCCGTGCCGTGGACCCATTCGGCCAGCCAGGCCTCGAGGGCTGCTGGATCGCGGGAGATCGCTTCCCATTCGAGATAGAAACGGTTGTCGCGGTCGTAGTAGCCCTGGGCGTACGAGGGGTGCGCGCCGTACGGCTCGACGACCACGGCATCGACGATGAGGCCGGGGATGATGGTCCGGTTGGGGTCGGCCCGGATGACGGTCTCGTCGACGAGCTCCTCGACCACGACGATGACCCGCTGGGCGGCGAAGGCGGCCTCCTTCTGGCAACCCAGGAGGCCCCAGACCTGGGTGTCGCCGGCGGCGTCGGCCCGCTGGGCGTGGATGATGGCCACGTCCGGGCAGAGCGGCGGGACGGCGTAGACGGTCTCCTCGCCATACGGCGAAGCGACGGGTCGGATGCGGGGGTTCGCGGTCGGCAGGTCGGTGCCCACGTAGCTCCGGAGAGGGAAGAAGGGCAGGCCCATGGCGCCCGCCGTGTAGCGCGCCACCATCCCGAAGTGGCTGTATTCCTCGACCTCGAGGGACGCCGGATCGGCTCGCTCCACCCGGCGGCGGATGGCGTGGAGGCTGCCCACGCCCGGGTTGCCCAGCCAGCTGAAGACGAGCTTGCGGGCCACGCCGGCACCTACCATCTGGTCGTAGATGACGTCGGGGGTGAGCCGGCAGAGGGTCAGGTCGCGGCGGCCCTGGCGGATGATCTCGTGGCCCGCGGCGAAGCCGATGAGGTGGGTGAAGCCCTCGATGGCCACGCTGTCGCCGTCGCGCACGAGCTCGGCGATGGCGTCGTGCATCGAGGTGACCTTGCTCATCGCCTCCATGGTGCCAGCCGGCGAGCCGCAGGGTGGAGTGGCGGCGCGGCCGGATCGGCTACGCGTTGCCGCCTCGACCACCACCCGGGGCCCGTGCCGTCGCCTCAGGCCAGCCCGCCTGGGGCCCCGTGCTGTCACGCGGGCCGGGACAAGGGCCCGTGCCGTCACCTCAGGCCAGCCCGCCCGGGGCCCCGTGCTGTCACGCCGGCCGAGACAAGCGACGATCGGCGAATCGGCCGACGGTCATGCGTCACGCCGGGCGGGACATCAGGGCATCTCCTCGGTCACCTGTCACGGTGGCCGATACCGACGAGGGGTAAGAGGCAAGCCGTTCGCCCGTTGTCACGCCGGGCGCATCACGTCTGAGCCTGATCGGTCGCTTGTCACGCTCGGCGCGACACCCGCGAGGGCCCCCTGGCCATCCGTCAGCCTGGGACCATCGGAGGGCACAGGTGCGGGCAGGCACCGTAGACCGCCGCGGATCGTCTGTCGAAACCGGAGCAGGTGAGCGACTCCTCAGCGCCTGTCCACGCTTGCATGTGAGCTGAGGGACTCGGCGTTGGTCCGTGCCACCTGCACGAAGGTGATCACGCCCCAGCCGCCTCGTCCACGGCCGCGGTGAAGATGGCCAGGCCGGTGGCCAGCTCCGCGGCGCTGAGGGTCAGGGCGGGGGACATGCGGACCACGTCGAAGCCGGCCTCGAGGACCAGCAGGCCGCGCTGGAAGCAGGCGCTCTGGACGGCCTCGGCGACGGCCCCGGAGGCGAACTGGATGCCGATCATGAGGCCCAGGCCGCGCACGTCGCGGACGAGGTCAGGATGACGGGCCACGAGCGGCTGCAGGCCGGCCAGGGCCTCATCGCCCCGGGCCGCGGCGTTGGCCACGAGGCCACCCTCGAGGAGCTCGATGGTCTTGAGCGCCGCGGCGCAGGCCACGGCATTGCCACCGAAGGTGGAGCCATGGGCCCCGGGGCCCCAGTCCATGATCTCCGCCTTGGCCACGGCCGCGGAGATGGGCAGGCCCGAGGCGATGCCTTTGGCCGTGAGGAAGATGTCCGGTTCGACCCCCCAGTGCTCGATGGCCCACATCCGGCCGGTCCGCCCAGCGCCCGACTGGACCTCATCGTCGACGAGGAGGATGCCGTGCTCGTCGCACAGGCGCCGAAGGCGAGGCAGGAAGTCGGCGTCGGGCACGATGTAGCCGCCCTCGCCCTGGACCGGCTCGACGAAGATCGCCGCGAACTCGCGGGCCGGCATGAGCTGGGGGAAGACCCGGCTCTCCAGCTCGTCGAGACCGGCGCTGCCGTAGGGGACGTGATAGACGCCCGGCAGGAGCGGCCCGAAGCCGGCGTGGTAGGTGGCCTTGGAGGCGGTGAGGCTGAGGGCGCCGTAGGTTCGGCCGTGGAAGGCGCCCAGGAAGGCGACGACGTTCTGGCGGCTGGTGTGGTGACGAGCCAGCTTGAGGGCCGCCTCGACCGCCTCCGCCCCGGAGTTGCCGATGAAGGCTCGGGTGGGCCCGGCGATGGGGGCGATGCGGTCGAGCTCGGCCGCCAGGCGGGCATAGATGGGCAGGTAGAAGTCCGAGGCGCTGAAGTGGATGAGCTCGCCGGCCTGGGTCCGGATGGCGTCGACGATGTCGGGATGGGCGTGGCCGGTGGAGGTCACGGCGATCCCAGCGGCGAAGTCGAGGAAGGTGTTGCCATCGATGTCCTCGACCCACACACCCTCGCCGCGGACGGGCACGATGGGGTAGGCCCGGGACAGGCTGGGGGAGGTGACCGAGGCGTCGAAGGCGATGTGGGCTCGAGCCTTGGGGCCCGGCAGCTCGGTCACCATGTGGGGCTGGCGGTGGTGGGTGGCGAGCTCCGCGATCTGGGTCATGGTTCCTCCTGGCGTCTGCCCGGATGCCGAGCAAGAAGCCGCTCGGATGCATACGTTTTATGCACTCTGGATAGGCCCAGTCTAGCAGGGGTCCGCGCGACGGCAGGGGCTACACCAACGCCAGCCCAGCGCGGCGTCTTTACGCGATCAGTGTCGATCGACGGGCCCGGCGTCGCTGCAGCCCGACGGATTTTCCGCGATCAGCCGTATGGAGTGCGAGGATCAGCATGGGAGACGCCCGTGTTTTCCGCGATGGGCGAACGCTGACCTACGCCGGCGGTCGGAGAGCGCATCTGATCGCGAACTTATGCCCGGATCGGGGCCCTCGGGGCCTTGGGCCCCGATCGGGTGCAGGTCCAGGCGCGAATGACCACCCGGCTCGGGCGTCGCGACCCGCGAGGTCCCCGAGGCCCATGGGGTGCGGCCGGACGGTGGCCGCGACCGCCCGCCTACTCGACGATCGTCTGGGACTGCTCGCGCATGAACTGCTGGACGTAGTAGAGGCCGCCGCCTGACTTGCCGGTGGCCGTGGAGCCTTTCCAGCCGCCGAATGGCTGGATGCCCGGCCAGGCGCCCGTGGTCGCCCCCGCCCGGCGGTTGACGTAGACCACGCCGGCCTGGATGCGGTCGAGGAACGTCTCGATCTCGGCCTTGTCCTCGCTGTAGAAGCCGGCCGTCAGGCCCAGGTCGCTGGCGTTCGAGAGCTCGAGGGCCTGGTCGATCGAGTCGACCGCGGCGACCGCGGTGAAGGGGATGAAGAGCTCGTCGCGGAGGAGGCGGTGGTCGAGGGGCAGCTGGCCGACCAGGCTGGGCTCGACGAAGAAGCCCTGGTCGAGGCCGTCCTGGGTCATCCGCTCGCCGCCGATGTAGACGGTCCCGTCGCGGCGGGCCTCGGCCACCGCCTGCTGGTAGCGGTCCACAGCCCGCTGGTTGATGACCGGGCCCATCCAGTTCTGGCGCTGGACCGGGTCACCGACCGTGATGGCCTCGGTCTTCTCGACCAGGCGTCGGATCAGCTCATCGTGGACCGGGCGCTCGACATATACCCGGCTGTTGGCGCTGCATTTCTGGCCGCTGAAGCCGAAGGCGGCCCGCATGATGCCCTCGGCGGCCTCGTCGAGGTCTGCCTTGCGACTGACGATGGCCGGATTCTTGCCGCCCATCTCGACGATGACCGGCCGGGGGAAGCGCCGGGCGAAATTCTTATAAAGGTGGAACCCCACCTCGAAGGAGCCGGTGAAGAGGATGCCGTCGACCCCGTCGTTCTCCTGGAGCTCGGCGCCGACGGTCTCGCCGGGGCCCATGACGAGGTTGAAGACGCCGTCCGGCAGGCCCGCGTCGCGGAAGGCCTGGGTCAGGCAGACGCCTGAAAGCGGCGCGTCCGAGCTGGGCTTGTAGACGACCGTGTTGCCGGCCGTGAGGGCTCCGCCCGACGGGCCCCCGGAGAGGGCGAACGGGAAGTTGAAGGGGCTGATCACGGCCCACACGCCGTAGGGCTTGAGGACCGAGCGAGTGTGGACGCTGGCGTCGCCCAGATTGCCCATGGGGTGGTCGAACGCTTCGTTCTTCTCGAACTGCTCGCAACTCCAACGGATGAGGTCGGCCGTCTCCTCCACGTCGCCCAGGGCCTCGAGGCGGTTCTTGCCGACCTCCATGCACATCAGGGCGGCGAACTCCATCTGCCGCTCGCTGATGATGTCGGCCGCCCGACGGAGGAGGGCCAGGCGCTCCCGCCAGGGCATCCCCGACCAGGCCGGGAAGGCTGCGCGCGCGGCGGCGATGGCGTCGCGCACGTCGTCCCGGGTGCCCTTGGCGAAGGTGCCCATGACCGCGCCGTCGATAGGGGAGCGCTTCTCGAACGTGCCGTCCCCGTCGCGTTCCTGGCCGCCGACGAAGTTGCGGTGCCCGGCGCCGAGGAGGCCGCGGGCCCGCTCCAAGCCGCGCTCGAAGTCGGCGTGGAGCTCCTCGTTGTCGTTGCGCAGGGTGGCGTAGGTGATCTTGATTCGCGGGGCGGCGGGGCTGGTCATGGTGGGAGAGGACCTCGTCTGCTCGGTCGATGGGAGAGCCGAGGGCCAGTCTACTCCGGGCCCATGGGACCTCCGACCCGTTCGGGCCCTCGAGGTCTTCAGGCGCCGATGTCGAGGGCAGCCACGGCTTCGTCGAGACCCGTCGCCAGGGCCTGGGGCCGAGCACGGAGGGGCAGGCCGTCGAGATCGGCCGGGGCCGTCTTCCCTCCCGTCACCAGCACGGTACGGAGGCCGGCCCGGCGGGCGCCGGAGATGTCGGCTCGCGGGTCGTCGCCGATCATGGCCACCTGGTCCGCTGGGAGGCCCAGGCGGGCGCAGGCCTGACGGAAGAAGCTCGTGGCCGGCTTGCCGCCCAGGATGGCCCGCCGACCGGTGGCGAACTCGAGGGCCGCCGCGTAGGCGCCGGTATCGAGGGTGGGCCCGTGCTCGCCGAGCCACCATGGCCCGCGGTGCATGGCTACCAGGCGCGCCCCGCCTCGAATCTGGCGAAAGGCCGCGTCGAGCTCGTCGTGGCCCATCATCTCTGGGGAGTCGCCCACTACCACCGCGGCTAGGGCAAGACCCTCGGCCTGTGCGCGGCCGGGCGTCGTCGTCTCCTGGCCGGCGAACTCCGTGGCCGCATCCGGCGTGGCCATGAGGCCCAGGGGTCGGCCCGGGAACCGCCTCGCGGTCAGGGCGGCCGTCGCGGAGAGCGCGCTGACGATCCGCTCCGCGGCCACGGGCTGGCCAAGACGTTCGCCCAGACGGCTCGCCAGGGTGGCCCGACTGACGGCCGAGACGTTCGTGGCCAGCAGGTAGGGCAGGCCGGCGCGATCGAGGTGGGCGAGCGCCTCGGCCGCACCCTCGATGGGCCGCCCGCGCAGGGTCAGCACGCCGTCGACGTCGATCAGCAGGCCGGTCACACCGGCCAGCGCGGTCCGGAGATCGGCGTTCAGGATGCTCACCGGCGCAGCCTAGGCCCGCGCCACCGCCAAGGGCGCGATGGCCCCCCGGCGTCAGGCCGTCAGGAGGCCTGGACCAGGCGGAAGCAGTCGGAGCAGTAGACCGGCTTGTCCTGGCGCGGCTTGAAGGGCACCTGGGCCGCATTGCCGCAGCGCGAGCAGATCACGGCGAAGTACTCGCGCGCGGGGCGGTCGTCGCCACGCTCGTAGCCACGCGGTCCGCCGATCGAGCGGACATCGAGGTAGTCCCCCTCGCTGCGCATCGCTCGGCGCGAGGCGCGGCAGCTGGGGCAGCGCTTCGGGTCGGAGGCGAACCCCTTCTGCGCGTAGAACTCCTGGTCGGCGGCGGAATGGACGAAATCGATCCCGCAATCGACACAGGTCAGCGTTCGATCGACGTAGGACACGCGAACAGAACCTCCAGAGGCAGCGACGCATTTGTGCTCGATGACGGCACGAGGCCCGGCCAGGGGCGGCATCGACCGAGAGCGTGGCGTCTGCTAGGGGCCGGGCGCCGCGCGACCCAGGTGCTCTGCCGAGGTCCCTGTCTGGGGCGCACCGGTACGGCCGAAAGCCTACCACCGACGGGCTGCCGGTGCCCCCGGCGGCGCTCGGGCTGCTCCCCGCGGCGGCTCGGGCCACGCGGGCCGCGGGCCCCTGGTCGTCGGCCCGCGGCCCCATCGATCGGCCGTCGATCCCGGCCGGGTGTGACAGCCAAGGTGGCACAATAGCCGCCGACCCTGCCCCCGGCGAGCGAGGGCAAGGGGGCTCCTCGCTCGTCCACCCACTCGGGACGGCGGGCACGTGTTCCGGACACCGCAGCAGGAGGCTTGACGCTCGGCGATGCCCCGCCTGCTCCATCTGGCCGATGTCCACCTGGGGGCCCGTCACCAGGACCTCGGCGCTGCCGCGGCCGCGCAGCGCGAGCGGCAGTACGCGGCCTTCAAACGGTCCATCGACCTGGCCCTTGCCGAACAGGTCGACGTGGTCCTCGTGGCCGGCGATCTGTTCGACTCCAACCAGCAGCCCCGGCGCAGCGTCGAGCGGGTAGCGGCCGAGCTCGGACGCCTCGTCGCCGTCGGCATCCGCACCGTCCTTCTGCCCGGCACCCACGACGTCTATGACGCCTCGTCGGTCTACCGGACCTACGATCTGGCCCTCCTGGCCGGCCTGGCGCCGGCGTCCGACCTGCTCACGGTGCTGACGCCGGATCGCCCGAGCATCGTCTTCCCCAGCCTGGACACCGTCGTCTACGGCCAGGTCTTCGCCACGAAGCGGGCGCCACGCAGTCCGCTCGCCGGCCTCGATGCGGCTGCCGAAGCGAAGGCGGGCTGGCGGGTCGGCCTGGTCCACGGTTCGCTGCGCATCGAGGGCAAGGTCACCGATGACGACGTCATGGTCACGTCCGACGAGATCGCCGCCTCCGGCCTGGACTACCTGGCCCTGGGGCACTGGCACTCCTTCCAGCAGGGCACCGCCGGCCGGACCACGTGGGCCTATGCTGGCGCCCCCGAGCCGGTGGCCGTCGACCAGGACGGGGCCGGTCAGGTGCTCCTCGTCGACCTGCGCGAGTCGGACGGTCGCCGGACGGTCACGGTCAGGCCCATCCAGGTCGGCCGGACGCGCTTCCAGCACCTGGATGTCGACGCCGCCGACATCGCCAGCCAGGCCGCCGTCGCGAACCGCCTGGAAGGCCTGGCCGACCCGGACCTCGTGCTCGATGTGCGGCTCGTCGGCATCCGGCCCGACAGCCTCGACCTGGAGACCGACGAGGTCCAGCAGGCACTGGCCGGCAGGTTCCTGGCCCTCCGCCTCCGCGACACGTCGGTGGCCGCCCTGACGACCGACATGGTGCCTCCGCCTGACACGATCCCGGGCGCCTTCGTCCACGACCTCGAGGCCCGGATCGCGGCCGCCGAAGCCGAAGGCCGGCCTGCCGACGCGGCCGAGCTGCGCGAGTCGCTGCGCCTAGGCCGCCTCCTCCTGCTCGACGATCCGTCGCGCGTGACGCTGGCCTGACGATGCGCATCGACCGCCTCCGGATCCGAGACCTGCAGCGGCACGCGGACCTCGACCTGCCGCTGGCCCCCGGCATCACGGTCGTGCGGGGACCCAACGAGGCGGGCAAGACGACCATCCAGCGAGCCATCGAGCTGGCCCTCTTCCGGCGGGTGACCTCAGGCAGCGCCGAGATGGAGACGTTGCGGCGCTGGGACGGCCCCGGCGGGGTGCCCACCATCGAGCTGGAGTACACCGATGCCGAGGGTCAGCCCGGATCGCTGCTGAAGGCCTTCGATGGGGCCCGCGGCCGGGCCCGGCTGGAGGCCGGCGGCGAGGTCATCGACGATCCCGCCACCGTCGATCAGCGGCTGGTCGAGCTGACCGGGCTGCCCTCCGACAAGTTCTTCCATTCCACGGCCAGCGTCCACCATCACGAGCTGGACAAGCTGGCCAAGGACGAATCGGCCCTCCGCGACCGCCTGCAAGCCTCGATGAGCGTCGACGCCCGCGGCACGTCCAAGGCCCGCAAGATGCTCAGGGATGCGCTCCACGGCTACGAGGCCGGAGGATCCAAGAACCCCGGCAAGCTCCTCCAGGCGCGCGACGAGATCCAGCGTCTGGAGGCCCAGAACACGCTCGGGGAGGCGGGGCTGCGCCAGCTGGCCGCCGACCAGGCGGCACAGTCGGCGGCCCGCACGGCCCACACCGAGGCCGAGGACCGGCTCGCCGAGGCCCGCCAGCAGCTGGCCCTCAGCGACCAGGCCGTCGAGCTCCTGCGTCGTCAGGACGACGCTACGGGGCGCTACGGCCGTTACAAGCGGGCGGCCGAGCTGCGCGACGAGCTGCTGGCCCGCGACGCCGCCCACCCTTCGACCATCCCCCTGGAGACGCTACAGCTGGCGGTCGAGGAGCTGCGCCGCCATGAGCAGCGCATCGGCGAGCTGCGCGCCGCCCTGGCCGACGAACCTGACGTCTCGGGCTACGACCTCGGCGCGTTGCCCACGCCGCGGTGGCGGCGGTGGGCCACCGTCGGCATCGTGCTGGCCCTGGTCGGGGTCCTCGTCGCCCTCGGCGGGACCGTGGCCAAGCTGGGGCTGGGGGCCGGGGCGGTGGGGCTGATCGCGGCCGCCGTCGGCCTCGTCCTGGCCGCCGTGGCCGACCGCCAGCGACGGCGCAGCCAGGACCTGCATCGCCAGAACGAGCTGCGGGAGAGCGAGATCGCCCGCCGCCTGGCCGGCCGTTCGCAACTCGAGCAGCAGCTCAAGGACACCGAGCAGGGCAAGACCACGCGCCTGGAAGCCCTCGAGCTGCCGGACGTGCTCAGCGCCGAGGCGCTCCTCGCCGCGGAGTCGGAGCACATGGCCGCCATGCGGGCCCTGGCGGCCGAATATCGGGGCGTGCTGGGCGACGAACAGCCCACCGACGACGTGGCCAAGCTGCGCGACGCCGCCGCGGCCGAGGCCGAGCAGGCCCGCCATGCCCTGGCCGGCATGGGCCCCATCGGGGCCGACCCCGCCGGCAGCCGCGAGCGCTACGGTCGGGCTGCCGCGACCGGGCAGCAGGAGCGCGACCGGACCCAGCAGGACCTGGCCCGGGCCCAGGCCGCGGTCGAGCAGAACCCGGTCGACGCCGAGGCCGTGGCCGCCTCGGCCGAGCAGCTGGCCGCGGCCCGCGAGCACCTGGCCGCGACGGAACGCCGGGCGCGGATCCTGCGCACGACCCTGGAGGCGCTCGACGCGGCCGAGGAAGCCACGATGCGCAAGGCGGCCCGCTTCCTGGAGGGCTGGATGGGTGGCTACGTGGACCGCATCACGAACGGCCGCTACCGCCGCGTGCGGGTCGACGAGGCCGAGTTGGGCATCAGCGTCTGGTCACCGGAGCGCGACGACTGGGTCCCCGCCGAGCAGCTCTCGCAGGGCACCCGCGACGCCCTCTACCTGGCCGCCCGCCTGGGGCTCGTCCGTCAGGTGACCCAGGACCGCCGCCCGCCCCTGATCTTCGATGATCCCTTCCTGACCCTGGACGATGAGCGGGCCCGGGAGGCGGTCGGCCTGCTGCGGGAGATCGCCGCCGACCACCAGGTCATCTACCTCACCACGTCGGAGCGCTATGACGCCGACGCTGACCTCGTCCACGTCCTGCCGGGCCCCCCGGGCCGGGACGTCGCCGAGCAGGCTGCCGGCGACTGACTGGCGCCGGCCTCCTCGCCGGGCTCCTGGCGGCGGCCTCCTGGGGCATCGGCGACTTCTGCGGCGGGTTTGCCGCGCGCCGGGTGACGACCCTCACCACGGTGACCGCCTCGCAGGCCGTGGGACTGCTGCTGGCCATCGTGGCCGTGCTCCTGAGCGGCGAGCCCGCGCCCGGGTCGGCCTCCCTCCTGTGGGCCGCCCTGGCGGGCCTGGCCGGCCTGGCCGGGGTGGCCTGCTTCTATCGCGCCCTGGCGACCGGCGAGATGAGCCTGGCTGCCCCCCTCACGGCGGTCATCGGGGCCGGCGTGCCCGCCGTCGTCGGGCTCGTGGCCGGCGATGTCCTCGAGCCGCTCCAGCTGCTGGGCATGGCCTGCGGTCTGGCCGCGGTGGCCGTCGTGTCCCGCTCGGCCGGCAGCCCCGCGGCCGAAGCCCGTTCGCGCCAGACGGCGCGCTCGCTGCCCCTGATCCTCGTCGCCGGACTCGGTTTCGCGGCCTTTTTCCTGGCCATCGGCCAGGCCACCGATCTCGGCGGCGGAGCCATCTGGTGGCCGCTGCTGGCGGCCCGGGCGATCACCGTGGCGGTGGCCGTGATCGTCCTCGCCGGCCTGCGGGCCGGGCCTTCAGGTCGGTCGCGGCCATCGGCCCTGGCCGGGGCCCGGACGCCGCTCCTGGCCCTCGTGGCCACGGCGGGCCTGCCCATCGGCCTGGCCGGGCTGGGAGACTTCGGCGGCAACGGCTTCTTCCTCATCGCCCAGGGCGACGGGGTGTTCAGCCTGGCCGTCATCCTCTCGTCGCTGTATCCGGTCACGACCGTCATCCTGGCCGCGGGCCTGCTCCACGAGCGGCTGACCTGGATGCAGCTGGGCGGGGTCGCCCTGGCCCTCGTGGGCGTCGTGCTCATCGCCTTTTAGGTCCGTCAGCCGGACGGTCGGCCCCCCCGGGGATCAGGCGATGCGGCGGGCTTCCCAGCCGCCGGCTTCGGCCTGCCGGACTTCGTAGGAGGGCTGGTCGTAGGCCGTCGGTCCGCGGACCGCCTGCCCGTCAGCCAGGCGGAAGCGGGAGCCGTGCCAGGGACACTGGAGGCAGCCGTCGACCACGGTGCCCTCGGAGAGTGGCCCACCGGCGTGGGCACATTCGTCGTGGAGGGCGAGGATCGTGTCGCCCTGCCGGACGAGGGCCAGCCCCTGGACGCCCAGGTGCCCCAGCACCGGCTGCCCCTCGGGCAGCTCGGCTGGTGCCTCGAGGGTGGCCCACTTCGTGCCGCTGGGGCGGAAGGCATGGCGGTCGACCATGTTGCCCATGGCGTAGACGACGAGGCCACCGGTGTGGGCCCCGAAGGCCAGGATCAGGTAGCCCACGATGGCCAGCAGGAAGGGCAGGGCTCGTCCCGGGCCGGCCGCTCGCAGGCCGAGCGAGATGAGGAAGAGGATCAGGGCCACGACCATCAGAGTGGCGTGGATCGTGGCCCGGGTCCGGCGCCGGCCGTCCGTCTCGGAGAGGTCGGCGAAGCCGGCCACGGCGGCGGCGAGCATGGCCAGCACGCCGAAGACCAGGGAGACGTCGGCGGCCACGTGCTGGTCGAGGACCTCGAAGATGAGGGCCAGGGTCAGGCCGCCGATCGGGGCGTCGGTGAGGAGGGCGTGGAGGGGGTGGCCGACCCACGTGCCATTGAACAGGTCGCGCAGCGGTCGTAGGGGATGGAAGATGGCCTGGCCCAGGCCGTGGAGCCAGCGTCCCAAGGGTTCGGCCCAGCCAGACTGGGCATCGAGCAGCCGATCGATCATTCGCACGAGCATCTCTCCGTCTCCCAGCGGTGGTGGCGCATCCCGCCCGACTGTAACGCGGCGGTCCGTCCGGGGTGGCGAGCGGCGCGCGCCCTGTATCATCGCGCCGGAAGGAGGAGTCCATGCGCACCATACAGATCGCGGCCGCGCTGTCCGCCGTGCTCAGTCTGGCCGCCTGCACCGGAGGCGCTGGCAGCCCCTCGGCCTCCGCGCCCTCGGCCTCCGCACCCTCGGCGACGGCCAGTGCCAGCAGCTCGAGCGGTGGCGGTGCTGCGGTGGAGGCCAAGATCGGTGCCGTGCTGTCCCTGACCAAGGCCGCGGCCGTATACGGCAAGACGCAGCAGAACGGCCTGGAGCTGGCGGTCAAGGACGTCAACGCCAAGGGCGCCGTCAAGATCGATCTCCAGATCGAGGACGATGCCTCGGATCCGGCGACCGGCATCACGGCCTTCCAGAAGCTCATCAATCAGGATCAAGTGGCGGCCATCATCGGGCCGACGCTCTCCAACACCGCCACCTCCACGGACCCCATCGCCCAGAAGGCCGG
Organism: Candidatus Limnocylindrales bacterium; assembly: GCA_036278755.1. GTDB lineage: Bacteria > Chloroflexota > Limnocylindria > Limnocylindrales > CSP1-4 > DASUKL01. The sequence continues at coordinate 6,723 of DASUKL010000054.1, read as the reverse complement.
CGTGCCGGTGCTCGGCATCTCCAACACGGCCTCCGGCATCACCGACATCGGTGACTTCATCTTCCGCGACTCGCTGACCGAGGCCCAGGTCATCCCCCAGACGATCAGCACTGCCAAAGCCAAGTACAGCCTGACCAAGGTGGCCGTCCTCTACGGCCAGGATGACGCCTTCACGAAATCCGGCTACGACGTCTTCAGCCAGGCCCTCAAGGACGGCGGCGTCACCGTGACCGACACGGAGACGTTCTCCAAGGGCGACAAGAACTTCAATGCCCAGCTGACGAAGGCCATCGGTACCGCGCCTGACGCGCTGGTCGTGTCGGCCTTGGCCGACGAGGGCACCCTGATCCTCCAGCAGGCCCGCCAGGCCGGTTTCACGGGCCCCATCATCGGCGGCAACGGCTTCAACTCGCCGGCCGTCATCACGAACGGGGGCCAGGCCGCCGAGGGCCTCGTCGTGGGTGCAGCCTGGAACCAGGCCAGTGACATCCCGGCCAACAAGACCTTCATCTCCGAGTACACGGCCGCCTACGGCAGCCCGCCCGACCAGTTCGCTGCCCAGGCCTACGCCGGGGTGGAGATCCTGGCCGCAGCTATCGAGGCCGCCGGCTCCGCCGATCGGACCGCGATCCGTGACGCCCTGGGCACGGTCAAGGACCTTGATACGCCGCTGGGTAGCTTCTCCTTCACGTCCAGCCGGGACGCCCAGGCCCCGGCCGCCGTGCAGGTCGTGCAGAACGGCACCTTCGCCGTCCTGAAGTAGACCGAGCCCTGGGGTGGATCTCCCCCAGCAGCTCTTCAACGGGATCTTCCTGGGCAGCATCTATGCCCTCTTCGCCCTGGGCTACACGCTGGTCTTCGGCGTGCTCGACGTGCTCAACCTGGCCCACGCCGCGGTCTTCACGGTGGGTGCCTGCATGGCCCTCGTCCTCGTCGCCCGCCTGGGCCTGCCGGCCTGGCTGGGCGTGGTGGGGGCCAGCCTGGGGGCGGGCCTGCTGGGCCTGCTCCTCGACCGGGTCGCCTTCGCTCCCCTGCGAGGGAGGCCCGAGGAGCGCTTCGCCGGCCTGATCAGCTCGCTGGCCATGGCCAGCCTGTTCATCGCCTTCGTCCAGGGCCTCTTCGGCCCGAACGCGTACGTCTTCCCGCCCGATGCGGTGACGATCGACGCCCTCCGCATCGCCGGGGCCCGCCTGCCCATCGTCCAGCTCGTGGTCATCGGGGTCAGCCTGGCCCTCATGGCCGGCCTGGGCTGGCTCGTCCAGCGGACCCGCTTCGGCCGCTCCCTGCGGGCCGTGGCCGAGAACCCTCGGGCGGCAGCCCTGCTGGGCATCGACGTGGCCCGGGTCAACGCCGAGACGTTCTTCATCAGCTCCGCCCTGGGCGGCGTGGCGGGGGCGCTGTTCGCCCTGGCCTTCGACTCGGTCTCCTTCGACATGGGGACCTCGGTCGAGCTCAAGGGCCTGGCCGTCATCATCGTCGGCGGCATGGGCTCGCTCCTGGGCGCCTTCGTGGGCGGCCTCGTCCTAGGCCTGGCCGAGGTCCTGGCCATCGCCGGGATCGGCTCGACCTGGCGCGATGCGGTAGCCTTCGGGCTGCTCTTCCTCATCCTCATCGTGCGGCCCGCCGGCCTCTTCGGCCGGACCGGGACCCGGCGCGACTAGTCGGGCCCGGCCCCGCCGATGGACGGCCTGCTGAGCGGCCTGGCCAGCTTCTGGGCGACCTACGAGAGCGTGGCCCAGTTCGTGGGCCTCAACGCCATCCTGGGACTCTCCATCTACGTCACCTTGGCCGCCGGCCAGCTCTCCCTGGGCCAGGCCGCCTTCATGGGCGTGGGGGCCTACACGGCGGCCCTCCTGACGATGCAGCTGGGCTGGCCGTTCGCCGCCGTCCTGGCCGCCGGGGTGGTGGCCGCGGGCCTGACGGCCTTCGTCCTGGGGGTGGTCGTGCTTCGCCTGCGGGGCGTCTACCTGGCCATCGCCACGCTGGGCTTCGGCGCCGTCTTCGGCGTCGTCCTGTTCAACCTGCCGATCAGCGGCGGGGCGGAGGGCCTGCGGCCCATCCCCAGCATCACCACCACCTGGCAGATCTACTTGGCCCTGGCCGCCCTGGCCTTCGGCCTGTGGCGGATGGACGGCTCGACCTTCGGCCGCTCCCTGTTCGCCCTTCGCGACGATGAGGCCGCGGCCGCCTCGCTGGGCATCGACCCCTTCCGCACGAACCTCGTCGCCTTCGTCGCCTCGGGCATGATCGCCGGCCTGGCCGGCGGCCTCTCGGCTCACCTGACCTACATCATCACGCCCGGCCAGTTCGGCTTCGGACCGGCGCTCGACATCCTGGTCTACGCCATCGTCGGCGGCACGACCACCTTCCTGGGTCCCATCCTGGGGGCCGCCCTGCTGACGATCCTGCCCGAGGTCATGCGCCAGGTGCCGGTCGACCCGGGGGCCTCCGAGCTCTTCGTGTCGGGCCTCATCCTGCTGCTCATCATCCTCTTCCTGCCCTCGGGGCTGGCCAGCTTGGTGGTGGGCCGGCGCCGTCGCTCGGACGCCCGATCACCCCAATCCCCGACCGCCGCCCCGCCGCCGAGCCCGAGCCCGAGCCTGGAGCCGAGCCCGAGCTCGCGCCCCCAGCCACGCCCGACCGGCGGCTCACCGTCCCCGACCCCGCCGGCACCCGAACCACTGCTCGCCATCGAGGGCCTCGGTCGCCGCTTCGGAGGCCTGCGGGCGCTCGAGGGGCTGGATCTGACCGTCGGCCCCGGCCAGGTCGTCGGTCTCATCGGGCCCAACGGGGCGGGCAAGACGACCCTCGTCAACGCCGTCACCGGCCTCCTCCCGCCCAGCGCCGGCCGGGTCGTCTTCGCCGGCCACGACATCACCGCCTGGCCGGCCCACCGCGTGGCCCGCCTGGGACTGGTCCGGACCTACCAGAACGTGCGCCTCTTCCGCCACCTGACGGTCCTCGAGAACGTCCTCGTGGGGGCGGCCCTGGGCCGGCCAGGGACTCTGGGGCCGCGGCTCGTGGGCCGGTCCAGGGCCCAGGAGGCAGCCGCGCGGAACGAGGCCCTGGGACTCCTCGAGCGCGTCGGCATCGCCCACCTGGCTGACCGACCGGCGGGCGGCCTCAGCTACGGCGACCGGCGGCGGCTGGAGATCTGCCGGGCCCTGGCCGCGCGGCCCCGGCTGCTGGTCCTCGACGAGCCTGCCGCCGGCATGACGGCGCCCGAGGCAGCCCGGGTGGGGACCCTTGTCCGGGAGCTGGCGACCGAGGGCCTGGGGGTGCTCCTCATCGAGCACAACGTAGGTCTGGTCATGGCCACCTGCGACCGGGTCGTGGTCATCGACTTCGGCTCGCGCATCGCCGAAGGCGTTCCGGCGGTCGTAGCTCGCGACCCCCGGGTCATCGATGCCTACCTCGGCGACGCGGTCGCCTCGGCCTGAGCGGGCGATGGTGATGGCCGAGCCCCTCCTCGCGGTGCGCGGCCTGTCGGTGGCCTACGCTGGCGTGCCGGCGGTGCGGGGTATCGACCTCGACGTGGCTCGCGGCGAGGTCGTGGCCCTGGTCGGGGCCAACGGTGCGGGCAAGACCACGATCCTCTCGGCCATCTCCGGCACCGTCGGCTTCGGCGGCGGCCGCATCGGGGCCGGGCGCGTCCTCCTCGAGGGTCAGGACGTGACGGGTCGGCCGGCCCATCGCCTGGTGGCCCTGGGGCTCAGCCACGTGCCCGAGGGGCGGGAGATCCTGGCTCGCCTGACCGTGGCCGAGAACCTCGACCTGGGCGCCTACCAGCGGTCTGACCGGGCGGCCGTGGCGGCCGACGTGGAGGTCGTCTACGAGCGCTTCCCGATCCTGGGCCAGCGGCGTCATCAGCTGGCCGGTTCGCTGTCCGGTGGGGAGCAGCAGATGCTGGCCATCAGCCGCGGCCTGCTGGGGCGGCCCCGCCTGCTGCTCCTCGATGAGCCGTCGCTGGGCCTGGCCCCCCAGGCCGTGCGGGCCGTCTTCGAGGAGGTGGATCGCATCCGCCGCGCCGGCACGACCGTCCTCCTCGTGGAGCAGAACGCCCGGCAGGCGCTGGCCCTGGCCGACCGGGGCTACGTCCTGGAGACCGGTTCGATCGTCCTGGCCGGGACAGGGGCCGAGCTGTCCCGCAATGAGCGGGTCATCGACGCCTACCTGGGCCTGCCCCCGGAGCTGGGTGCCAACGCCGCAGGCTAGCCCACCCAGGGCCCGAAGAGCGAGTCGAGGCCGGGCACCTGGTGGCACGAGCGGCAGCGCGCCTCGTACGTCTCGGCCTTGCCGCTGGGGTCGTTGAGGCCGCCGACGACGATGGTCGGCGAGTCGGCCGGGGCCGGCCGACCCTCGATGAGGCGCTGGGTGCGGGTCGCCACGCCCTTGCAGCGGACGCAGATGGCGGTCAGCTTGACGACCTCGTCGGCCACGGTCAGGAGGCGGGGCATGGGCCCGAAGGGCCAGCCCCGGAAGTCGCGATCGAGCCCCGTGAGGATGACCTGGCGGCCCTCGTCGGCGAGGCCCTCGACGACCTCCACGATGCCGTCGTCGAAGAACTCGGCCTCCTCGATGCCGATGACGTCCGGCTGGGTCTCGGCCACGACGGCCGGGATGGCGCTCGCATCCGGCACCTCCCGAGAGCTGAAGGCCACGCCCGAGCGGGACTCGATGCGGCCCTTGCCGGCCCGCGTGTCGATGGCGTGGTCGAGGACGAGGACGCGCCGGCCGGCGATCTCGGCCCGCCGCAGGAGACGGATCAGCTCCTCCGTCTTGCCCGAGGCCATGGGTCCGCAGAGGAGGGTGATCCAGCCGCTCAGTTGAGGGTCCCCGGGGCGCGGCTCGACAGGGCGGCTGGCATGCACCTGCCGATCGTATCGGATGTGCTCGCCGCGCGGCCGGGCTGTGACGCCGGGCACGCCGGGCTGCGTCGCGGCGCCGTGGGGGCGCCGCCGGCGCGCCGTGGGGGCGCGGCGGGGGGCCGGGCCCTATCCTCGCAATCCGTGAGCGATGCGGGACGGCCCGGCCGGGCCAGACTCCAGGATCTCGTGGTCGACCTGCGCGGGCGGGTGGCCCCCGATCGGCCCCGCGCCGGGCTGGCGCTGGTGGCCGCCGCGCTCGCGGCCCTCTTCTTCGCCCTGGCTCGCTACCCGATCGCCTACGGCGACGTCCGGGCCCCACTCGACATCGTGCCCGGCCTGCCCGCCCAGGCGCTCTCGATCCTGGCCCCGCTGCCGGCCGCCCTGACCGCCGCGGCGTGCGTGGTCGAGCCGTGGGTCGGCATCCTCGCGATCCTGCTCCTGACGCCCTGGTTCGACGCCGCCCAGGTCGGCTGGTGGGCCGGCCCGGTGCAGGTCCTGGGCCTGACCGTCTTCGTCCTGGCCCTCGGGGCGGGCGTCGCGCTGACCTGCCGCCATCCGGACCGCCGGGCCTCTCTGCGGCAGCGGCTGGCCGGTCATCGGCTGGCCTTCGGTGGCGGCCTGGCCCTGCTCGCCCTCGCCACGGCCTCCACCGTCCGATCGCCCGACATCGGGGCCAGCGGCCCGGTCTGGCTGCATGGCGTGGTCGAGCCGCTCACCCTCGGCCTGCTGGCCCTCCTCCTCGTACCGGACCGTCGCGCGCTCCGCTGGGCCATCCTGGCCCTCGGCCTCTCCGCTGCCCTGGCCGGGCTCATCGACCTCGTCCAGACGGCCCCGACCGTGCCCTCCCTGCTGGCCCTCCAGGACCACGATCGGACGATCTTCGCCCGCCTGACGTACTTCAACGTCGGCCTCTTCGGCGAGGTCCTGGCCATGGCCATCCCCCTCCTGGCCGCGGCCTGGCTGTGGGCAGGCGGCTTCGGGCGCGGGCGCGACCGGCTCGGATCGCTCAGCCGGGGCGCGGCCCGACGTAGCATGGCGTGGTCCGGCCCGATCCGGGAGGACTCGGCTCTACGCGGCCCGGATCGGCCCGGCGCTGCCACCTTGAGCGTGATCTCGATCGCCCTGTTGGTCACCCTGGCCTGCCTGTATCTGACCTTCTCCAAGAGTGCCTGGCTGGCCACCGGGGTGGCCTTGTGCCTGTTGGCCCTGGCCTGCCTGCACGGATGGCGGTCGCGACTCGTGGCGGTGTTCCTGGCGGTCGTCGCATCGGCCGTCGTCGCGCCCTGGCCACTGGTCGTCCTGCGGCCCATGGCGCCGCCGGTGGCCGGCGGGTACGAGGCGCTCATGACCCGGATCTGGGGGGCCGACCGGCTGGCCAGTTGGGACCCCACCACGGCCGGCGGCGAGGTCTCCATCACCGAGCGGTTGTACGCCTCGGGGGCGGCCCTGCAGATGGCGGCCGATCATCCCCTGCTGGGCGTGGGTCTCGACCGGTTCAAGAGCGAGTACGCCGGCGCCTATCGGGACCCTCGAGCCAAGGTGGTGCTCGACTCGGCCCACGACCTGCTGCCGAACCTGGCCGCCGAGTCGGGCCTGCCCTTCGCCCTGCTGGTCGCTGCGGCGATGGCCGCGGGGCTGGCCGCGGCCTGGCGGGTCTGGCGCGCGACGGACGACGCGGACCTGCGCCTCCTCGCGGCGGGCCTCGGCACGGCCCTGGTGGCTTGGTGGATCGTCAGCGCCACGTTCGACCCCGACCTCTATCGGATCTGGCGCCTGATGGCCTCCGACATCGTCTTCGCCGCCGTGCTCGTGGGCCTGGCCCTGGCCCTGCCGGGCTTGGCCGATGCCCGCTCGG
>DASUKL010000053.1:0-6878 GCA_036278755.1 Candidatus Limnocylindrales bacterium | reverse complement strand
CAGGGTGAGGCGCGAGGTGACGCCCCACTTGGCCAGGCCGGCCACGACGAACTGGTCGATGATGACCTCGGCCCCATTGGCGAAGTCACCGTACTGGGCCTCCCACAGCACGAGCGCCTCGGGCGCCTGAGCGGCGTACCCGTACTCGAAGCCGAGGCAGGCGTATTCCGACAGCGGGCTGTCGTAGAGCTCGAAGGAGGCCCGCGCGTCGGGCAGGGCCTGGATCGGCGCGAAGCGGCGGTTCGTCTTCGGGTCGGTGAGCCGCAGGTGGCGCTGGCTGAACGTGCCCCGCACCGTGTCCTGGCCGGTGAGCCTGACCGGTCGACCCTCGACCACGAGCGAAGCCAGGGCCAGGGCCTCGGCCTGGGCCCAGGCGATGTGGCCGGCGGCCAGGGCCTCGCGGCGGGCCTCGAGCTGGCGCAGCAGCTTGGTCTGGACGGTGAGGTCGTCGGGCCAGCTGAGGAGGGCCTCGCCGAGGGCCTGCAGTGTCTCGCGCGGGAGGGCCGTCTCGGGGGCCGGCCCGGCGCCCGTGCCGGTGAAGGGCGGCAGGCCTGGGCTCGGCTCGGCCACGGTGCCCCCGGCGGCGTTCGGACCTGCCGCGGCGGGTTCCTGACCGGCCTCGCGCAGCTCGGCCAGGTGGGCCTCGGCGGCCCGCAGGTCGGCTTCCGGGGCGCCCGGGTCCACGACCCGATCGTCCACGAGCTGGGCCGCGTAGCGGGCCCGGGCCGTGGGCAGGGCCGCGATCCGCTCGTACATCCGGGGCTGCGTGTAGGCCGGCTCGTCCTCCTCGTTGTGCCCGTGACGGCGATAGCCCACGAGGTGGACGACGACGTCACCATGGAAGCGCTGGCGGTAGGCCAGGGCCAGGGCGGTGGCGTCGAGGCAGGCCTCGGGGTCGTCGGCGTTGACGTGGATGATCGGCACGTCGAAGCCCTTGGCCAGGTCGCTGGCGTAGTCGGTCGAGCGCTCGTCCTGGGGCTCGACCGTGAAGGCCAGCTGGTTGTCGGTCAGGAGGTGGACCGTGCCGCCCGTGCCGTAGCCGGCCAGGCGGGCCAGGTTGAAGGTCTCGGCCACGACGCCCTGGCCGGCGAACGAGCCATCGCCATGGACCAGCACGGCCAGGGCCAGGTCCACGTCCTGGCCGGCCTGGGGCTGGGTGCGGTCCGTCTGCTCGGCCCGTGTCCGGCCCTCGACGACCGGCGAGACGGCTTCGAGGTGGCTGGGGTTGGAGGCCAGGATGACCCGCACCGGCCCCGCTGGCGTAGTCACCGTGCCCTCCGCCCCGCGGTGGTACTTGACGTCGCTCGTGGCCCCGGCCAGGGCGGCCTCATCCTCCGCGCCGCTCCCCGCGCCGCTCTCCGCCGGGCCACCACTCGATGGCCGGCCGGCGGCCGCGGCCTCGAAGGTGCCCAGGATGACGGCCGCCGGGACACCGACGACGTGGGTCAGGACGTTGAGCCGGCCTCGGTGGGCCATCCCGATCTCGACCGTCTGGGCGCCCGCCCGGGCGGCCCCCGCGACGATCCGCTCGAGCATCGGCACGAGCATGTCCAGGCCCTCGATCGAGAAGCGCTTCTGGCCCAGGTAGGCCCGGCCCAGGAACCGTTCGAGGGCCTCGACCGAGGTCAGCCGATCGAGCAGGGCTCGCCGCTCTGCCGGACCCAGGTGGAGCCGATACCGCCCGCTCTCGATCATCTCCCGCAACCAGGCCCGCTCGTCATGGCTGGAGAGGTGCTCGACCTCGAAACTGATCGTCCCGGTGTAGGCCCGGGCCAGCTCCGGAAGGGCGTCGGCCAGGGTGGCCCCGCTGACGTGGACCCGCAGGACGCTGGCCGGCAGACGGGCCAGAGCCTCCGGGCTGAGGCCCCAGAAGCCGGGATCGAGGGCCGGGTCGCCGGGTGGGTCGGTGCCCAGGGGGTCGAGATGGGCGGCCCGGTGCCCGAAGGCTCGGTAGGCGTCCACGAGGGCCATGCCGGCGGCGATCTCGATGGCCTGAGCGGCCGGGACGCCGGGTTCGGAGCCCCGGGCCACCGCGGTGGGCGGCTGGCTGGCGGTCGCCTGGGAGCCCAACTCGAGGCCCAGGCACTCGGCGGCATAGGCGTAGAAGTCGTCCGCCCCGGCCAGCAGCTCGTCCACCGCCTTCAGGAAGAGCCCGGACTCGGCGCCCTGGATGACCCGGTGGTCATAGGTGCTGCTGATGGTCATCACGGCGCCGCCCGGACCGCGACGGATGGCCCCGCTGGCCACGATCGTGCCCTGGCCGGGCATCAGCCGGGGCACGGAGGCGGTCGTGCCCACCGTGCCCGGGTTGGTCAGGGTGATGGTCGGGCCCTGGAGCTCGTCGGGTGAGAGGCGCATCGTCCGGGCCCGGGCCACGAGGTCGTCGTAGGCGGCCACGAAGGCCGCGAAGTCGAGCTCGTCCGCTGCCCGCAGGACGGGCACCAGCAGGTTGCGGCTGCCGTCGCGGGCCTCGACATCCACGGCCAGGCCCAGGTCGACGGCCGTGGGTTCGATGCGGCTGGGGACGCCATCGGGCTCGGCGTAGGCCGCCAGCATCGCCGGTCGGGCGGCGGCGGCCTGCACGATCGCGTAGGCCACGAGGTGGGTGAGGGAGAGCTTGCGCGGCGCCAGCAGCGCGTTCAGCTGCGCCCGGCGGGCCTCCAGGACGGCGGTGGGGATGTCACGGAAGGAGGTCGCCGTGGGCACGGCCAGGCTGGCGGCCATGTGTTCGGCGATGCGCGCGGGTGCGCCACGGAGGGGGACGACCACGGAGGCCGGCCGATGCGTCCCGGCCCCGCTTCCCGAGGCATCACCAGCGCCGTCCTTGGGCTCCATCGTGCGCATGCGCTCACCGTAGCGCGTCGCCGTCCTGGGCGCCGGCGTGCGAGGGCAGCTCAGGCGACCCAGACCGGCGGGCGCCAGCCCCGTACCAGCTCGGCCACGAGGGCCGGAGCCAGGGCTACCAGGAGGACCACGCCCCACTCGGGAGCAGAGAGAGGCACGGCCCGAAAGGCCTCGGCGAGGGGCGGGACGGCGGGGATGATGGCCTGGATGACGGCAGCGAGGACGGCGATCGTGGCGAGCAGGCCATTCGGCTCCAGGCGGCGGATCGGCAGATGCAGGCTGCGGTTGGCGTAGGCCCGGACACATTGGCTGACGACGAGGGCCGTGTAGGCCAGCCAGCGGGCGTGTTCGAAGTCGTCGCCTCCGAGGAGGAGCAGGGCCAGGGCCGCGATGGCCGTGAACGTCCCGGCGCCTCCGATCCTGATCAGGAGGCCCGTGGGCAGGAGTGCCTCGGCCGGGTCCCGCGGCGGACGCCCCATGAGATCCGGCTCGGGTGGCTCCCGCTCGAAGGCGATGGAGGCGGTCAGGTCGATGAACAGCTCCATCCACAGGATCTGGATCGGCAGCAGAGGCTGGCCGAGGCCGCCGGCGAAGAGCGTGGCCAGGAGGAGGAAGCCGAGGAAGGCGAGGTGGGTGGAGAGCAGGAAGACGAGGCCCTTCTGGACGTTGTCGACGATCCGCCGGCCTTCGGCCAGGCCGAACATGAGAGTGGCGAAGGAGTCGTCGCCGAGGACGAGGTCGGAGGCCTCCCGAGCCACCGCGGTCCCGCTGCCCATGGCCACGGCCACGTCCGCGAGGTGGAGGGCCGGCACGTCGTTCACGCCGTCGCCTGTGACGGCCACGGTGTGCCCGCTCCCCCTGGCGGCGTCGACCAGCCGGCGCTTCTGGTCGGGCGTCGAGCGGGCCACGACGTGAAGGCCGCCCAGCTCCGCCGCGAGGCGCTCGTCGTCCCAGCGGGCGAGGGTCTCCCCGCTGACGACGTGCTGCGCGTCGAGGCCGGCCGTCCGGGCGATCGCAGCCGCGGTCCGGGGGTGGTCACCGGTGACCACCAGGACGTCGATGCCGGCCCGCCGGGCCGTGGCCATGGCCTCGCGGATGCCGGGTCGGATGGGGTCCGCGAATCCGATCAGGGCGCGGACGCGCCAGGCCATCCCGTCGTCGCCTCCGGCCAGCGCGAGGAGCCGCTCTCCAGCGTCCGCGGAGGCATCGACGAGGGCCCGCCAGGCGGCCGTGGTCGCGGGGTCGTGGTCGCCGAGCAGGGAGAGGACCGCCTCCGGGGCACCGAGGGCCAGATGTTCCTGGCGGCCGTTCCGCCAGGCGACGGTCTCGGCGAAGGGCCGAGTGTCCGTCGGACCGCTGGCCTCGATGAGGTCCGCTCGGTCGAGGGCCACCTCCGCTCCCAGCTCGGCCGCTGCGGTGTGGAGGGCGCGGGTGAACGAGCCGGGCTCGATGGTGCCGGGCCAGGCGTCCTCTTCGGCCCGGAGGGCAGCGCTGAGGATCTCCCTGCGCCCCTCCCCATCCGCCGCCGGGCCGGCCAGGGTCCGGACCGACGACACCGCCAGACGATTCTGGGTCAGGGTGCCGGTCTTGTCGGTGACGATGAGGTCCACCGCGCCGAGGATCTCCTGGGCGTTCAGCCGCCGGACGAGAACCCCGCGGCGGAGGAGCCGGTAGGCGCCCAGGCCGAGGACCACCGCGAGCAGGACGGGCGGTTCCTCCGGGATGGCCGCGATGGCCGCGGAGATCCCGGCCAGGACGTTCTCGCCCAACGGCCGGCCGCGCAGGAACCCGGCGCCGAAGGTGATGGCGATAAGGGAGACCGCGACGACCAGGAGGATCCGGACGAGCCGGTCGAGCTCCCGTTGGAGGGGACTGCGTCGGCGTACTCGCCCGCCGAGGGTCGCCGCGATGCGGCCGAACTCCGTCTCGCGACCGACCGTCACGACGATCGCCTCGCCGCGCCCCCCGACCACGCTCGTGCCCGCGTAGGCCATGGCCAGCCGCGTCGCCAGGGGTGCGTTTGGTGGGTCGGCCTCGATGCGGCCGGCCTCAGGGATCGATTCGCCGGTCAGGACGCTCCGGTCGACGAGCAAGCCCTGGACCTCGATGAGGCGCAGGTCGGCCGGGACGACGTCGCCGCCCTGAAGGAGGACGACGTCCCCCGGGACAAGGCCCGCCGCCGGCACGACACGCACCACGCCATCCCGACGCACGCGGGCCGTGGGCGCGGTGGCAGCCCGCAGGGCCTCGAGGGCACGCTCGCCGCGGTACTCCGTGACGACGTCGGCGCCGACGATGGGGATCAGGCCGACCAGGATGAGCAGCCCGTCTCGCACCTCGCCGACGAGGATGGCCAGGATGCCCGCGGCGGTGAGGAGGAGGACGAACGGCTCCGTGGCAGAGCCGATGACGAGCCGCCAGACCGGCTCGTGCCTGGCTGGGTCGAGCTCGTTCGGGCCGGCGGTGACCGATCGGCGCTCCGCCTCCTCCGAAGGTAGACCGGCCTCCGGGTCGACCCGGAGGCGGGCGGCGACCAGGGCCGGGGTATCAGCGTGCGGCTCGGGCGGCTCGTGCGGCTCGTGCGGCTCGTGCGGCTCGTGCGCCTCGGCCGGTTCCTGCGCCTCGGGCGGCTCGCGCGGCCCCTGCGGCTCGGGCTGCTCGGGAGGACGGGATGTCACGCCGTCATCGTGAGCCATCGCGGGGGCCGCGGCGCCGCCACGGCTGCTGTTCGGTCAGACCTGATCGATGGCCGGATCGGCGATAAGGTCCCGGTAGCTGCCGTGGCGCTCGATGTAGGCCGCGATGTAGGGGCACTGCGGTCGCACCCGGCGGCCGCCGGCCCGGGCCTCGTCAAGGACGAATGCGGCCAGCCGCTGGCCGAGGCCACGGCCGGCGTAGGCGGGCCGGATCACGGTGTGGATGAACGTGACCTCGCCGAGCTGGCGGGCGTAGGTCACGTATCCCGCCCGTTGCCCGTCCACGGTCAGTCGGTACCGGCTGTGGTCCGGGTCATCGTGGATCTCGATGATCGGCCCGGGCCCGGTGGCCTCGCTGGGTGCGGGTCTGGCCCCGGGCGATCGTCGGGCCATCGCGTCGGTCAGTGAGCCGGCGCTGGGTCGACGGCGCGGAGGCGCGGGAGCGCCAGGCTGACGACGCCGGCGGCTGCGCCGAGGGCCAACAGGACGACCCTGATGGTCGTGCTGATCTCGAGACCGAGCGCCGCATCGACGCTGAACGCGCCGGCTCCGCCCAGGCCGATGGCCAGGGCGATGGCTCCCAACTGGAGCGGGAACTCATACCCCGACTTGGAATTGAAGAAGCCGTGGGGCCAATGGGCGTGACCGATGATCACGACCGTCTGGGCGAGCACGCAGGCCGCCGCCAGGGGGGTCAGGAAGCCGACCGCCAGGGCCAGTCCGCCGATGAGCTCGACGAGGGCCGAGATCCAGGTGAAGAGCCGAGCCGGGCGGAAGCCCATGTGCTCGATGGCGCCCTGCCAGCCGGCCAGCCCGGGGCCGCCCCACCAGCCGAAGACCTTCTGCGCGCCGTGGGCGGCGAAGGTCAGCCCGGCCGCCAGGCGGATGAGGAGGAATGCCAGATCGAAGGTGCTCATGTGAGCCCGTCACGTTCCTTTCCGGGGGCAAGCGCGCCTGCCGCCTGTGCCGGAGGGCCGCCAGGGGGCGAAGTCCGGCATCCATCGGCCGGGATGTTGCCCGCGCAACTACTACGACCTCACCATACCGCCGAAGTAGTTGCGGTGTCAAGGATGCACCGCGCCAGACTGCCGGGCCATGCAGGCAGCGCCGTCCGGCGCGGGGTCCGTGCGGCGGTGGGGTCCGTCCATCGGCCTCCTGCTGCCCCAGGAGGAGGGGCCCGGCGATCCGGTGCCCCGCTGGTCCGTGATCCGGCAGGCCGCTCAGGTGGCGGAGGCGATGGGCCTCGACGCGGTCTGGGTCGTCGACCACCTGGTCTGGGGTCAGGATCCCTGGGGCCGGCCCGCCGGTCGCGCGGGTCGGGCTCCGGCTCGGCCGAGC
>DASUKL010000052.1:0-90330 GCA_036278755.1 Candidatus Limnocylindrales bacterium | reverse complement strand
CGCCTGCGACACCGGGGCCGCGCGCCGGTCAAGCCAGGGCCCGGTCCGTCGATCGCGCTCGCGCCTCGTCAGTCGGCGGAGCCGGAGACGAGAAGGAAGATCAGGGCCGCGGCCAGGCAGCCGGCCGCCGCCACGGCGCAGACCCCGCCCACGAACGCGGCCCAGAAGGCGCCCGCCTCGTCCCCCCGCCGGCCGTTGCGGAAGATCGCGGTCGCGCCGACGATGGCCAGGCCGACCAGGGCCAGGCCGGCGAGGACCAGGCCCCCGACCACCGCGCCCAGCTGCGACGAGGCGCCCCGATCGAAGACGACGCCGTAGGTCAGCAGGGCCAGCCCGATGAGCAGGCCGACGATGAGCGCCAGGCGCACCGGCGTCAGGGCCGGCCCCCGTCGCCGTGCTCGGCCCTCCGGTCCCGGCCGGACGCGCGAGATCGCCGGTCGTCGCGGTCCCGGGTTCCGCGCCCCGCTCACCGGCCCGCCGTCGGCTCGAGGTCGTGGGACGCCGTGTCGCGAGGCTGCGGGTCGCGAGGCTGCGGTTCGGGAGGCTGTGGGTCATGGGGCTCGAGGTCGCGGTGGTGGATCCCGACCTTGAAGCTCAGGCGCGGGCGCCGCAGTGTGGCCGCTGCCGCCGGTCCGACCTCGGGGAAGGCGGCCCCGAGGAATGATCGGGCACCGCGAAGGCTGCCGAAGGTCCACCAGCAGTGCAGGGTCCGGATCCGCCAGTCGGGGCCGGGACGCGGCGCCGCCCGTTCGTTCCACCCTGCCACGGACCGGCCGGCCGGCGCGGCGAGCGGGGCCACGTCATCGCGGCCATAGGCCTGGACCAGGATCAGCCGCCCACCCGGGGCGAGCCGAGCGGCCGCCGACACGAGGTCCGCATCGTCGAGGTCGCGCCAGCAGATCACCACGAGGTCGAAGCTGGCCGCGGGCAGGTCATCGAGGCGCAGCGAGCGGTGTGTCGTCAGGCGGGCACCCAGCGCCCGCAGCGAACGGGCCTGCCTGCCGCCGGGCGAGGCCTCGACGAGCAGGACCCGCCCTCCGCGGACCGGCCCCAGGGCCTCCAGGGCACGCCCGATCTTGCCCTCGGCGTCGATGGCGGCGGCGAGGCGGGCCTGGAGGCGAGGATCGGGGAGGCGGAGTGGGGCGTCCACGGCAGGCGAGTATAGGTGGGCCCCGCCCGGTCACCGCTCAGCTCGCCGCTCAGCTCGCCGCTCAGCTCGCTTGGAGGACGACCCCCTCACGGGCTGGCAGGGCCAGCACGAGACGCCCGTCGGACCCGACCGTCCACGTCGTCGCCGAGCCGGGGCCCGACCCGCTCCCGGACGACCCGGAAGGCCGATCGCCCGATCCGCCCCTCGGGCCGCCCGCCCAGAGCACCGCCGTCAGCCGGCGCCCGGCCAGGTCGGGCAGGCTCAGGGTGAGGCTGATCGGTGCGTCGCCGGCGTTGACGGCCACGACGAAGGCCTGCTCCGCATCGCGGCGCAGGTAGGCGCAGGCTCGCTCGCTCGCACCCCCGACCTGCCACGTGCCGCCGTCGCGGAGGCAGGCCTGGGTCCTGCGCAGGGCGATGGCGGCGGCCGCGAAGGCTCGGAGCTCCTGATCTCCGGCGTCGGGGTCGGTGGGGTACGACCGCCGGTTGTCGGGATCGGCGCCCCCTTCCATGCCCAGCTCGTCCCCGTAGTAGATGCAGGGCGCGCCGGGCAGGGTCATCTGGATCAACGTCGCCAGGCGATAGGCGGTCGTGTCCCCGCCGCAGACCGTCCGGAAGCGTGGGGTGTCGTGGCTGCCGAGCAGGTTGAGCTGGCTGGCGATGACGGCCGGCTCGTAGGCCCGCAGCAGGTCGGTCAGCTGGCCGCCGAAGGTCGGCCCGTCGACGGCCTTCACGTGCGTCGCGTACTCGTGTTGGGCGCCCACCGTGGCGGGGTCGAGGTGGCTGCCTCCCACGAAGCTCAGGATGGCCTCCGTGAGGGGGTAGTCCATGAGCGCGTCGAAGCGGTCGCCGCCGACCCAGGCGGGGTTCACCGACCAGACCTCACCGACGATGTAGGCCTCGGGTCGGGCCGCCTTGACGTGCTGGCGGAACCCCTCCCAGAAGCCGGGTTCATGGATCTCCTCCGGCACGTCCAGGCGCCAGCCGTCGGCGCCGAAGGTCATCCAGTGTTCGGCCACGCGGTAGAGGAACTCGCGCACGGCCGGGTTGCGATGGTCGAGCTTGGGCAGGGCGGGCATGCCCCACCAGGCCTCGTAGCCGACCCGGGCGTACGTGTCGGGCTGCTCGCCGGCGGGCAGGTAGGGAGTCAGGCCGCGGCCAGCCTCGAGCCGGCCCTGGTCGAAGTGATACCAGCCTCGATATGGTGAGCTGGCCCCGTTCTCGAGCACCTGGACGAAGGGCTGATGGCCCCGGCCGGTGTGGTTGAAGACGCCATCGAGGATGACCCGCAGGCCCTTGGCGTGGGCCGCATCGAGGAGCCGCTGGAGGGCTTCGTTGCCGCCCAGCAGGGGGTCCGCCGCGAAGTAGTCGTCGGTGTGGTAGCGATGGTTCGAGGCCGAGGTGAAGACAGGGTTGAGGTAGAGGGCCGTGATGCCGAGCTCGATCAGGCGGTCCAGGCCGGCGGTGATGCCGGCCAAGTCCCCGCCCTTGATGCCGTTGGGCGTGGGTGGCGCGTCCCAGGGTTCGAAGGGGCCCGGCTCGGGCACCTCGCCGCTGCGCGCGAACCGGTCCGGGAAGATCTGGTAGAAGACCGCGTCGCGGACCCAGTCAGGTGTCCACGCGCCACGGGCCGGGGGCTGCCAGACGTACGGGTCAGGGGCTTGGCCTGCCGGTGCCTCGCCGGCGTGCGTGTCGCTAGCGTGCGCGTCGGCGGCCTGCTCCTCCTCTGGGTTGCCCACGGACCCGATTCTGCCGGCTCGGCGGGCCCGGCGCAGAGGCCCCCGGCAGCGCCTGCCTCCGCCGCGCGGTCCGCATCCGCTCAGACGCACGCCCGGGTAGCGTTGTGTCGACTACCCAGGCACCCGCTGCCTCCCGCCCCGCCGGATCACGGCCGCGCGATGCATCTGCACGCATGGATGGCCGTCCGCCGAGCCATCGGAGCGTCGAGGCAGCCGCCCGACCCGCCTGTCACTCGCTCCAGTGCTACGAGCACGTGCATCTGACCATATCGGCGACAGCAGCGGCCCCGGCCCCTCTGCCGAGACGAGGCGACGCCGGGCCGACCACCCGAACCCGATGACGCCAGCCCCGAACCCGATGACGCAGCCCCGAGGCCACGGACCCAGCCCGATGGCACAATCGAACCGATGCTCCAAGTCCTGCGCGAGATGCCTGGCGGCGTGCGCGTCTTCCTCATCTACGGCTTGCTGATCCTGGCCTTCCTCGGGCTGACCCTGCCGCTCATCGTGAACCAGGCCGTGGAGACGCCGGTCACGATCCTCGGCCTGGTGTGGATGGCCCTCCTGGCCTACCTCATCTTCACCATCACCCTCGTCCTGCAGCGCAAGCAGGCCGCCTACGGGCTGTCGATGGGCCTGGCGACGCTGACGATCCCCCTCATCCCACTGCTCGCCCTGGCCGCCGGGGTCGTCGGCGGGATCTTCGCCCTGGCCCTGGCCGTGCTCATCTTCACCTCGTTGCGACGCTCCTCCTCGCGGGCCTGGTTCAGCGAGCTATGACCCCGGCGCGAGCGTCCATCCCCTGCGAGCAAGGGACCCCTGCGAGCTGTGAGCGGCGGCGCTACCCTGTGCACCCGGATGGTGCAGCCACCCCGGCTGACGCCGTCGGCGCCCCGTCGCCCGGGCTGATCCCTCCATCGACCGCCGAGGTTCGCTGACCCTGTGGCCAAACGTTCACGCCGCCCCGCCGGCCGAGCCCCCGCCCCGTCCTCCCTGCTGCCTGCCGCCGACCGCGACCAGGCCGCCGACGACGAGCCCGCCTCTTCCGCGGCCGAGCGCCGCCAGGCCCGTCGAGAGCGCAACCGGCGGGCCCACACGACCCGGGAGCGTTCGTTCTTCGATCGCTACGGCGGCTTCGTGCTGGGCGGCTTCACCCTGGCCGGGATCGCTCTCGTGGCCTTCTTCGTCTTCCTGCCCAGCAGCGGCAAGGCCTACAGCTGCGACAGCCTGCTGACCCCCGGGCCCAGCCAGTCGATCCCGTCCTACGTCGCGCCGACGCCGAGCCCCAGCGAGACCCCGAGCCCCAGCCCGACGGAGAGCCCGAGCCCGACCGCCAGCCCCAGCGCAAGTCCGACCACCTCGACCAGCCCCACGCCTTCGCCCAGCCCGACGACCACGCCGAGTCCCAGCCCCACGCCGGAGCCCACCACCCGCCTGGGCTTCGTCACCAACGACATGGGCCGGACCCACGTCCTGGACGCGAACCAATCCATCGAGTACGCCTTCTGCCCGCCCGCCTCCGGCAACCACTACAACATCGCCGGTGTCGGCCCGCTGCCGCGGGCCTTCTACCCGGCCACCCAGGAGCAGAAGCCCGGCGGCTTCGTCCACAACCTGGAGCACGGCTATGTGGTCATCGCCTATAGCTGCGGCAAGGACGGCACCACGTGCCCCAGCTCGGAGGAGATGACGGCCATGCAGACCGTCTTCGACACCGCCCCGCAGACGGCCGGGGCGAAGGCCTGCGGCCTGCCCAACAAGGTCATCGTCGTCCGCTTCGACGACATGACCACCCGCTTCGCCCTGCTCTCCTGGGACCGGGTGTATCTGACGGACACCTTCGACGCCAATCTCGGCCTCGTCTTCGCCGAACAGAACATGGACCAGACCAACCCCGAGCAGGGCGTCTGCTGATGGACCGCCCGCAGCGATGAGCCGGGCGGTCCGGGGCCGACCATGAGCCAGCCGGGCCCTGCGGCTGCGGCGCTCCCCGCCCCGGCCGCCGTCCCGACCTCGGCTGCGATCCCCGCCGCGATGCGGGCCCTCGTCAAGCCGGCACCCGGGCCCGGACTCGAACTGCGGGAGGTGCCCGTCCCCGAACCGGGGCCGGGGCAGCTGCTGGTCAAGGTCCTGGCCGCCAGCGTCTGCGGCACCGACGTCCACATCGAGCGCTGGGACGAGTGGGCCCAGGCCAACTTCGGGCCGCCGCCCATGGTCTCCGGGCACGAGATGGCAGGCCTCGTCGTTGCTGCCGGCTCGGGCGCCACGCGGGTGCCCCTGG
Source organism: Candidatus Limnocylindrales bacterium (assembly GCA_036278755.1). Classification (GTDB taxonomy): domain Bacteria; phylum Chloroflexota; class Limnocylindria; order Limnocylindrales; family CSP1-4; genus DASUKL01. Next base: position 85,161 of record DASUKL010000052.1, on the reverse strand, counting down.
GGACGCTGGTCGCGGCCGAGAGTCACCTCGTCGACTGGACCTGCCTCCAGTGCCGGACCGGCCGGGCCCATGTCTGCGAGCACTACCGCATCCTCGGCGTCCACGTCCCCGGCACGTTCGCCGAGTACGCCGTCATCCCCGAGACCAATGCCTGGCCCAGCGATGGCCTGGCCCCGGAGTTCGCCGCTATCCAGGAGCCCCTGGGCAACGCCGTCCACGCCGTCTTCGTCGAGGACGTGGCGGATCAGACGGCGGCCGTCCTCGGTTGCGGGCCCATCGGCCTGATGGCCGTGGGCGTCCTGCGCGAGGCTGGCGCCCGGCGCGTCTTCGCCACGGACCTCCTGCCCGAGCGCCTGGACCTCGCCCGCCGCATGGGCGCCGACGCGGTCATCGACGCCCGCGAGGACGTGGCCGCCCGCCTGCGAGCCGAGACCGGAGGCGACGGGGTCGACGTCGTGCTCGAGATGTCGGGCGCGGAGCCGGCCTTCCATCAGGGCCTCGCGGCCCTCACCAACGGCGGCCGCATGTCGCTCCTGGGGACCCACGCCCGGCCCGTGACGCTCGACCTCTCGGAGGAGGTCATCTTCCGCGGCATCCGCCTCTACGGCATCACCGGCCGCCGCCTGTGGGAGACCTGGGAGCGCAGCAAGGCCCTCCTCGAAGGCGGGCTCGACCTGTCCCCGATCGTGACCCACCGCCTGCCCCTGGCGCGGTTCCAGGAAGCCTTCGACCTGGTGGCCGCCGGGCACGCCGGAAAAGTGGTACTCCTGCCTCAGGAGGCATGACATGGCCCAGACCCCGACTCGCGACACGGCGCAGACCACGACCCGCGACACGGCGCAGACCAAGATCCCTGACCCGGCCCAGGCTTCGACCCGCGCGGACCCCCTGGCCTACCTCGGCCAGGCCATCGAGGAGCTGAAGGCCCAGTCGCTCTACCGGCCTCTGCGCGTCCTGTCGGGGGCCCAGACACCGCATGCGGTCATGGACGGGCGGCCGCTCATCAGCCTCTCCTCCAACAACTACCTGGGCCTGGCCACGCATCCCCACCTCGTGGAGGCGGCCCTGGCCGCGGTCCGTGACCTGGGCGTGGGCAGCGGTGCGGTGCGGACCATCGCCGGCACCATGGAGCTCCACCAGGAGCTGGAACGGCGCCTGGCGGCCTTCAAACACACCGAGGCGGTCCTCACCTTCCAGTCCGGTTTCACGGCCAACAGTGGGGTCATCCCCACGGTCACGAGTGAGCGCGACCTCATCGTCAGCGACGAGCTGAACCACGCCTCGATCATCGACGGCGTCCGGCTCTCCAAGGCCTCCCGGGCGGTCTTCCCCCACAAGGACGTCGACGGCCTGGAGTCGGTCCTCCGCGAAGCGCGGGCCAAGGGCGGCCCCAACGGCGCCTACGAGCACATCCTGGTCATCACCGACGGCGTCTTCAGCATGGACGGCGACATCTGTCCCCTGCCCGCCATCTGCGACGTGGCCGACCGCTACGAGGCGGCGGTCATGATCGACGACGCCCACGCCTCGGGCGTCCTGGGCCACAACGGCCGCGGCACGGTGGACCACTTCGGGCTCCACGGCCGGGTCGACATCCAGGTCGGCACGCTGTCGAAGGCCGTCGGCGTGCTGGGCGGCTACGTGGCCGGGACCCAGGCCCTGCGGGACTACCTCATCCAGCGCTCGCGGCCGTTCCTCTTCTCGACCTCCCATCCGCCGGCCGTGGCCGCCGCCTGCCTGGCCGCCATCGACGTCCTGGAGGGCGAGCCGGAGCGGATCGAACGCCTGTGGGACAACACCCGCTTCTTCAAGTCGGGCCTGGAGGACCTGGGCTTCGACACGGGCATCAGCGAGACGCCCATCACCCCGGTCATCGTCGGCTCCTCGGAGAACGCCGCCCGACTCTCCGACCGGTTGGGCGAGCTGGGCGTCTTCGCCCAGGCCATCGTCTACCCCACGGTGGCCCTGGACAAGGCCCGCATCCGGACCATCGTCACGTCCGAGCACAGCCGGGACGATCTCCAGGCCTGCCTTGACGCCTTCGCCACGGCCGGCCGGGAACTGCACCTTGTCTAGGTGGGCGCTTGACTAGCAGGCGGTCCCCCATCGCGCTGTAAAGGCAACGTGGGCAGAGGCATCGAGCCCGGAACCAGACGAATAGTCGAAATGAGCTGAGTAGCTGTAGGTCACGCTACTCCCGTTGAGCGTTACCGACCAATTATCATTCGAAGCGTTGCTGGCAATGGCCGAGGTGAACTTAAGCGTGCTCCCGCGATCGACCCATACGGTCCGATTGGTGAGGGGGTTTCCTCCGAGGGGACCGTAGCTTGAATAGTCGTGAACCTGGATGCGACCGCTAGCGATGATTGAGTCGCCATTACATGCGCTGTAGCTAGTCGTTCCCATGGTTAGATCCGTCTTGAGACCATGAGTTCCGTGGTTGACGATATCGTCGAAGCAATCGCCATACTCCCCGGCGCTGTTCTTGAGGTCCCATAGTAACTGCGATGCCGCCTCGTCGCACCGCTGGTAATCCCAGTGAGTAGCGCCAGTGGCGCCTACATGTGGATCAATGCCGTTCATGACCGTGTCATCTTCCGACCAACCACTCTCATCCGCAAAACTCAGCATCGCATGACCGGATTCGTGGATCATTGCACGATGGACGTAGTAGCACGTCGACCCAGCGGAGCAGTGAGGCGTCTCCTCCCACCAGTTATTGCTTGATCCCGAGTTGTCGAGGTCGCGTACATATATATCCCACCCGCTTGACCCTCCGCCGGTCGTGCACATGAGCCATGTCTGCGAGCCAGTGCCACACGGCGACGTTGTTTGGGCGACATAGTGGACGACTGCAGTTCCATTGCTGGAGTAGGTCAGTGATGGAGCGTGGCTGTTGTGATTTGCATCGTGGTAGTAGTTCTGCAAGGTATCGGTCACCGCCGTCGTAAGCCATGATGGGTAGCTGGCGGAAGCGTACTTGAAGGTCACTGCTTGGTCTTTCACGAAACTGCCTTTGCTCGCTCCCGTCGTTGGAACGTGAGCAAGTAGCGCGCTGGGCGCGGCGACACTAAGGGCCATGGCGAGTCCGATGGCGCCTATGGCCGACCGGGTCAGCGCCACGAAGGTGCGTGCGGATCTCATGGTCGCGCCCCGATATCGAGGGCGTGCTCGGTTACCTGACCTGTGTCTAGGTCGAGCAGGTCGCCTACGATGCGTCCCGAATCGGCTGCGGTCTCCGCGAGCAGACCGTTCGGGCTGAATATGGCGGCCGAGGAGGTGGAGAGCGACGGCCAGAGTGTCCAGTGATCCTGTGTCGCGCGTTCGAGCTTGGTCGTGACCACGCCCGACATTGCATCAACGAGGAGGAGGCGGAACGGGTAGGAGCCCTTGGCCACGATGAAGCCATTAGGGATCGCGTAGGACCAGTCGTACTCTTCGCAACAGTGGCTCCAGCGGGGTTTGCCCGTGAGGAGGTCGACGCCGCTGATGGTGCTGCCGTCGGGTCTTACCAGCACTATCTCGTCGGTGGCGGCGCTTGGCGAGCCGGCAAGATCCACTGTCCTCACTGCCTTCAGGGCCTTCACGTCGATGACGTCGGCCGTGCAGCCGCTGCCATCGGAAGTGCATGACGCCGAGACGGCGGTCTGGCCGCTCGACGAGAGCAGCACCGCTCGGACGTTCTGCCGGCTCACGGCCCCTCCGGGCTTGACCAGCTGCATGGTCGTCCGGGTCCGAAGGTCGAGGGCCGTCACCCCACCGTCGACGCCGCTGGGCGCCGGACCAGCAAGCAGGACGACGTCGCCCGCGATGGCCGCCGAGCTGACCGGCCGACCGATGGCGTAGGTCAGCGCCGAGGCAGTGTCTCCCTGAAGGTCGTAGACCGTCACGTCCTCAGCGGGGACCTTGCCCAGCTTGGCCGTCACGACGTACCGCGACGAAGCGGCGAGGACGGTCGAAGTCGTGGGCACCGACAGCCGGACGCTCGATCCGACGAGCCCGACGACCTGGCCCTGACCCGGCTCCCCGACGACGAACGGCAAGCCCCGAAGCGCCTCGGGGATCTGGTCGGGCGGCGTCGTTGGCGAGGGCGTGACGGTCATCGACGCTGTCGCGGTCGCCGACGCCGGGGCGCTGGCCGATAGCGTCGGGGATCCCGAGGTCCCGGTGGTCGGTGAAGGCGGGGCCGATGTGACCGGCGGCGTTGAGGGACTGCCGACGCCGCTGCATCCGGCAAGAAGGCTCAGGCAGCAGCAGGCCACGACGGCTAGTCCTGGCCGGCCGAACGTGCTCATGGCCGACTCCAGGTCGCGCCGCCGTCGGCGGTGAACTCGAGGTAGGTGTCCGTCGTGCAGTCGCTCTTGAACCCCGCGCATGTCGTATCGCTGACCACGGCCACTGCGCCCTCCCCGCCCGTCAGGGCCAGCATCGACGCGTTCTCTGAGAGGCCGGCGGTCGTTCGTGAGGTCCATGTCCGTCCTCCGTCGGTGGATATCTCGAGGCTCGTCGCTCCTTCGCCCAGGGCCCAGAGGGTCTGGCCATTCACGGCCACGGAGGCCGGCGGGTCGTAGTCCGGTCCGATCCGGACCGGCTTCGCGAGCGGCTCGAAGTGGCCGCCTCCGTCGGAGCTGGCGTAGATCGCGAGGGATTCGCCGCCATCGGCGTCGGCGGTCGTGACTGGCAGCTCGATCATTGCGCCGGCGACGAAGGGCTGGCCGAACACCATGTCACCGGAGGCGCGCTTCACGCCACCCGAACTCGGCGACCAGGAGGCGCCGCCGTCGGCCGTCCAGAACAGGATGTTCGCGGCAGGACCAGCGACCACAACGCCGTGATCGGCATCGACGAAGGCGATGGACGACCAGACGAGGTTGGCCTCGCTGCCGGCCTGGGCAGATCCCTGACGGAACGTCCGTCCACCGTCGGTCGAGACGAAGGTCGACGAAACGGCCAAGGCCATGCCCGAGGTCTGGCTGGCCACGACCGTCACCAGCCCCGCGGGTCCAGGCCAGATCGACACCCGTTCCGGTGGCCCGCTCCACAGGCCGCCGACCGACGGCCAGGTAGGCGTCAGGGTCACCATCGACCAGGGGCCCAGCAGGTCGGAGCGATAGAGGTCCAGGCCCTGATCGTGGATCACGGCCAGCCAGATCGTCCCCTGCGGGTCGATCGCCGCGGCCACCACCTTGGTCGGCTGGACCCCCTCCGGCAGGGTCGCAGCGCTCCAGTGCCGCCCGCCGTCACTCGAGGTCCACATGCCATCCGGGGAGAAGCGCCAGCCAGCCGCGCCGTCGAAGCCCACCGGTCCGTCGAGGCTGTGGGGCGTGCTGGAGGCCGGGCTGGGACTGACTGGAGGGGTCGCCGAAACCCACGGATTGCTGGAATGGCCCGTCGTGGCGCCAAGAGCGGGGGCCGTCGCTTTTGTCGGAATCCTGGCGGCGGAACAGCCCTCGAGGGCAAGAATAAAGGCCGTTACGGTCACTCCAAGTGCAATCTGCAAGTTGCAATGCCCCGTCGACTGAATCCTCTCCATTCCGTATCCTCCTGACTCCACCCGCTCGCCAACATGCCTCCGGGCGGTGCCGGTCATCACTGGTGGACATAGCTGCAGTTGAAGGGTGAGCGATCGACTCCCGAATTAGTGTCGACGGGACCGTAGGCACAATCCTCATCAACAACTAAGCTATGGCCGCCATACATCAGAGGCACCATTGCCGCAAGTTGATGGATACGTTGTTCATTGTCCCAAAGGCTATCCGAAAGACACGATAGACCATAGACACCGGTAGGATCGTGGTTGACGTCTCTTGGTGCGATCGCCCGAGGAACATTAGCGATCGAAGCAAATGACGATAGGTTGGAGGAACATGACGAGCCATACAATCCTCCCCAATACGCAGTGAAATACGCAAGCTCGTACTCCCAGCCGTTTACGAACGCCTTGGCGGCCGCTATGCAAGCGGAGGAGTCTCCTGTCGCCTCCAGATCGTAATAGATTATGTCAAAAGTTCCGTATCCGAACGATGCGGCAGCGGTGTTCGCCGAGTCGGCCTCACTCTTTCCTTGACTATATGCAGTTGTGGTGTTGAGGCTAATGGTCGAAGGATATGTCTCGCGGATGCAAGAAGACGGCATTTGGCGCCCATACCAAAACGGTTCGAGCGCCCAACCTTGCCCGATTGCAGAATTGATCGTCGCCTGACTCATAGGGACACAGCCAACATATGCGCCGCCGCTTCCGCCAAGATAGGTCCCGTAGACATACCATGGAGTACCATTCCACCACGCGCTCAGTGTCGCTGCACTGACATTGGCGCACGTATCGAATCCTTCGGCGAGGACGTAGGTTTGCGTGCCAATCGATGCCGACACCCGCAATCCTGGTATCAGTAGAGAGGCGAGTGCCGTTATGGCGACGAGCAGTCGTCGCGAATGGCTCGTGTAGACGAATCGACGATTGCGTGAGCACATGGCTTTGCCTCCCGCTCAGGGCCGCGGCCTCGGCCATGCCCATACCCGTGTGTGACCCTTGGAACCCGCCCCTGGAGAGGGGAGGTCGCCCTCTGCGGGTTCGGGCCCAGGAGGTTCTCCGTCGATGCCGCTGCTTGGCGGCTAGGGTGTGACCCGGATTCTACAAACTGATAGTTGCCATTGTCAAGTCTTCATGGCTTCTTGTGGCCACTCGCCATGGTATGCCTAGTGCCGCGGTCACGCGGGAAGCCCGGAAACGAAGAGGCTGGGGTCGAGTCAAGTTACTTGTGGTGGCAGAGTCTCGGAACCCGACGACGCTCTCGCTATTAAGGCACCTGCAGTCCCGACATTATGGAAATCCAGTGCGCGCCACCATCGGTCGTTGCGAATAGCTGACCGCTGACTGTCACTTGGGCGTCAGGGGTAGGTGCCAAATCGACCAGGGCCCAGCCATCCTGAGCGTCCGAGAACATCAGGCTCTTGAACACAGGGGACTGAGGGAACCCTGTGACCATCACGGGATGCCACGTCCTGCCCGCGTCCAACGATTCCATGAGCGTCGGCGCGCTGGCTCCGCCGGACGCGAAGGCAGCGAGCCATCGACCCGGTGTAGCCATTGCGAACGGCAGGCCGCTGTTGTCCGCTGGCAGAATCCCTGCAATGCTCCATGTGCTGCCACGGTCATTGGTCCTCAGCAATTCAGTAATCGACGCCGCACTGCTTGAAACATCTATTACGGCGACCGCGCTGCTTCCGGAAGTCGCTCTCGGGAGTTGCGCCACAGAAGACGATTTGGTAGAGCCGAATCCGGTCGGGGTAGGAATGTTGACGTGTGTCCACGTTCGTCCTTGATCATGCGTTACGAACAGCGAATCAGCCGTTCGTCCTGCGGCAGCAACAGGATCGCTTGTCCCGATCGCGATGGCATTAGACTCGTCGAGGAACACGACGGGGCCAAGGATGCTCGATGGGACCGAGCCTAGGACATGCCAGCTTGCCCCGCCGTCACCAGTCGCTAGCAGCTCACCGCTTCCACTGGCATGTGTTATCACGAGCCACCCGGAATGCACATTGGAGAAATAAGGAGAGGATGGCGATCCTGGCATGTCCGGCAGCTGGACTGCGGCCCAACTCTGACCACCATCGCTGGTCACCTCGAACAACGGCCGTGCAGGGTCTGCCAAATTGAGCCCCCACCCATGCATGGAGTCGATGAACCCAACCTGGCTCGTTGGGAGGAGGGGCCATGCATTGAGGTCTTTCGTGAGGTGCCATGAGGTGCCGTTATCATTGGTCCACTGGAGGACGCCGTCGGCTATAGCCCATCCCTCGCTTGCGGTGAGCTTACCCGCGAGTGTTATTTCGTGTGGCGTTGGACGAGATGAGGGAGTGGTCGTGGTCTGTGAGGCAATGGGCTGCCCCGAACCAGTTCCTTGGCCTGAACCCAGCAAGGAGTTCGCGAAGATTAGTAGTCCGATGAGTGATATCGCCGCCAGCAAGCCGGCAACAATACTCGGAACGACTATCCACTGTCGCCTGCGACGAGTCGTCGGTGGTAGACGTTGCAGCGCCTCGTGCAGGCTATCCGGCTCGGTAGGAAGAGTCATGCGCTCAAACCAGCGCCGAATCCTGCGCTCAAGCTCGTCGTCGAGCATATTCATGCCGTCCCCTGCCCTGCTTCCTCGACAGCCGCCCGCATGCGTCTCAATGCCGAGTGCAACCGAGACTTGACGGTGCCTACCGGCGCCCCGACCCGGGATGCGATCTCCGCCACGGTCAAGTCAGCCCAGAACCGGAGAGCCAAAACTTCCTGCTCAGGGAGCGGCAATACTGTGAATGCCCGACCGATAACATCGCGGTCTAGAGCCGAGTCTAGGCCATCCGGAGCGATGATACTGACTTGATCGAGCGGGAGCCAGCGTATTCGCCCGCGTGGCCGGAGCTCGTCGCGACAGGCATTGATTAGGATGCTGTGGAACCAAGGAACGAAGCGGTCCCGGTCCCGTAGCGTGGGCCAGCCGGCCCAGGCACGCAAGATGGCGGTTTGGACCACATCCTCGGCCGTGGCGGCATTGCGAAGCAGCATCAGTGCCAAGTGGTACGCGTGTCGCAGTTCCGGCTCAACTAGCCGCACGAACTCAGCCTCAGAGTAGGCTGGACCGCCGTGGACGTCGAGGCTAGCGAGTGGGCGCATCGGTTCCTGGTGAAGCTCCACATCTGTAGAGACGGGCAGCTGCCCAAGAACGTTCAGCAGCTCTCCGCGATCTGGGGCATGGTTGCATGCCGCGGGGCAGGTCCCCTATTGGGATGGAGTGAGGCCGGGGGCTAGATGGAGAGTTGCGAAGACACCCTGGGGGGTTAGGTACGTGGGCGAGCTGGATGAAGGGTTAGTCGATTCCACGTACGGTGTGAAGGGTGATGCGCCTTCGTCCGCCCAGGCCCAGACCAGAGTTCCTGTGCCGCTGAGTCCGTTGGCCGTCATGTAGCGGCTCAGGGTCGCGGTGGAGGCGAATGGGTAGTCGCTGCCTGCGGGGCTGAGAGCTGCGAAGAGGTATCCGTTTTCGGTGTCATCAACGCGAACGACTGCTCGGACTTCTCCTCCAACTCGAAGCTCAGCCAGCTCATAGGACGGCACCTCCTTCGCCAACGATGTGACGTGGGCGACAGAGCCGACAGCATAGTCCGTGAGGTCGATCCCCAAGGCATTATCGCCCGTCAGTCCATTCCTCGACAGGCCTTCCCTGATCGCATCATAGACTGTTGGCTCGGAGAAATCCGTCCCTAGCCGCTGAGTTGGCGAGCCTTCTCGCATGTCGGACGAACCTCCCGAGAGGGCACGTCCGGTCCGGGGTTGGCGCTCTGATGGTACGCCTAACTGGGCGCAATAGTCCAGTGGGACTGACTAATGAATGGCCGTCTGTCCACCCGCCTGGATAATCGAGTACACTGCCAAGCATGAGCACGACGTCCGCCCGATCGGCCCCGTCGGCCCGTCGCGTCGGGCGGCCTCCGGCCCGGAGCGCACAGGGCATGGGCGCACGGATCCGTGCCGCTCGTCTGGCAGCCGGGCTGACCCAGGCGGAACTAGCGGGCGAGCAGTACTCGAAGGCGTATGTCTCGGCCCTCGAGAACAGCCTGACCCAACCATCGATCAAGGCGCTGGCCTATCTCGCAGCCCGGCTCGGGACGACGCCCGCCACACTCGTAGGTGACGATGACGTCGTCGCCCTGCGGCTCGATGCCGATCTGCATCTCGCCTCGGGCGATTGGCAGGCCGCGGCCGACGGGTACGCCGCCCTCCTCGCCCGGGAGCCCGCCGCGCTGACCCGGGCCGAGCTCTTGCGCGCCCAGGCCGAGGCGCTCTGTCGCCTGGATCGGGGCGCCGACGCGATCGCGCCGGCTGGGGAGGCCCTCGAGCTCTTCACTGCGGCGGGCCGCCTTGCGGATGCTGCGCTGGCACGCTACTGGCTCTCCGCCGCCTACTACGGCAGCGATGACCTCGATGAGGCCCGCGGCCTGCTCCGCGGCCTGCTCGATGATCGCTCAGGCGACCCGGGCGTCGATCCGGACCTGCACGTGCGCGCGCTGGTGGCGGCGGCCAACGTGGACGCCCGGCGCGGGGATCACGCCAGTGCCCTGGCCCTCCTCCAGGAGGCGCAGCGCGCCGCTGCCGGCTTCGATGCCCTGCGCCGCGCCTCGTTCGCGGCCGCCCTCTCCGCCAGCTACCGAGAACTTGGCGACTTCGAGGGGGCGCTGCGACAGGGCCAGCGGAGCGTGGCGCTCTACGCCGAGGCGGCCGCCGAGCGCGACGCCGCGGCGATGGACAACAACCTCGCCCTGACCTATCTCGTGCTGGGCAACCTCGTCGCGGCCGAGACCCACGCGGCCGCGGCTGCCGCCGCCCTCGCTCGCTTCGATGATGTGCGCAAGCTGGCCCACGTCCTCGACACGCAGGCCCAGATCGCTATCGCCCGCGGTCAACCCAAGAACGCCCGCGAGCTGGCCACGACGGCGCTTACGCACGCGGAGGCCAGCAGCAATCACAAGGCGGCGATCGACGCCCTCACCACCCGGGCGCGGGCGGCGCAGGCTCTGGGCGATGTGTCGGCTGCGGCGACCGACTTCGAGCGCGCTGCCGACATAGCCGCCGAGCATGGTCTGCCGTCGCGGCGGGCAGAGGTCCTGCGGGCCTGGGCCGCCCTAGCCGCGGAGAGCGGCGACCATCGCCGCGCTTACGAGCTGATGCGGGCGGCCGCTTCGCAGTAGGGTGGTGTTCCGGCTGCCGCTCGCGCCTCAGCCAGGGCCGACCGGCGAGGCCGGCGCCACCACCCCGGCGACGACGATGACCACCACGCTCAGGGCCAGCAGGATGACGAATGCGATGAGCAGGACACTGAGCAGCTGCTCCTGACGCGTGAGGCACCTCCTGCCGGTGATGCTACGCCGGTCCCACGGAGGCTTGTTCCAGCCGGCGTGACAAGCGACGAACGGCTGCGAGCCCAACGGTCGGATGGTTCGCTGGGTGCAACGGATGACGGGCAGACCGGTCGGATGTGCCGCTGGGCGTGACGACTGACCGCTGGCCGCCGGTTCGTTCGTCGCTTGTACCGCTGGGCGTGACGGCAGGCCGTCGGCCGCAGGTTCGTTCGTCGCTTGTACCGCTGGGCGTGACGGCAGGCCGCCGGCCGCCGGGTCATTCGTCGTTTGTACCGCTGGGCGTGACGGCAGGGGCATCGCCGGGGAGGCCCCCAGGCCAGAAGTGCCGGGATCGCCACAGACCAGGGGTGGCTACGCCGGCGCCTGCCCGGTGGCCGCGCGGGGTGGACCGGGGCGCGCTAGCCTTGCGCGGCGATGCCCACGCCCGACCGCCTGGATCTGCCCCTCGATGCCCACCTCCACACCGACCTCTCGCCGGATGCGGACGTCCCCATCGACCTCTACGCCGCTGCCGCTCGGGAGCGCGAGGTGGCCGAGCTGATGATCACCGACCACCTCGACTTCGACCCCCGAGCCCCGGCCTTCGCCTTCACCGACTACGAGCGCCGGCGACGGGTCGTCGGCGAGGCCGCTGAGCGCTGGGCCGGCCGGCCCATCATCCGCTTCGGCGTCGAGATCACCTACGAGCGCCGCTTCGAGGACGACATCCGGGCCCATCTGGCGAGCCATGCCTACGACTTCATCATCGGCTCGGTCCACGTGGGGCCCGACAGCCCCTTTCGTGATCGGACCGCCGCGGCCCGCTGGTGCGCCGACAAGACGCCCCGCGAGGCCAGTCAGCCCTACTGGAAGGAGGTCGAGGCGGCCGCTCGGAGCGGTCTGTTCGACACCCTGGGCCACCTCGACTTCATCAAGCGCTACCTCGTGCCCTATCTGGGTCCCTTCGCCTACGAGCCCCACGCCGACCTCTACGAGCGGGTCCTGACGGCCCTCGTGGAGAGCGGCACGGCCCTCGAGGTCAACAGCTCGGGGCTGCGCCAGGAGGCGCTCGAGACCTATCCGCCGCGGGCCGCCGTGGAGCGCTTCCGGGCCCTGGGCGGCCAGCGCGTGACGGCCGGCTCCGACGCCCATCGGCTCGACCACTTCGGCTTCGGCCTCAGCGAGGCGTACGGGCTGCTCGAGCGGTCCGGCTTCGCGGCCCTCGCCTGGCGCCGCGGTGCGCTGCCCCTGGATGGGCCGCTGCCCGTGGCTCCCGGGGCCGTGGGCGCATGAAGCTGACCGTGGTCGGTGCCGGCCCGGCCTACACCCGGCGCTCGGCCGGCCTCTCCTCCTCCTGCTACCTCGTGGAGGAGGGCGAGACGCGGATCTGCTTCGACATCGGACAGGGCAGCTTCGCCGCCCTGGGCTCGCGGCTGCCGCCCGAGAGCCTGACGGCGATGATGATCAGCCACCTCCACCCCGACCATCACATCGATCTCGTCCCCCTGCGCCACTACCTGCGCTGGGGCTGCGGGCCGGGCCACTCCCTGGCCCTCCACGCGCCGGTGGGCCTGCGGGCCCGCTATGACGTGCTGATGCACGAGCCCGACTTCCTGAGCTGCCTGCCCGGCTCGGGCCTCGAGCTCGAGCCCGGGCGCCGGACGATCGGCGAACTGGAGGTCGAGATCGGGGTCGTGACGCACGTGGGCCCCAGCTTTGCCTTCCGGATCACGCCGGCCGGCGCGGCCGACGGTCCGGGGCTCGTCTACTCGGGTGACTGCGGCCGGATGGCCGACCTGCTGGCCCTCGTACGGCCCAGGGACACGCTGCTCTCCGAGGCCGCCTTCGGGGCCCTGCCCAACGAACCGGCCGCGATGCACCTCGATGCCGCCGAGGCCGCGGCCGTGGCGCGCGACGGAGGGGCCAGCCGGCTCATCCTGACCCACGTCCTGGACCAGGCCGTGGCGGGCGCAGCGACCCGAGCCCGCCGCACGTTCGACGGCCCGGTGGCCATGGCCCGGCCGGGCCTCGTCCTGGAGCACCTCGAGGAGGGCTGAACCGAGGCCGACCCCGCCAGCAGACGCGAAGAGGCGGGCCTTTCGGCCCGCCTCTCGGTTCCCCCCAGGGTCCCCCTCATGAGCGCCCGCCCCCCGCGGGCGCCGTGGCTGGTTAGCGGCGCGGTGCCGGAGCCGGCCTCAGGAGCACGATCCCAGCGGCCAGGCAGGCCAGACCGAGCAGGAGGAGCGGGAACCATGAGCCGGGGCCGGACGGCCCGCCGGAGCCGGTCGTGTCGGTCGCCGGCAGGGTGTGGCCGGCTGTCGGGGTCGGGGTGGCCGGCTCGACGGTCCCCGAGGGGGCCGGTGTGGACGTGGCCGGGACGACCGTGCCGGAGGGCGTCGGGGTGGGCGAGCCCTCGGTGTTGGGCAGCGTGGGTGTGGGTGCGATGGTCGGGGTCGGCGTCGGGGCCACGGTCGGGGTCGGCGTGGGTGCGATGGTCGGGGTCGGCGTCGGGGCCACGGTCGGGGTCGGCGTGGGCGCCACGGTGGGCGTGGGCGTCGGGGCCACGGTCGGGGTCGGCGTGGGCGCCACGGTGGGCGTCGGCGTCGGGGCGACCGTCGGGGTCGGCGTGGGCGCCACGGTGGGCGTCGGCGTGGCGGCCTCGCTGCAGTTCAGGGAATTCGACTTGCTCGACGAGATGGCCGTGATGCTGTCCGAGTTGACCGCGAAGACGATCAGGATGCCACCACTGGACTCGGTGAATGCGCTGGTGATCGGGATCGAGAAGGAGATGGTCTTGCCGCTCAAGTTGTCAGGCGCGCTGACCGTGACGGTGGCGGAGTTGGCGGCGACGTTGGTGCTGGGGTTCGCGTCCGAACCGTTGTTGGGAACGAGATAGACCACGAACCGGGAACCGGAGTCGACGGTCTTGTCCAAGGTGAACGAGCCGCTGAAGCCAAGCACCGAGTCGTTCGAGGTGCACGACATCGTGGCGTTCGTGTTCATCGTCGCGCTACCGCCGGCGGCGGTGACGCTGCCCCCGACCATGACGGCTGACGTGGAGCCGTCGTTCGGGGTTCCGAGGCCGTTGTTGCCGGGCCCGGCAGCGAACGCGATCGACCCCCCGCCGAGGGCGACCCCTAGCATGGCCACGGTGGCCAGGACGACCGCGGGGCCGGAGCGCCGGCGCGTCCTACCGAGATGGAAGAGGTTTGGATCAGGTCGGGCAGACACGTGGGGTCCTTTCGTCATGGCTCTGGCGACGGGACGGTCGTCGCGATGATGGCTGACCGAGGGGTCACCTCGGATGTTGGTGGCCGGTCCTTACGACCTGCCTTACGAAGTACCGGCAGTGTCGCGGATGGTCATGGGTCTGTCCAGTACGAACGAAGTGCACCAGACTCCCCTGGACCGGCCTGCACCCCGGCGCACCCGCCCTGCCGGCGGTCGATATCCGGTGCCCTGTCGCACCGAGCGACTAGGACCCGGACGGGACTTCTGCCGCCCGGGCGGTCGGACAGGTCGGGCCCCACCACATCCCCTCGGCGCGGTCACGTGGGAGCGACTAGGCTGGCCCCGACCCCAAGGAGATCGGAGGAAGCGTGGAGCCAGGCACCCTGCGCAGCGCCGTGCGCCAGGCCATCGAACGGGCCTATCTCGCCGCCGTCGCGGCCGGCGACCTGACCCACGACACCGAGGCCTCCGGCCCGCCGGCCGTCGAGGTCGAGCGGCCCGGCGACCCGGCCCATGGCGACTACGCCTCCAACCTGGCCCTCAAGCTGGCCCGCCCGCTGCGCCGCCCGCCGATGGCCATCGCCGCGGCCATCGCGGCCCGCGTCGCGGATCCGGCCATCGCCGGGGTCGAGGTCGCTGCGCCGGGCTTCCTCAACGTCCGTCTCGCCCCGGACCACCTGGCCGCAGCCCTCGACGCGGCCCTCGTCGCCGGGCCGGACTTCGGCCGCCTGCCGGCGGGGCAGGGCGGGGGCCGGCGCATCGACGTCGAGTTCGTCTCGGCCAATCCCACCGGGCCGCTGCACATCGGCAACGCCCGGGGGGCCTTCGTGGGCGATCTCCTATGCCGCATCCTCGAAGCCGCCGGCCACCACGTCACCCGCGAGTACTACTTCAACGACTTCGGCTCGCAGGTCCGCAACCTGGGCGCCTCGGTGCGGGCCGTGCGGGCCGGCCAGCCGATCCCCGAGGACGGCTATCGCGGGGCCTACGTCGAGACCCTGGCGGCCGAGCTGCCGGCCGAGCTGTGGGCCCAGGCCGAGGCCCCTGGCGCCGATGCCGAGAGCCTCCTGGGCGCCTGGGCCTCGGAGCGCATCCGGGCCGGCATCGAGGCTTCGCTGGCTCGCCTGGGGGTCCGCTTCGACGTCTGGAAGAGCGAGGGCTCGCTGTACGCCGAAGGCCACGTCGAGGACGCCCTGGCCAGGCTCGCCGCGGCCGGCGCGACCTACGAGCAGGACGGGGCGCTGTGGTTCCGCTCCACGAGCTACGGTGACGACAAGGACCGCGTCCTGCGCCGCTCCAACGGCCAGTCCACGTACTTCGGCTCGGACGTCGGATACCTCGTGGACAAGTTCGGGCGCGGCTTCGACCGGCTCATCTACCTCTGGGGGGCCGACCACCACGGCACCGTGGCTCGCCTGCGCAACGCCGCCCAGGCCATGGGCTTCGGGGCCGAGCGGGTGGAGGTCCTGCTTATCGCCTGGGTCCGCTTCGTGCGCGATGGGGCGGAGGTCTCGATGTCCAAGCGCGCCGGGGAGTTCATCACCCTCGACGAGCTGCTGGCCGAGATCGGGGTCGACGCGGCCCGCTGGTTCTTCGCCGCCCGCGGGCACACCGTGGGCATCGACTTCGACATCGAGCTGGCCAAGAAGCAGTCCGCGGAGAACCCGGTCTACTACGCCCAGTACGCCCACGCCCGGATCAGCTCGATCCTCCGCAAGGCCGCCGAGGCCGACCTCGCGGCCGCCCCGGCCACGGATCCTCAGGCCCTGGCCCACGACCCCGTCGCCGCCGCCCTGGCCCTGCGCGTGCTGCGCCTGTCCGAAGTCGTCGAGGACGCCGCCGCGGCCGAGGAAGCTCAGGGCCTGGCCACCTATGCCACCGAGCTGGCCACCGCCTTCCACGCCTACTACCGCGACCGGCGGGTGGTCGATGCGACCGACGCGGTCACCTCGGCCCAGCGCCTGCGCCTCGTCTCCGCCGTCCGCCTCGCCCTGGCCGACACCCTGGGTCTGCTGGGCATCTCCGCGCCCGAGTCGATGTAGGAGGGTTGCTGTGCGCCTTGTCCGCTACGGCCATGCCTGCGCTCGCATCGAGGAGGATGGCCGCGCCCTGGTCGTCGACCCCGGCTGTTGGACCGAGCCGGCGGCCCTCGCGGGGGCTCAGGCCGTGCTGATCACCCACGAGCACGAGGATCACATCGATCCCGGACCGCTGGCCGCGGCTATGGCGGCCTCGCCCGCGCTCCGGGTCTACGGCCCGGCCGCGGCCCTGGCCACGGTCGTCGCCGCCGCGGACGGTGCGCCGCAGAGCGATCGCCTGGTCCCCGTTCACGTCGGCGAGCGGTTCGACGCCGCCGGCTGGTCCGTCCGTGCCTTCGGCGGCCGCCACGCCCCCATCTGGCAGGGCCGGCCCGACGTGGCCAACCTGAGCTACCTCGTCGACGAGCGCGTCTATGTGCCCGGCGATGCCCTCGTCCCACCCGGCGTGCCGGTCGACCGGCTGTTCGTGCCGGTCCACGGTTCGTGGATGAAGACCGACGAGGCGATCGCCTTCGCACGCGCTGTCGCGCCCCGGCACATCCACCCCATCCACGACGGGCAGCTCAACGAGCGTGGTCTCCGCGGGGCCTGCGCGTGGCTGGCTCGCGAGGGCGGGGCCGACTTCGCCCGCCTCCCCATCGGCGGCCCCATCGAGCTCGACCCGGGATCGTAGCCCGGTCTCCTCTGCCCCGATCCGCGCCGGTCAGCCCCGCGTCCTGGCCAAACAGGGCCGATCCGGCATCCTTATGCCCGAGCCCCGCGACGACCACGGTGTCGTGGCCACCCTCGAGCCCTCGTCGAGGCCGGATCGGGCCTGATCCGTGGCCAGACCCTCCGCCCAGCGCGCGTATGGCCACCATCGAGGCCGATCTGGAGGATCAGGCGGCGAGGACCCGGACCCGTAGGGATGTAGCGCCGCGAATCTGCACCTGTCTGGCCACGGTCGGGCACGTCCGGACGCTCCGGCCCTAGTCCGACCCAGATAAGGCGCCGCTGCCGGCGTGTTTGGCCAGGACCGGCCCTTCGGGAGCCACTCGATCCGGGCGGCCATCGAGCGGGAGGAGGTCCGGCAGGGGTGGACGGCGATACGGTTCGGTCCCGGAGCATGACCAGGAACGGCCGGGCAGGAGGCAGCGCTCGGACCCCCTCAAAGGTGTCGGAATCTTCACCGACTCGGGGCTTGTCGCTTCACGCAGCGCGCGTAACGTGATGGCAGCGGAACCGTGAAGCCACCGCTTCCAGTTCCCTCTCCCTCCCTCCGAACGGGAGGCGCCGATTGGGCAGGCGCCTCCCGTTCTCCCTTTCTTCGCTAGGATGCGGCGATGGAGATCACCTGGTACGGCGGGGCCTGCCTGCGCCTCAAAGGCCGCGAAGGCGTCATCGCCGCCGACGCCTTCCGTTCGGTCGTCGGGCCTACCGGGCGAGGGCTGACCGCCGATATCGTCACCTTCAGCCATGCCGATGCTGATCAGGCCGGGCCGCGGGGCCGCAAGGGCACCGCGCTGACCCGGGCCGGGACCCCGCTGCCGGCGAGCCTGGAGGAGGCCTTCGTCCTCGAGGGTCCGGGCGAGTTCGAGGTCCACGACGTCCTGGTCACGGGCGTGCGCACCTTCCGCGACGAGTCCCGAGGCAGCGAGCGCGGCCGCAACGTCGCCTTCGTCTACGAGCTCGACGGGCTCCATGCCATCCACCTCGGTGACATCGGCCACGCCCTGACCGAGGCCACGCTGGGTGAGCTGGGCACCGTCGACGTGGCCTGCCTGCCCATCGGCGGCAACCTCACCGTGGCCCGCGCCGCGGAGGTCGTCTCGCAGCTCGACGTCAACCTCGTCGTGGCCATGCCGGTCTGCGATCGGCCCGAGGACTGCGATGCGGCCATGGGCCGCTTCCTCCACGAGATGGGCGTGGCCCAGGCTCCTGCTCCGCAGGCCAAGCTGACCGTCTCGGTCTCCTCGGTGCCTCAGGAGCTGACCGTCGTCATCCTGGAGTCGCGCGGCAAGGGCTGAGCCCGACCGCCAGCGCTGAGCCCGACCGCCAGCGCTCAGCCCGAACCTCAGCGGCGGTCGACCACCACCCGCCCCCGCTTGACCACCACCCGCACGAGGTCCGCCCCCAACCAATAGGGCAGCAGCTCGTGGGAGGGCGCGTCCCAGATCACGAGGTCGGCCTGCTTGCCCGGCTCGAGCGAGCCGTGGCTCTCCCCCAGCCCCAGCGCCGCGGCAGCATTGACGGTTACCGCGGCGAGGGCCTCCGAAGGGCTGAGCCGGAGGCGCAGGACGGCCAGCGAGAGGACCAGGGGCAGGTTGGCCGTGGGCGAGGTGCCGGGGTTGAAGTCGGTGCCCAGGGCCACGGGCACGCCAGCCTCCACGAAGGCCCGGGCCGGCGCGCCTTCGTCCTTCATGAGGAACAGGGTGGTGGCGGGTAGGAGGACGGCCACGACCGCCCGACCTTCGGCCGCGGCTCGAGCCAGGGCGGCCACCCCCTCGGTCGATGGCGCGGCCAAGTGGTCGGCCGACAGGGCGCCCAGCTCGGCCGCCAGCTCGGCTCCGCCCGACGGTGCCAGCTCGTCGGCATGGAGTCGGACGGCCAGGTCCCGTTCGCGGGCCGCCAGCAGGAGCCGGCGCGACTGGTCGGGGCTGAAGACGCCGGCCTCACAGAACACGTCACAGGAGCGGGCGAGGCCCTGCTCGACGACGGCCGGCAGCTGCGCGTCGATGACCGAGCGCAGGTAGGCCTCGGCCCCGCCGCCCGGCTCGTCGCGGTACTCGGCCGGCACAGCGTGGGCCCCGAGGAAGGTGGGCACGACCTCGACCGGGCCTTCCGCGTCGAGCTGGCCGGCGACCTCGAGGAGCCGCAGCTCCGTGGCCCGTTCGAGGCCGTAGCCGGACTTGGCCTCGACCGTCGTCACGCCGTGGCCCAGCATGGCTCCCAGCCAGCGGCGGCCGTGCGCCAGCAACTCGTCCACGCTCGCCGCGCGGGTCCGTTCGACGGTGGAGAGGATGCCGCCGCCGGCGGCCAGGATCTCGAGGTAGCCGGCGCCCCGCTGCCGGAGCCGCAGCTCCGCCTCGCGCGTGCCGGCGAAGAGCAAGTGGGTGTGGGGGTCGATGAGCCCCGGTGTGACGGTCCCGCCTCGAGCGTCGAGGACCTCCAGCCCCGGCCCTCCCAGCCCCAGCTCGTCGAGCCGAGCCCGCACGGCCTCCTCCCCGCCAACGGCCACCAGGCGCTGCCCCTGGATGGCCACGGCCGGCCCATCGGCCGACAGGATGGCCGGCTCATCCTGGCTCGCGCCCCCGCGCAGGCCGCCGGCCATGGTCACCACCTCGGCCGCGCCGACGACGAGGAGGGCGCTCGAACCGGCTGCGCTCACCCAGGCCTCCGTGCCGTGATCGCGCTCACCGGGCCGAGCCGCTCGCGCCGCTCACGCGGGCCCGCGGGCGGCTTCAGCGAGGCGCAGTTCGAGGGCCATGTCGGGGCGGAAGTCGCGGATCCGCAGCCGGGCCGCGGCAGCCTGCAGGCGCTCCTCGACCGGCGCCCCGGTCGGCACGCCGACATGGTCGGCCACGTCGGTCAGGGCGGCCAGGGGGGCCAGGCCGATGAGCTCCGACTCGCGGAGGCGGACGCCCTCGACCGCCGCCGCGGCCCCGACTTGCTCCCAGACCTGCCACATCGGCGTGACCGTGAAGTCGAGCAGGTTCATCGAGACCTGGGCGCAGCGGAGGTCGGCCAGGTAGAGGCCCAGGGCCTGCACGCGGGGCAGGCCCCCCGATCGCTCGCGGATGCGATGGGCGATCCGCTTGGCCAGGTCGAGGTCGCCCGATTCGAGGTTGATGTTGTAGGCGATGAGGAAGGGTCGGGCCCCCACGGCCACGGCGCCCGCCGTGGGATGGATGCGGGCCGGGCCGAAGTCGGGCGCGCGCCCGGGGTGGCTGATCTGGTCGCGCAGCCCTTCGAACTGGGGCTTGCGGATGTCGGCCAGGATCGTCCGCTCGCGGCGCAGGGCGGCCCGGGCGTAGAGGTAGACGGGCAGCTCGAAGCGTTCCGCGATGCGAGCGCCGAAGTCCCGGGCCAGGGCGACGCACTCGTCCATGGTCGAGTCGCCGAGGGGCACGAAGGGGATGACGTCGACGGCGCCGATCCGCGGATGCTGGCCCTCGTGGACGTTGAGGTCGATCCGCTCGATGGCCACGCCCACGCCGGCCTCCATGGCCGCCGCCACGGCCTGCGGCGGGCCGGCCAGGGTGAGCACGCTGCGGTTGTGGTCGACGTCGCTGGTCCGATCGAGGAGCTGGACCTCGGGGTCGGCGGTCACCGCCGCGGCCAGGGACTCGATCACCTCGGGCCGGCGCCCCTCGCTGAAGTTGGGCACGCATTCGACCAGCCGGGCCACGCTTCCTCCTCGCCAGGCGGCCGCTCCACGGCGGCCGGGCCAAGTCTAGCGAGCCGCCCGCTCAACCCAGCAGGGCCTCGCCCCACCAGCCCCCCGCGGCCAGCCCGGGCGGACAGGCGAACAGGCCGGAGCCGGTGTGCTTGATGTACTCATCGAGCGCGTCGTGGGCCCCCAGCTGGCGCTGGATGGCCACGAACTGGGTGTTGGGGTCGCGCTGGAAGCAGATGAAGAAGAGCCCCGCCTCCAGCTGGCCCGTGACCGGATCGGTGCCGTCCGTGAAGGAGTAGCCACGGCGCAGGATGCGCTGGCCGCCGTTGCTCGACGGCGCGGCCAAGCGGATATGGGCGTCGGCCGGGATGACGAGGTCGCCGTGGACGTCGCGGGCGGTCAGCGGCACGGGGTCGTGCTCGGCCGTCTCGCCGAGCGGCGCGCCGCTCAGCTTCTGGCGCCCGAAGACGTGCTCCTGGTCCAGGAACCCATCGCGATCCCAGGACTCGATGAGCATCCTGATGCGCCGCGCGACCAGGTACGTGCCGCCCCGCATCCAGGGCTGGTCAGCTTCCAGGCCGACCCACACGAAGCGGTCCATGGCCGAGGTGTCCTCGGCCACGATGTTGTTCGTGCCGTCCTTGAAGCCCATCAGGTTGCGCGGCGTCTCCTGGCTGCTGCTGGTGCTCGACGTCCGCCCGAAGCCCGACTGGAACCAGCGCATGACGACCGTGCCCCGGCCCAGGCGGGCCAGGTTGCGCACCGCGTGGAAGCAGACCTGGGGGTCGTCGGCACAGGCCTGCACGACGAGGTCGCCGTCGCTGATGGCCGGATCCAGCAGGTCGCCCGGCAGCGACGGTAGGGCCTCGAGGGCCGCGGGCCGGAGGCCGGCCAGACCGAAGCGAGCGTCGAACAGGCTGGGCCCGAAGCCGGCCGTCAGGGTCAGCCGGGCCGGCGCGAGGCCGTAGGCCTCGCCCGTGTCGGTCGGCGGGGCGAGCGGCGCGGCCATGACGTCGCCCACCGGCTTGCCCTCGACCATGAGGGCCGCCGCCGCGGTCCAGCGCTTCAGCATGGCCACGAGGTCGGAGCGCTGGGCGGCGATGACGTCGAAGGCGGCGATAGCCAGCCGATCCTGGGCCGGGGTGGCGATGCCGGCCTGATGCGCCCCGTAGAAGGGGATGCGGCCGTTGTCCGTCCCGGACCCCGGCAGCGGCGACCCGCTGCCGCCCACGGCGAGGCCGGAGCGGCCGGCCGCGAAGCCGCCGGCGCCGCCCAGGACGGCGGCCCCGCCCAGCGCCGCGCCGGCCCGCAGGAAGCCTCGCCGGCTGATGCCCGGCCGCTCGCCCTCAGGCATGGACCCGCCTGCGCTCAGCCATCGCCGGTCACGCGTCGCTCAGCCATGGCCGACGACCGCCGCCGCCACGTGGGAGAGCGGCTCGGCCAGGGCATCGACCTTCTGGGCCAGCAGCTTCGTGTCGGCCTCCGTCAGCGTGGTGTAGGAGACGAAGACGCCGTCTTCCTGGTACGGCGCGAGGGCGGCCTGCACGTCGGCGAATCGGGCGCTGATGGTCGAGCTCAGGTCGGGGTCGATGAGGGTCAGGGCAGGCTGCAGGAGCTCGAAGGCCTTCTGGGCGCCATCGAGGTTGGCCTGGAAGTCGAGCAGGTCGAGGTGCGAGTAGCGCTCCTCCTCGCCGGTGATCTTGGAGGCCGCCACCTCGTCGAGCAGCTCGCTGGCCCCGTTGGCCGCCTGAGCCGGCTGGTAGGAGGCCGTCTTGACCAGCGTCTGGAGCTGCTGGACGTCGGTCACCAGGCCCTGGGCGATGGGCGTCATGGCGTCGGTCCTGCCGTCGATCCAGAGGGCCTGCTCGAGGCGATGGAAGCCGGTGAAGTCCGCCGGCGAGGCCGCGTCATCGATGCGGCCGTCGATCTTGGGGTCGAGATCACCGAAGCTCTCGGCCACCGGCTCGATCCGCTCGTAGAAGACCCGGGCCGGACCGTAGAGCTCCTTGGCCTTGGCCACCTCACCGGCCTCCACGGCCTGGGCCAAGGCCTGGGTGGCCGTGACCAGCTGGTCGACCTGGTCGCGCACGTAGGCCTGGTAGCCGGACGTGGCCCGGGCCAGGGCGGCGCCCACCGCCAGCTGGGTGCTGGAGATCGGGGTCGGGCTGGCCCCGCCCGCCGTGGCCGCGACCACGGTCAACGTGGCCGTCTCGGTCTTGGCCCCGGGGCAGGAGAGGATGTACTGGCCGGCCTTCAGATCGAGGGAGAACGTGCCGGACAGCCCGGGCACGAGGTTCTCCTTCTCGCCCAGGATGGCCCCGTTCTGCAGGAGCTCCACCTCCGATGCGGCAGCGGCATCGGTGTTCTTGATGTGGACCGTGACCGGGCCCTCCGGCACCGAGGCCGGCTGGGGCGGGCAGCCGTCGGCGCTCAGGGTGACCTCCACGATGGTCGTCCCGGCCGAGCCGTTCGGCCCGCCGCTGTCCCCGGGGGTCGCGCCCTGGCCGCTACAACCCGCGAGGAACAGGGCGCCGACGAGGGCGCTCAGGGGGCCGATGGGGGCGCGGTGCGGCAGGGTCGTCGAAGCGCGGGGCACGGGACCTCCATCGATGGTGGGTGGGGCGATCGGGGTCAGGAGCGCGAGACAGGCAGCGAGGTCTGCTCGGGACCGGCCGGGACGGGACGGGGGGCGGGGCGCGGCTGCGGCCAAGCCACGTACAGGCCGACCGGGATGAGGTACACGAGCCAGCCCAGGACCTCGATGACCGTCGGCCGGGGCTGGATGCCCAGGACGCCCGTGATGAGGGCCGAGATGATGGTCCCCGGCTGGACGAGCCAGGTCAGGTCGAGCAGCTGCTGCTGGCCGACGTTGAGCCAGCCGGCCTCATGGGCCGAGTGGAGGGCGCTCATCACCAGGCCGGCAGCGACGAGGACGAGGACCACGCCGGTCAGGCGGAAGAAACGGTTGAGGTCGAGCCGGATGCCGCCCCGGTAGAGGCCGTAGCCCAGGCCCGCCGCGACGAGGATGCCGATGAGGGCGCCCAGGCCGGCCAGCATGGGGTCTACCGCGGCCTGGAAGGCGGCCAGGAGGAAGACCGAGGTCTCGAAGCCCTCGCGCAGGACGGCCAGGAAGGCCATGGCCACCAGGGCCCAGGCCGAGCCCTCCGCCAGGGCCGAGGCCGTAGCGCCCTCGAGCTGGCCCTTGAGGTCGCGGGCATGGCCGCGCATCCAGAGGACCATGTAGGTCACGGTCACCACCGCCGCCGCCCCGACGATGGTCTCCAGCCCCTCCTGCTGGGCCTGCGGCAGCTCCGCCGCCAGGACCTGCAGCCCGACCGCCACGGCGACGCAGATGGCCACGGCCGCCGCCACCCCGATCCAGACCGCGCGCAGGGCGTCGAGGCGGCCCCGCTTGCGCAGGAAGGCGGCCACGATGCCCACGATCAGGGCGGCCTCCAGGCCTTCGCGCAGGCCGATGACGAACGTGGCGAGCATGGCGCCTCCAGGGGGCTGAGGGTGCGGCGTCCGGTCGGATCTCGGGTCTGGTCCGTCCGGCCTGCATGGTCGGGCCATTCCGACCTGCTGGGTCGGGATTGGCGCTATCCTAGCGCCGCTGACGAGAGGCGGTCAAGTACCCTTGAGCGAGGCGCTCAGGGGCGCCTGAGGATGGTCTGCGGGGGGCCGGCCGGCTACCATGGCGGCGATGAATCGGCGGCACGACGAGGAGGCTGGACCCAACCTGACCGAGGCCGCCCAGGGCTATCTGCTGGCCCTGCGGGCCATCACCGACGGAGGTGCGACGGCCCTCACGTCGGCCCTCGCCCGGGAGCTGGGCGTTTCCACCCAGGCCGCCTCGGAGATGATCGGCCGCCTGGCTGGGGACGGGCTGGTCCGCGTCTCCGAGGACCGCGAGCTCTCGCTGACCGAGCCGGGGCGGGCCGCGGCTGACACGATCTTTCGCCGGCACTCCCTCATGGAGTGGCTCCTGACCCAGGTCGTGGGCCTGGGCTGGGCCGAGTCCGACGAGGAGGCCATGCGCCTCCAGGGCGCCGTCTCGCCGCGGGTCGAGGCGGCGGTGGCGACGCTGCTCGGCGATCCGCCGACCTGCCCCCACGGCAACCCCATCAGCGCCGAAGCCAGCCGGACGCGGCCGCGCGGCGTACCGCTCAGCGAGGTCAAGGCCGGCGAGGACATCACGATCTACCGCATCACGGAGCGGGCCGAGGAGGACAAGGAGTTGCTCCACTACCTCGAGGAGCAGGCCCTCGTGCCCGGCGCCCAGGCCAGCGTGGTGGAGGTCTCGGTGGGCCTCGATGCGCTGACCCTGGAGGGACCCCGCGGCCGCAGCTCGATGGGCCTGCGGCCGGCCTCGCTGATCCGGGTCCTGCCCGGGCAGGCCGACCCGGCCCTCTTCCACAAGGTGCCGGCGGGGGTGGGCCGAGCCACCCTAGCCCCGTCGCCGCCGCCCGAGACGCGCCGGGCGCCAGCGGCCGGCCGAGCGCCCCGATGAGGAGGTCCGACGAGCTGTCCTCGGCCTCCTGGGCGACCGAGGCGGCCCTGGCGGCCGCAGCGCAGCGGCTGCGTGCCGCTCATCGCGCAGGGCAGCCGCTGATCCTGCCCAACGCCTGGGACGCGGCCTCGGCGCGGGCCGTTGCGGACGCGGGATTCGCCGCCGTGGCCACCTCCAGCAGCGCCATGACGGCGGCGCTCGGGTTCGAGGATGGCGACGTGGCCCCGGCCGATGAGATGTTCGCTGCCGCGACGCGGGTCGCCCGGGCCGTCGACCTGCCGGTCACCATCGACGCCGAGGCCGGCTACGGCCTGCGCCCCGACGAGCTGGTGGCCCGGCTCGTGGCCGCCGGGGCCGCCGGCTGCAATCTCGAGGACAGCGACCATCGCGCCGGCGGGCTGCGCGACCCCGATGCCCAGGCCGCCTGGTTGGCCGAGGTCCGCGCGGCGGCCGCTCGGGCCGGTGTCCCGGTCGTCATCAACGCCCGGATCGACGTCCACCTCCGCCGCTATGGCCCGGAGGAGGAGCGGCTGGCCGCGGCGGTCCGCCGGGGGCGGGCCTACCTGGCCGCCGGGGCCGACTGCGTCTACCCCATCATGGTCACCGACGAGCCCACGATCCGCGGCCTGGTCGAGGGCATCGGCGGCCCGGTCAACATCCTCTTCCGGTCGGCCGGCCCGTCACTGGCCCGCCTGGCCGAGTTGGGCGTGGCCCGCGTCTCCTTCGGCGGCGGTCTGCACCACCTCGTCCAGGAGCACCTGGTGGCCGCCCTGACCCGCATCGCGGCCGACGAGGACCCCTACAGCGCCGCCGGCGGCTAGTCCTTGCGCAGCCGCTCGTAGAGGTCCAGCAGCCGTACCTTGTCCGAGGCCGACAGGTCGGGGTCGGCCATGATAGCGGCCTCGACCGGGTCCGGGGTCGGGCTGGCCGCGGTCCGTGGCGTCGGGCTGTCGGTCGGGCTCGGCGTGGGGTTCACGGTCAGGCTGGGCGTGGGCTTGGCGGTCGGCTCCGGCGTGGCGGTGGGGGCCGGCCGTTCGGTCGGCGTCGCCGCGGGCGCGGGGGTCGGCGTCGGCTGGACCGTCGGCTTGGGTGTCGGCTCGGCCGTCGGTTCGGGGGTCGGCTGGGGCGTGCCCGGGGCCGGCGTGGAGGCCGGTGCGATGGTCGCCGTGGTCGAGCCGTAGAGCCAGTCGGTGAAGCCGAAGTCCCGCCCGTAGGTGGCGGCCACGGTAGGCAGCTTGGCCCCGTAGAAGGCGTTGACGACCCAGGTCGTGTGGTGGGCCACGGTCGTGCCGTTCAGATCGCCGTAGCGCTGCAGGGCCTGGGCCACGCGGAGGACGGACCGGTCACCGGTGCTGAAGGCCGGGTAGCCGGCCCGGCTCAGGAGCAGGGCGCTCAGGGTCAGGCCTTGGATGGCCTCGTTGATGTAGCCGCTCGAGGGGGTGGGGAAGCTGGAGCGCGAGGCGTCCTCGACCGGCAGCCCATCGAGCTGATGGCCGGAGACGGCGCAGCTGCCGTCGATGGCGATGGGCAGCCGCATGCTGCTCGTGCTCGGTAGGCAGGACCAGGTGCTGCTCCAGGATGAGGTCTTGTTGAAGGCCCAGGACCCGTCGCTGTAGCCCGTGAAGATGGCCCACGTCGTGGCCAGGTCGGCGGCATCGCCCAGGTAGCGGTCAGCGGCGATCCGTGAGGCCGTGGCGAAGAGGCCCCAGTTGTTGGCCGAGTCGCCGCTCGTGAGATCGAGGGCGTACCAGCGTCCGTGGCCACCGATGTCCTTGGTCCGGATGGCGGTCAGCCAGGTGCGGAACGTGGCGTCCAGGCGGGCGTCGAAGGCGTGCAGGTCGATGAGGTCGGCAGCCATGACCCAGCCGCCCAGCTGGCGGCCAAGAGCCAGGACGGCATTGCTGCAGCCCGGCTTCTGGGTGGGCATCATCGCGGCGATGGCGTCGCGGACCTTGTCCGCGTAGCTGGCCTGGCCGGTGCGAGCGTAGACGAGCCCGGCGGCCAAGGCCTGGACGTCGGTCTTGTCGTTCTGGTCGCAGAGGTCCGGGGAGGTCAGGCTGCTCGAGGCGGCCTTGACGACGGCCTGCCAGGCCGTGCCCGAGGTGGGCAGGGCCATCAGGTCGGCCCGGTCGATGATCAGGTAGCTGCCGCCGCTGGCGGCACCGGCCTGGAGCATCGGGAGGAGGAGGGCAGGGACGAGCACGAGGACCAGGATCGTCGAGATCCAACGGCCCAGGAACGTCTCCCGACGACCGCCTCGAGGGTGGCTCACAGGCGCCGGGTCCCACGGTGGTCCGCTGACCGGATGAGGGCTCGGAGCGCCGCGCAGGGTCGGCGGCAAGGCCTTGTATCGCACGATGGGACACCTCCCGGAACAGCCCCCCGGGTGTGGCCCAGGCACCGTATCGGGGGCCTCCGGCCGGCGCATCGACCGATGGAGCCAATCGCCGCTGGGCCTTTCGGGCCCCCGCGCGCACCATGTCCGCGCACCACCGGGGGGCCTCGGACGGGCGGGTGGCAGAGCTCCGGATGGGCCCGTCCCCGGCGTGTCAGGCGACCCGAGTGACGCCGCGGTGGCCCTCGCCGTGGGGAGCTGGAGGCGGTCAGACCTCGCGCATCGGGAGGCGGAGGCCGCGCTCCTCGGCGACCTCGATGGCCCGCTCGTAGCCCGCGTCGGCATGGCGCAGGACGCCCATGCCGGGGTCCGTCGTGAGGACCCGCTCCAGCTTCTGAGCGGCGAGCTCCGAGCCGTCGGCCACGACCACCATGCCGGCGTGCTGTGAGTAGCCGATGCCGGTCCCGCCCCCGTGATGGATGCTCACCCAGGTGGCCCCTGCGCCGGTGTTGACCAGGGCATTGAGGAGGGGCCAGTCGGCGATCGCGTCGGAGCCGTCGCGCATGCCCTCGGTCTCGCGATTGGGCGAAGCCACGCTGCCGGCGTCGAGGTGGTCGCGACCGATGACGATGGGCGCCCGCACCTCGCCCGAGGCCACGAGCCGGTTGAAGGCCAGGCCGGCCCGAGCCCGCTCGCCGTAGCCCAGCCAGCAGATGCGGGCCGGCAGGCCCTGGAAGGGCACTTTGGCCTCGGCCAGGGTGAGCCAGCGCCTGAGGGCGGGATCGTCGGGGAAGAGCTCGAGGATGGCCTGATCGGTGCGTCGGATGTCGTCCGGGTCGCCCGAGAGGGCCACCCAACGGAAGGGCCCCTTGCCCTCGCAGAAGAGGGGCCGGATGAACGCCGGCACGAAGCCCGGGTAAGCGAAGGCGTCCTCGACCCCCGCCAGCTGGGCCTGGGCCCGCAGGTTGTTGCCGTAGTCGAAGCAGACTACGCCGGCCCGCTGGAAGGCCAGGATGGCCCGCACCTGGTCGGCCATCGAGCGCATCGCGCGCCGCTCGTAGAGGCCGGGGTCCTGGCGGCGCAGGCTGCGGGCGTCGGCCAGGCTGATCTCGGCCGGGACGTAGCCCCCCAGGGCATCGTGGGCGCTGGTCTGGTCGGTGACGACGTCGAACGGCTCGCCCGCTGAGGCCCAGGCGGGCTCGATCTCGGCCGCGTTGCCGATGAGCGCGATGGACTCCGCCCGACCCTCCGCCGCGGCCGCGCGGGCCCAGGCCAGGGCCTCCGCCGGATCCTCGGTCAGGCGGTCGACGTAACCGGCGTCGAGGCGACGGCGGGCCCGCTCGGGGTCGATCTCGATGACGATGGCCACGCCTTCGTTCATCGTCACGGCCAGGGGCTGGGCGCCGCCCATCCCGCCCAGGCCGGCGGTCAGCACCAGGCGGCCCCGGAGGCTGCCCCCGAAGTGCTGCCGGGCGCACTCGGCGAAGGTTTCGTAGGTGCCCTGGAGGATGCCTTGGGTGGCGATGTAGATCCACGACCCAGCCGTCATCTGGCCGTACATCGTGAGTCCCTGCCGCTCCAGCTCGCGGAAGGTCTCCCAGGTGGCCCACTTGCCGACGAGGTTGCTGTTGGCGATGAGGACGCGGGGGGCCCAGGCGTGGGTCCGCAGCACGCCCACCGGCTTGCCGGACTGGACCAGCAGGGTCTCGTCGTCGCCGAGGCGCCGCAGCTCCCGGACGATGGCCTCGAAGGCGGCCCAGCTGCGCGCCGCCCGACCGGTGCCGCCGTAGACGACGAGCTCGTCGGGGTTCTCGGCCACCTCGGGGTCGAGGTTGTTCATGAGCATCCGGAGGGCGGCCTCCTGGGGCCAGCCCCGACAGCTGAGCGTCGTGCCGCGGGGGGCCCGGACGGGCCGCGGTCCGGGCGCCGGAGCACCCGCTCTGGATCCGTGATCGGGCCGGACGCCGGACCCGGAAGCGCCTGGGGTCCTGGTTTCGGGATCGTTCGCGGCGCCGGGATCGGTCTCACTCACAATGAACGCATCCTAGGGCCATGGCCCAGCTTCCGTTCGAGGATCCGATGGGCAGGCGGGCATGGACGCGATCGGACAGGGCTTCGTCGCCGTCGTCGTCGCCGGAGCCGGACGTTCGCAGGACCTGCGCAGGAGGTCAGATGGCACTGGGGGTAGCACTGGACCCGGGATCGGTGATGCCCATGTAGGCCTCAGGATCGTCCGTGATGAGCCCTCGCATCGTCGTCGCAGCCGTCGGAAGCCACAGCCGTGTGACTGGTCCGTCAGCCTGGCCTGGTCAGTCAGCCTTGCGGGATCCGTCAGCCGTGGGGCGGGCGGCCGGGATCCCAGAGATAGCCCGCCTGCCCGCCGGCCAGGGCCGCCTCCAGGTGCAGGCGGGAGACCGAGGAGAGGCGCCCGCGGGCCTCGTCTTCGGTCAGCCAGGCGAGTTGGGCGATCTCGATGGGCGCCGGGCGCGGCTCCCCGCCGACGACGATGGCGGCGAAGACCAGCACGACCCCTGCCCGCCGGACGACGACCGTCAGCAGCGCCCCCACTTCGACCACGAGGCCGGTCTCCTCGTGGACCTCGCGGGCGAGGCCGGCTCGTGCCTCCTCGCCCCGTTCGAGGCGTCCGCCGGGCAGGCCCCAGGCGCGATGGAGGAAGGCGTTCTCGACGAGCAGGATGCGGCCATCGGCATCGTGGATGACGGCCGCCGCGGCGACCGATCGAAGGTAGGCCCGGGTGACCTTGGCCCAGGCCACGCCCAGCCCCTCCCTGGCCGCGCCCCGGAGATCGGCCAGGCGACCGCCGCTCACAGCTCGCGGCGCATGACCGGGAACCGTTCGTCGTCCACGGCCAGACGGAAGCTGATCCGCTCCCAGAAGGCCGGGCTGGCTCCGCTCGTGGCGTCGGGGCCGCGGGTCAGGTCGGGGTAGGCCTCCACGGCGCTGAAACCGCGGCCGGCCAGGTCGTCGCAGACGTCCGCGGCCAGCCGCGCGGCGTGTCCCTGGCCTCGGGCCGCGGCGGACGAGGCGATGCAGGTGATGACCGCCGGCAGGGGAGCGCTGGGCAGCTGGGGATAGAGGTCGCGCAGTCGTTGGGCTCGGGGATAGGCCGAGAGCGGCCCGAACTGGCAATAGGCCGCCGCTTCGTCGTCCTCGAGGAGGACCTTGGCGTAGGTCCCGAACAGGCCCCGCCCCCGATCGAGCAAGACCAGCTTGCGGGGCAGGCCCTCGCGTCGGGGCCGCTCCACGGCCCGCTGCGGGGCGAAGGGATTGTCGGTCGGGGCCAGCGAGGCAGCCTCGTCGACGAAGGGGTTGGGGCCGCTCGGTCGGGCCACGGGGGCGAACGGATTGGCGATCGCCGAGCCCGAGCCCCGCCCGGCCGGCCCGCCGGCGGGGGCCTCCAGCCAGCTCGGACGGGCGGCCTTCGAACCGCGTTCGGCCTCCTCCCAGTAGTCGCAGCTGCGATGGTCGAAGGCGGGGTCGGCGCAGGGCGGGATGAGGCGGAAGGTCGGCTCGTCGGTCACGTCGATGATGCGGATCGTGCCCACGAGGGCGAGTGTACGGTGCGTCCGGCCGGGGCGGCCGCTCAGCCCGGCGGCAGGAGGTCGGCGAAGGCGTGGCTGCGGATGAGCTCCGTGGCGGCCGCGATGTCGGGCCCGGGATCCCGGTCCGACTCCAGGTGGGAGACCCGCTGGCGCAAGCGTCGGTGGGCCTCGGCCACTCCGGCCCCCGGCCGCAGGCCGCCGGCCAGGCGCACGTCGAGGCCCTGCCCCGCGCACAGCAGCTCGAGAGCCAGGACCTGCTCGGCATTGGTCACCACGGCCCGCAGGTGGCGGGCCGCGATCGAGCCCATCGAGACGTGGTCCTCCTGGTTCGCGGAGGTCGGGATGGAGTCCGCGGAGGCGGGATGGACGAGGACCTTGTCTTCTGAAACGAGGGCCGCAGCGGTGTACTGGAGGAGCATCAGGCCGCTGTTGAGGCCGGCCTCGCTGCCCACCAGGAAGGGCGGCAGGCCGCTCAGCCGGCCGTCGATGAGCAGGGCGATGCGCCGCTCGGAGATGGAGGCCAGCTCGGCCGCCGCCAGCTTGGCGAAGTCGAGGGCCAGGGCCACCGGCTGGCCGTGGAAGTTCCCCCCGCTGAGCACGTGGCCGCCGGCCGTGGCCAGGGCGTCTGGGTCGGCGTCGGGTCCGGCCCCCTCGGGGAAGACGAGGGGGTTGTCGGTGGCGCTCCCGATCTCGATCTCGAGGACCCGGCGGGCGTAGGCCAGGGCGTCCCGCGACGCGCCGTGGACCTGGGGCACGCAGCGCAGGGAGTAGGGGTCCTGGACCTTGTGGGCCTGGCCATGGTGCGAGCGCTGGAGCTCCGAGCCGCGCAACACGTAGCGCAGCTCCGCGGCGACGTCGCGCTGTCCAGGGTGGGGCCGGGCGGCCTGGTAAGCCGCGGCGAAGGCCACGTCCGTGCCCAGGAGGGCCTCCACGCTCATGGCCGCCACGACGCTGGCCTGGTGGGCCAACCGCTCCGCGTCGAGGACGGCCAGGCACCCCACGGCGCTCATCATCTGGGTCCCGTTGAGGAGGGCCAGGCCCTCCTTGGCCGTCAGGCGCAGGGGCTCGAGTCCGGCCTGCGCGAGGGCCTCGGCCCCCGGCAGCCACGACCCGTCGAACTCGGCCTCGCCCCGGCCGATGATCGGGAGGGCCAGGTGGGCCAGCGGCGCCAGGTCGCCCGAGGCGCCGACGCTGCCCTGCTCCGGCACGGCCGGATGGAGGCCCAGGCGCAGGAAGTCGAGCAGCCGCTCCACGAGCTCCGGCCGGCAGCCGCTGTAGCCCAGGGCCAGGGTGTTGGCCCGCAGCAGGAGCATGGCCCGCACGGTGGGCACGTCGAAGCGCGGCCCCACCCCGACGGCATGGCTGATGAGGAGGTTCTCCTGGAGTCGATCGGCGTCCTGGGGCGCGATGCGGTGGGTGGCCAGGTCGCCGAAGCCGGTCGTCACGCCGTAGACGGCCTCGCCGGTCGCCACGATGCGCTCGATCTCCTGCCGGCTGCGGACCATCCGGGCCCGAGCTTCGGCCTTGAGCTCCACCGGCCTCCGATCCCGCGCCACGGCCGCCACGGCCTCGAGGTCGAGGTCGCGGCCGGTCAGGATCAGGGGCGGGTTCGACGCCTGGCTCGGCGCCTGGCTCCGCCGCTGGGCCGAGGGCGGGCTCACGGCCCGTCCCAGGTCGCGCCGCTCACCCCCCGCAGGTGGGACACGTCGTTGACCAGGAGGGCCAGGGCCCCGGCCCCCAGTCGGCCAGGGAAGCGCAGGACGGTCAGGCTCGCCGGCTCCTGGCGGAAGCGGCGCCGGAAGTCGTGGATCGGCACGCCCAGGGCCACGCACACGAAGATGCGGTCGAGGGTGCTGTGGGCGATGACCAGGACGCGATGGTCGGGCGGGCCGGCCGCGGCCTGGGGGCTGGACGTCTGATCGCTCGAGTCGAACGGGTCGAACGGTTCGGAGGGCTCACGCGACCAGCCGATGAGGTCGTCGAGGAAGGCCCGTACCCGGCGGGCCACGTCGTCGCCGCTCTCGCCGTCGGGGCAGGGCAGGCCGGCCGGATCGGCCTCCCAGCGGGCCCGGTAGAGCCCGTCGCCCGATTCGATCTGCTCGTACGTCTTGCCCTCCCAGGCGCCGTAGTCCATCTCCAGGAGGCGCGCCTCGGCCTCGACGGGGCAGCCGGGCGCGGCGATGGCGGCCGTCTCCTGGGCCCGTGAGAGGGGGCTGGCGATGACCCGATCGAAGTCGATGCCGAAGAGCCGGGCCCCTAGGCGCCGGGCGGCCTCGCGTCCGTCCTCGGAGAGGGGCGCGTCGATGCGCTGGCCCAGATGCTGCTCGGGGGAGGAGCGGGTGGTGGGGCCGTGGCGGCTGAGGACGATGGTCAGCACCCGGGCAGCGTAGCGCCTCGCCCCGGGGCCGGGTGCGCGGCGAAGCGTGCGCTACACTGCCCGGGTCAACCTCATATCGCCTCGCCTTCGGGGTCGGGTGGAAGTCCCGACCGGTGGTCGGCGGATGCGGCGCCAGCCGTAGTCCGCCAGCCCACGACCCGCCGTCCGTGTCGATCCGCGGCGGCGGTGGATCCCCTGACAGGGAGCCGACGGTCACAGTCCGGATGGGAGAAGGCCTGGCACGGTGCGCCCGATGGGCGTCCGCTCGGCGAGCCGGCCTCCGGCCCTCCGCGCGGCGTCGTCGCAGCCCACCGACCGCCCCGACTCCCAGCCCTTGCCCCGTGCCGCCGCGGCGCGCTCGCGCGTCCGGCCGGCGGGGTCCACGGCCCCGGCCACCTCCGGGTGCCCTGGCTCCCCGGGGACGAGGCACGCAGCGGAGATCCGGGCCCTGACCAGCATCGTCGTCGAGCACATCAGCCGCAGCTTCGCCACGCCCAGCGGGCGCCTCGAGGCACTCGACGACGTGAGCTTCGCCGTGGCCGAAGGCAGCATCTGCGCCCTGGTCGGCCCCAACGGCTGCGGCAAGAGCACCCTGCTCCGGATCATGGGCGGCCTCCTGCCGCCGGATCGCGGGTCCGTGGCCATCGACGGCCGGCCGGTGAGTGGCCCCGACCCGCGGGTCGGCTTCGTCTTCCAGGAGCCGCGCCTGCTGCCCTGGCGCTCGGCGGCCGAGAACGTGGCCTTCCCCCTGGAGCTGGCGGGCCGTCCGCGAGCCGAACGGGAAGCCCGGGCCATCGAGCTCCTGAGCCTCCTGGGGCTGGCCGACTTCGCGCCGGCCAGGCCCCACCAGCTCTCGGGCGGCATGCGCCAACGGCTGGCCATCGGTCGGGCCCTGGCCTTGCAGCCTACGGTGCTCCTCCTCGACGAGCCGTTCAGCGCGCTCGATGCGCTGACCCGCGAGCGATTCGGCCAGGAGCTGCTGGGCATCTGGGAGCGCACGGCGACGACGATCGTCCTCGTCACCCACAGCATCCCCGAGGCGGTCCTCCTGGCCGAGCGGGTAGTGGTCCTGGGGCCCCGGCCGGGACACGTCGTGGCCGAGGTCCCGGTCGAGCTTCCCCGGCCGCGCCGGGCCGAAGATCTCGACACGGAGGCCGCCACGGCCGCTTCGGCCAAGATCCGGACCTGGCTCCGTCGAGGTGAGGGTGTGGCGCCAGACGACGCGTCAGGCGGCGCGCCAGCCGGCTCGGCGACCGACGCAGGCCGGGCGGACGCGGCATGAAGCGCGACCTCTGGCCGATCGCCGTGGGCGCGGCCGTCTTCCTCGTGGGCTGGCAGGCGGTCGTGGTGCTGGGGGGCTACCCGCCGTACATCCTGCCCGACCCTCCCACGGTGGCCAGCCGCCTGGCCCGCGCCTGGGCCGACGGCACGATGGAGCCGGCCGCCCTGGTGACCCTCGAGGAGGTCCTCCTGGGCTTTGCCGGGGGCGGGATCCTGGCCCTCGCCACCGGGCTCCTCCTGGCTCGCTCCCGATTGGCCGAGCGCCTCCTCTCGCCCTACATCGTGGCCGCTCAGGCCACCCCGATCCTGGCCCTGGCCCCGCTCATCGCCCTGTGGTTCGGGACGGGCCTCCTCAGTAAGGTGGTGATCTGCGCCCTCATCGTGTTCTTCCCCGTGGTCGTGGCTACGATGGTCGGCATCCGCACCGTGGACGCCGGCCTCCTGGAGATGGGGCGCGCCTTCCGGGCCACGCGGTGGCAGGTCCTGACCCGCCTCGAGGTACCGGCCGCCCTGCCCTCGATCCTGGGCGGGCTGCGGGTGGGCATCACCCTGGCCGTCATCGGCGCGGTCATCGGCGAATGGGCCGGCGGCGACCAGGGCCTGGGCGTCCTCATCAACCTGGCCCGGGGCAGCCTCTTCGACATCCCCCTCATGTTCGCCACGCTGGTGACCCTGGCGGCCATCGGCCTGGCCCTCTATCTCGTGGTCCTGATCGTCGAGCGTCGCCTCGTGGGCGACCGCGGCTGAATGTGGAGGAACCTGTGACCATCGCGTTCGGGCGCCGGCTGCTGGCCGGCCTGGCCATCGTCGGCCTCGTCTTCGGCTGCGCCGGCCCGTCCGGATCGGCCTCCCCCTCAGACTCGAGCTCGGCGTCCGCATCGGCCCCGGGCTCCTCGTCCCCGGGTGGATCATCGGGGCCCTCCGACTCGGGCTCGCCGTCGGCCTCGGCGTCGGCCTCGCCGTCGGGTCCGCCCACCAAGCTCATCGTCGGGCTGGGCTACATCCCGAGCGTCCAGTTCGCCCAGTTCTACCTGGCCCAGCAGGCCGGCTACTACCGCCAGGCCGGGCTCGACGTGACGTTCCAGAACAAGATCGACCCGGACCTCGTGACGCTCACCGCCCAGGGCGCCGTGGACGTCAGCATCTCCGACGGCACGAGCGTCATCCCGGCCGTCAGCCAGGGCCTCCCCATCCGTTACGTGGCCACGATCTACGGCACGTTCCCCAACATCGTCTTCGCCAAGGCGGCCAGCGGTATCACCAGCGTGGCGGACCTGAAGGGCACGCGCCTGGGGACGCCGGGCAAGTACGGCAGCAGCTGGATCATGCTCCAGGCGCTCCTGAAGTCGGCCGGCCTGAGCCCGGCCGACCTGTCGGTGGTGGTCTACCCCGACTACGGCCAGGAGGCGGCCCTCGAGCAGGGCGCGGTCGACGCGGCCACGGGCTTCACCAACAACGAGCCGGTGCAGCTGGAGCTGCATGGCTTCCCGGCCACGGTGCTCCACGTCGACCAGGTCGTGCCCCTCCCCGGGCCGGGCCTCGTCGTGGGCACCAAGCAGCTGGCCAGCAAGACGGCCGCCCTGCGGGCCTTCGTGGCCGCCACGTTGCGGGCCATGGAGGCGATCGATGCGGACCCGACGAAGGGCCTCGATGCGTCCGTCGCCGCCGTGCCGGCCCTGGGCCAGGATCGCGACACGCAGCTGGCTATCCTGCAGGCCACGGTGGCGACCTGGCAGAGCGCCTACACTCGGTCCCACGGTCTGGGCGCGATCGACACCGACGCCTGGTCCCGCTCGATCGACGAGTTGGCATCCCTGCCCGGGGGCCTCGTGCCGAACCCGGTCAGCGTGGACGATCTGATCAGCCAGGAGTTGCTGCCATGAAGGACGAGGGGCACGTCCACGAGGAGACCCGCTCCGCGGTGGAGGCGGCCGGCGAGGCGCTGCACGACGAGACCCGCACGGCCGGCCACCGATCGGGTCCCGGCTCTGCCGCTGGCCATGGTGGGGATCACGACGAGCACTGGGGCGGCAACGGCACCGACCCCCTGCCGACCTATGAGCCACTCGGCCCGATCGACTGGACGGCCTGGGCCGCGGCCGCGATCGGGGCCCTGATCGCTGTCGTGACCGCCGCCCTGTTCTGGCTGGCCGCCTTCGGCCACTAGGCCGTCGCCTGGCCCTGCGGCGGGACTGATCCTGGGGCCTGGAGCCTGGAGCCCCGGGGGCTCCGCGCCTGAGGCCTAGGCCTCGAGGCGCTCCACGATGGTGGCGATGCCCTGGCCCACGCCGATGCACATCGTGGCCAGCCCGTAGCGGCCGCCCCGCCGTGCCAGCTCGTGGACGAGCATGGTGGCCAGGCGGGCGCCGCTCATGCCCAGGGGATGCCCCAGGGCGATGGCCCCGCCGTTGACGTTGACCCGTTCGGGGTCCAGCCCGAGCTCGGCGATGCACTCCACGGCCTGGCTGGCGAAGGCTTCGTTGAGCTCGACGAGGTCCAGGTCGCCCACGTCGAGGCCGGCCCGGGCCAGGGCCTTGCGCGTGGCCGGCACGGGGCCCAGGCCCATGATCGCGGGGTCGACGCCCGCCACGGCCGTGGCCACGACGCGAGCCATGGGCCGCAGGCCCATGGCTCGGGCCAGGTCCGCCTCCACGACCACCGTGGCACTGGCCCCATCGTTGATCCCGGAACTGTTGCCCGCGGTCACCGTGCCGCCCTCGCGGAACGCGGGCCGCAGGCGGGCCAGGGCCTCCAGCGAGGTGTCCGGCCGAGGATGCTCGTCGCGGTCCACGACGACCGGCTCGCCCTTGCGCTGTGGCACGACGACCGGGACGATCTGCTCGTCGAAGCGGCCGCCCTCGATGGCCGCCACGGCCCGCTGGTGGCTCTCCAGGGCGAAGCGGTCCTGGGCCTCGCGGCTGACCCCGCAGCGCTGGGCCACGTTCTCCCCGGTCTCGCCCATCGAGTAAGGGTGGTGGACCGCCGCCAGGCGGGGGTTCGTGAAGCGCCAGCCCAGCGTCGTGTCCTCGAGGGTGTGCCGTCCGCGCTCGTAGGCCATCTCGGGCTTGAGCATGGCGTACGGCGCCCGGCTCATCGACTCGAGGCCCCCGGCCACGAAGGCGTCGCCGTCGCCGACCATGATGGCGTGGGCCGCCGTGTTGATGGCCTGCAGCCCGGAGCCGCACAGCCGGTTGACGGTCAGGCCGGCGACCTCCACGGGCAGCCCCGCCAGCAGGGCGGCCATGCGGGCCACGTTCCGATTGTCCTCGCCGGCCTGGTTGGCGCAGCCCATGATGACGTCCTCGACCCGCTCGGCGGGCAGGCCTGAACGCTCGACGGCGGCGGCGATGACGAGGGCCGCCAGGTCGTCGGGCCGGACCGCGCTGAGCGCGCCGCCATAGCGGCCGATGGGCGTGCGGACGGCACTGACGATCCAGGCCTCACGGAGCGGGCGGTCGGTGGGTCGAGTCATGGCCTCCTCGTGGCTGCCGTCGTCGGCCTAGCGCTCCGAGCGTTCAGGCGTTGGCCACCTGCCAGAGGGCCGGCGCGACCCGGTAGCGCTCACCATACGCCGACTCGAGGCGGGCCAGGCCCTCGATGACCCGACGCAGGCCGAGCTGGCCCGCGCGCTCGAACGGTCCGGCCGGAT
Organism: Candidatus Limnocylindrales bacterium; assembly: GCA_036278755.1. Lineage (GTDB taxonomy): Bacteria > Chloroflexota > Limnocylindria > Limnocylindrales > CSP1-4 > DASUKL01. The sequence goes on along the minus strand of DASUKL010000052.1, from coordinate 46,914 downwards.
GGTTGACGCCGAGACGCATGGCCAGGTCGATCTCGGGCGGCGTCGCGACGCCCTCGCCCACGGCGAGATAGGCCTCGTTGATGATGGCCGATCCGATCCGTTCGACGATGGCCGCGGGGGCGAGATCGGCCGCCCCTGCGTGGGCCGCTCCGGGCCCCGCCGCGCCTGCCCCGGCTGCCCCGGCCGCGAAGGCCGCCGCGGGCGCTCCCCGCCGCCCGGCCGCGTCATAGACGTAGAACCCGCGGCCCGTCTTGCGGCCCAGCAGCCCCGCGGCCACGAGCTGCTCCTGGAGGGGCGACGGACGGAACCGCTCGTCCTCGTCGAAGCCCCGCCAGATGGCGGTCGTGGCGGCCAGATTGACGTCGAGCCCCACGAGGTCCAGGTAGGCGAACGGGCCCAGGGGATAGCCAGCCTCGACCACGGCCGCGTCGATGGCCGGGACGTTCGCCTCACCCGCGGTCAGCATCCGCAGCGGCTCCAGGCTGAAGGGCCGGTTCACCCGGTTGACGATGAAGCCCGGCGCATCGCTGCAGGAGACCGGCGTCTTGCCCAGGCCCTCGGCGAACGATCGGGCCGCGGCCACCGTGGCCGCCGTTGTCCGCTCGCCGGCAACGACCTCGACGAGGGCCATGACGGGAGCCGGGTTGAAGAAGTGCAGGCCCAGGACCTGCTCGGGCCGGCCGGTCGCCTCGGCCAGGGCGCTGATCGACAGGGCACTCGTGTTCGAGGCCAGGAGGGCCTGTGCCGGGGCGGCCCGGTCCAGCCTCGCGAAGATCGAACGCTTGACCTCGAGCTCCTCCAGCGCCGCCTCGATGACCACCTCCGCTCCCGTCGCCGCTGCCTCGACGGAGTCCGCCGCGGATAGCCGAGCGAGGGCCTCCGTCCGAGCCTCGGCACCCAGGCGCCCCTTGGCCACCAGGCGTCCCAGGCCCTCGGCGATGCGCTCGCGCGCCCGTTCGACGGCCCCCGGATCGACGTCGTAGAGGGCCACCCCATGGCCCGCGCCCAGGCAGGCCTGGGCGATCCCGGCGCCCATCGTCCCGGCGCCGATCACGGCGACCCGCATGGCGCCTCAGTGCCCGCCGAAGCGGGGGGCGCGCTTGGCCCGGAAGGCCGCTAGGCCCTCGGCGAAGTCGTCGCTCCGGGCCGCCGCCGTCTGGGCCTGGGCCTCGAACTCCAGGGCGGCCCCCAGATCGGCCGTGGCGGCGAAGGCCAGGGAACGCTTGGCCAGGCTCTGCGCCAGCGGCGCCCCGGCCGCCAGCCGGGCGGCCAGGTCATGGGCCTCCTCGGCCAGCCGCGCGGCCGGGACGAGCCACTCCACCAGGCCGATCCGCTCCGCGGTGGGGGCGTCGATCGACTCGCCGGCCAGGACGAGGCGCGCCGCCCAGCCGGTGCCGACGAGGCGGGGCAGGAACCAGCTCAGGCCGCTGTCCGGCACGAGCCCGATGCGCCCGAAGGCGCAGGCGAAGGTGGCCGTCTGGGCCGCCAGGCGCAGGTCGCAGGCCAGGGCCAGCGACAGGCCGGCCCCGGCGGCCACGCCGTTGATGGCGGCTACGATCGGCTTGTCCAGGCGGCGCATGGCCAGGATGAGGGGCACGTAGCGCTCGCGGACCTCGGCCCCGATGCCCGTCCCGATGACGTCGGCCTCGCCGAGGTCCTGGCCGGCGCAGAAGGCCCGCCCCGCTCCGGTCAGGACCACCGCCCGCACGTCGGCCGTGCGGCCCGCTCGACGGAAGGCGGCCAGCAACCCGGTCTTCAGCTCGCGGTCGAGGGCGTTGAGAGCCTCCGGCCGGTCGAGGGTCAGGGTCAGGACGCCCTCGCCGAGCTCCTCGCGGAGGGCCATGGCCGGCTCAGGCCTCGAACTCGACCAGCTCGCCCTTGAGCAGCTCGAAGACGCGGCGGTCGATGGGCTCCTCGGCGTTGCCCGACGACTCGACCACGAAGTCGCGGAAGAGGGCCACGAACTCCGGGTCGTCGGGCCGCAACGCGCCGGCGATCAGGAGGTGGCGCTCGGGCAGGCCGACCAGGACCCGGGTTCCGGCCGGCGCCGAGCCGGCCAGCTCGCGGGTCAGCCACTCGCGGACCGGCGGCAGGAGGATGCGCGTGGCGTCGTGGCCGTCGCCGCTGTCCGAGCCGAGCAGCCGCCGCTCGCCGCTCGTCTCGTCCGACCAGCCCACCGAGGCCGACCAGGTGGCCAGGTTGGCGCCCGCCGCCGCGGCCAGGTCGTCGGCGCTGATGCCCCAGCTCAGGAGGTGGTCGCCGTTGACCATGACGTCGAAGCCGCTGCTCGGGAGCACGAAGCCGACGACCAGGCTGCACGGACCGGGGCTGATCAGCGGCTCGTTGTGGTCGCGCGTCCCGGCCGTCGACGGGTCGAGCGGCACGTCCGCCGCGGCGCCCGTGGTGCCCACTGGCCGGAGGATCGGGAAGACGCTCCGCCGCGCGGTATCCCAGTCGCGTTCCGGGAGGGAGGAGGCCGGGACGGGCGCGGGGGCCGGTTGGTGGCCGCTCACCGGCGCGTCGGGATCGATGGGCGCCAGGGGGTCGGGTGGCCGGTCGCGGATGGCCCCCGCCGCCTCGTCTCCCATATCGCGGCCGTAGCCCTCGTCGGTCATGCCTCGTCCTCCATGGCTCCCGCCGTGGACATGGTCAGCGGTGACTGCTGGCGCCGTCGGCCACAGGGTACTCCCCGCGGCCAAGAGCCAGATGGCCGGCCACCAGCAGATCGCAGGCGACCTGGCCCCCTGAGCGGCTCCAGCATCCCGGGCGACGCGGCCTGCTCAGCGGCCCTTCCACTCGGGAGCGCGCTTGGCCACGAAGGCCTGCATCCCTTCCGCCTGATCCTCCGAGGCGAAGAGCAGGTAGAACTCCCGCCGCTCGAACTCCAGGCCCGCCTCCAGCGACAGCTCGAAGGCCCGATCGATGGAGGCCTTGGCCGCCCGGACGGCCAGGGGCGGCTGGGCCGCGATACGAGCGGCCAGCTCCAGGGCCGCCGGGACGGTCTCCTCGCTCGGCACGAGGCGGCTCACCAGGCCGCGGGCCAGAGCCTCGCGGGCCGGCAGCTCAGCCCCGGTGAGGATGAGGTCCATGGCCCGGGCCTTGCCCAGGGCCCGGGTCAGGCGCTGGGTGCCGCCGGCTCCGGGGATGATGCCGAGCCTGATCTCGGGCTGCCCGAAGACCGCGTCCTCGGCCGCCACGACGATGTCGCAGGCCATGGCCAGCTCGCAGCCGCCGCCCAGGGCGTAGCCCTGCACGGCGGCCACGATGGGCGTGTGGATGCGCCGGATGCGCTCCCAGCGCGAGAAGACGTCGGAGGCGACCAGGTCCGTCGGGCTGGCCTCGGCCAGCTCGCCGATGTCGGCCCCGGCGGCGAAGGCCCGCTGGCCCGCGCCGGTGATGACGATGCAGCGACAGGCCGGGTCGGCGTCGAAGCGCTCCAGGGCCTCGGTCAGCTGGAGCATCGTCTCGAAGTCGAGGGCGTTGAGGACCGCGGGCCGGTCGAGGGTGATGAGGGCCACGCCCGCGAAGGTCCGGTCAGGGCCCTCGGCCGGCAGCTCGAGGCGCAGGCGGTGCGGGCGTCCGGCTTCGGCTCCGGCGGCGCCGAGGGCAGGCTCGGGCTGGGCTTCGGGCCTCCGCGGGGGTTCGGACGGTGGCTGGGGTTCGGTGGTCGACATCGGGCTCAACCTCCATCCGGTCGGGTGGGCGTCTCGGTCGGGGTGACGGGCAGGTCGTGCAGCTCGGTCGGGATCGGGGCTCGGGCGGCCGAACGCGTGATCCGAGGCCCACCGGTCGATCGGCCCGCGGCCCGGGCCTCGGCCTCCTGGGCCGTCTCGCGGTAGAAGGCCGCCGCGGCCTCGTTGAACAGCCCGGGCCGGCTGACCATGACCTGGTGGTCGCAGTCGGGGGCCATGAAGAGCCGGGCCTGGGGCAGCGAGCGGTAGAGGGCCACGGCATGGTCGGGCGGGCAGAAGACGTCGCGGTCACCGTAGGCCAGGAGGGTCGGCACCCGGATGCCCCGCAGGACGGCCGGGGAGAGGATCGCTTGAGCCCCGACATCGGAGGCCAGGGCCCGCAGCAGCCGTCGCCAGGCCCCCGGGCCCTGGACCGGCCCATGGCGTCGCTCGAGCTGGGCCGCCCAGGCCGGTTCGTCGCGGTCCACCCGCTCGGGATCCATCAGGCGAGCGGCCACGGCCGAGCGGGGCTGGGGCTGGTTGTCGATGCCGCTGATGAGCAACGTCCGCAGCCGCTCCGGGTGGCGGGTGGCATAGGTCAGGGCGGTCATCCCGCCCATGCTGAAGCCGACGAGGTGGAACGTGCGCAGGCCGAGCCCGTCCACGAAGCCTTCGAGGTCGTGGACCAGGAGCTCGGTGCTGAAGCCCTCGCTGGGGTCCCAGCGCGTGCCGGCATGGCTGCGCGCGTCGGGGATGAGGAGGTGGAAGGCGCGCCGAAAGGCCGGTCGCTGGGCGGCCCAGTCCTCGCCGCCGGAGGACGTGGCGCCGTGGAGCATGACCAGGGGCGGCCCGGCGCCCTCGGTCAGGTAATGGATCCGCAGGCCGTCGACGTCCAGCTCGGCCACGTGCTCGACGGTCGCTCGCGGAGGGTCTAGCGCTCGGGGTAGCGCTCGTCGGGCTTGCCCTGGAGCGCCGCCGTGGCCGCCCGCTCGATGCGCAGATAGCGGCCGCGGTAGTAGAGAAGCGGCAGAGGATGGACCTCGCTGGTGCCCAGGCCGGTGACGCGGGCCAGGTAGATCGTGTGATCGCCGGCTTCCAAAGTCTGCTCCACGAGGCATTCGATGTAGGCGATGCTGGCCTCGAGGACGGGCAGGCCGTCCTGTCCCAGCCGGTAGGCGGCCTCGCAGAACGCATCCTTGGCCCGGCTACCGGGGGCCCCGGCGAAGCAGTCGGAGAGGGCCTGGCAGTCCTCGCCCAGGATGTTCACGGCGAAGCGCCCAGCCCGGGCGATGATGGGGTGGATGGACCGCTCACGGCCGATGCAGACGAGGACGAGCGGGGGCTCCAGGCTGACCGAGCTGAAGGCGTTGACCGTCGTGCCCCAGGGGTGGGACCGCCCCCGACGCTCGTCCAGACAGGTCACGATCGTGACGCCGGTCACGAATCGGCCCATGACGTCGCGATAGGCCTCGGGCTCGATGCGGGGCCCGGCGTCCTGGGGCTGGCTCACGGCGGCGACCATCGGGGCCAGTCTAGCCCCGGCCCCGGCGCGTCGGCTCCCACGCTAGCCCCGTGTCATCTGACCCCGATCCGTGCCCTCGCGTCCGCTGAAGCCGCCACTCCGCCGGTCGGCCGCCGCGTAGACTCACCTCAGGACGGGCCGCCGGTCGCTCGTCGCTGCCGAGGAGACGCTCGATGCCCGACGCCGAGATCCACCAACCGTGGGCCCTGATCCTCGGTGCCAGCAGCGGCTTCGGCGAGGCCGCGGCCCTGGCCCTGGCGGCCGACGGCTACGACGTGGCCGGCGTCCACCTCGACCGTCGCCAGGGGCTGGCCCATGTCGCGGAGATCACGGCCCGCATCGCGAGCCTCGGCCGGGAGGCCCACTTCGTCAACATCAACGCTGCTGACGACGAGCGGCGGGCCGAGTTCCTGACCGGCCTCCGCGAGCGCTTCCAGGCCCAGGAAGCGGCCGGCCGGCGGCCCTACGTCCGGGTCCTCCTCCATTCGCTGGCCTTCGGGACCCTCAAGCCCTTCCTGGCCGATGACGCCCCGGAGGCCATCAGCCGCAAGAACATGGAGATGACCCTGGACGTCATGGCCCACAGCCTCGTCTACTGGGCCCAGGATCTGTGGCGGGGCGGCTTCCTGGCCGCCGGCTCGAAGCTGTATGCCATGACCAGCGAGGGCTCGAGCCGCATGATCGAGAGCTACGGCGCCGTCAGCGCGGCCAAGTGCGCCCTCGAGTCCCACTGCCGCCAGCTGGCCATGGAGTTCGCTCGACTGGGCAGCGGCGTCACGGTCAACGCCATCCGGGCGGGGGTCACGGTGACCCACGCCCTGATGCAGATCCCCGAGCGCGAGAAGCTCATCGAGCACGCTCGGACGCGCAACCCCAGCGGGCGGATGACGACGGTCGATGACGTGGCCCAGGCCATCGTGACGTTCTCCCAGGACGGCACGGACTGGATGACGGGCAACGTCATCGGCATCGACGGCGGCGAGCTCATCGCTGGCTGATCGCTGGCTGATCCGGTGACGCAGCCGCGGCTCGTCATCCTCGGCTCCATCAACGTCGACCTCGTGCTGGCCGGCAGCCCCCACCTGCCGAGCCCCGGGGAGACCGTCGTCGGCGGCCGGTTCTCCACCCACCAGGGCGGCAAGGGGGGCAATCAGGCCGTGGCCGCGGCTCGCGCCCTGCGCGGCGGCCCGCTGGACGGGCGGGTCTGGTTCGTGGGGGCCGTGGGAGCGGATTCGCATGGTCGCGCGGCCCTCTCCGCCCTCGACGATGAAGGCATCGCCGACGAGGCCTGTCTGGTGCGCGCGGAAGCGGCCACCGGGGTGGCCCTCATCGTCGTCGCCGCCGACGGCCGCAATCAGATCGCCGTCGCCCCCGGCGCCAACGAGCACCTCGATCCGGCCGCGGTGGCGACGCAGGTGAGCCGCCTCCTGGCCGACGGCGGCGTCCTGCTGGCCAGCCTGGAGGTGCCGCTGGCCGCCGTGGAGGCAGGGCTCCAGGCAGCTCACGACGCGGGGGCCGTCACGATCCTCAATCCGGCCCCCGTCCCGGCCGGGGTCAGCGGCCAGGACCTGGCCGCTCGGGCCCAGGTCATCACCCCCAACGAGGTGGAGGTGGCGGCCCTGGGTGGCCCGGGCGGGTTGCGCGCCAGGCACCCCGGGCTCACCGTGATCACGACCCTGGGCCCAGCCGGTGCGCGGGTCGACGGTCCGCAGGCCCAGGCCACGCTGCCCGCCCATCGGGTCCGGGCCGTCGACACGACCGGGGCCGGTGATGCCTTCAACGGTGTGCTCGCCGCGGGGCTCCTCGAGGGCCGCTCCCTCGACGAGGCGGCCCACAGGGCCGTCGTGGCGGCGGGGCTGTCAGTGACCGTGACCGGCGCTCGCGAAGGGATGCCGCTCCGCTCGGCCATCGAGGCCGCCCTGGGCGTCTGAGCGAGAGACAGGGTCGGCCTTGTCCGGTCCGACGGTCGCCTGCTCGGTGATCCCCACCTCCGCGTCGGAAGGTCAGTATCGACCTATCCCTCGGCCAGGACAAGCCCGCCGAACGGCCGCAGCAACCAGGTCGAGAGGAGGACCAGGGCGCTGAAGACGGCCAGGGTCGTGAAGCCGGCCGGGAAGCCGCCGGTCAGGTCCAGCAAGCCTCCCACCAGGGGCGGGCCGACCACGGCCACCATGGTCCCGCCCCAGCCGACGAGGGCCTGAGCGGAGGCCGGGCTGGACGGTGCGCTGGCAGCGGCCCCGTCGAAGAGCGAGGCGTAGGGCAGGCCGATGGCCAGGCCCGTGACGACCACCCCGGCGAGGGCCAGCCACAGCTGGTCGCCGGCCAGGGCCATGGCCAGCAGGCCCAGGGCGCAGACAGCCAGGGAGGCCCGGATGACGAGGAACGGCGGCAGGCCCCGCTCCACAGCCACGCCGCCCCCGAACCGGCCGACGATGCCCATGACCAGGACCAGCGAGCCCAGCCCACCGGCGAGGGCCAGGCCCAGGCCGAAGTCGCGCGTCAGGAAGCTGGTGACCCAGGTGCCCAGGATCATGGCCAGCCCGAAGCCGCAGGTGTGGCAGAGGGCCAGCAGCCAGCTGTTGCGGACGCTCATGGCGGCCCGCAGTCCCGATCCCGAGCTCCCGGTCTTGGATGCCCGAAGGCCCGAGGTCGCCCCCTTCGGCACGCGCGGCGCCCAGGCCAGCCAGAACAGGAAGCAGAGGCCCACGCCCAGGCCCGAGACGACGTAGGCCAGCCGCCAGTCGTGCCCCGGCCCGGCGAGGGCGGGCATGAACAGGAAGGTGCTGGCCGAGCCGAGCAGGAACCCGGCCCCGTAGAGGCCCAGGGCGAAGTGTGAGCCGCCGCTCCGGCTGGTCTGGGTCAGGTAGGCCGACCCCGCCGGGAACGAGATGCCGGTGCCGATCCCGCCCACCACCCGCCAGGCCAGGAGGATCGGGTAGCTCGGCGCGAGGAGCCCGCAGCCGATGTTGGAGATGACGACCAGGGCGAAGCCCAGGGTGACCATGAGCCGGGCCCCGAAGCGGTCGGCCAGCGATCCGCCCAGGAGCATCGTCGCCGCCGAGCCGGCGAAGAAGGCCGTGGCCATGGCCCCCGCGCTGGCGTCGGACAGGCCGAACTCGCGGCTGATGACGTCGAGCACCGGACCATGGTTCGTGTAGTCGGTGCCCGTCGCGGCGGCATAGAGGCAGGTCAGGATGAGAGCCCGGCGGGCGGGATCGAGGGGCACCCCCGGATGCTAACGGCTCGCCGCGGAGGCGTAGCCGGTCAGCTCCACGTAGGCCTGGCCGCCCAGCGGCAGGCCGTCGCGCGTGGCCGACACGACCTGGGAGCCCTCCCAGTAGATGACGCCCGTGGAGGCCCGGGTGTCCAGCTCCTGGTCGGCGACCGTGGGTCGGAGCGTGATCACGAGGCCGCGGCCGGGCACGGTCAGGCGCCAGCCGGCTGGGTAGAGGGCGCCGGTATGGGGGCTCGTCCAGTGGTCCAGGACCTGGACCGCGAAGTCGGCCGCGGCGAGGTGGACGGCCGTGCCGTCGGGCTGCATGAGCGTCCCGTAGGCCAGGGCCTGCCGGCCTTCGACGTCTCGGACCAGGGAGAGGGTCAGGGCGCTGCCGTCGTCGAGATCGACGGCGAACCAGTCCCAACCGCCACCGACGGCGATGAAGTCGCCCCACTGATGATCGAACCAGGCCAGGCCGCTCACGGGCAGGGCCGTGCCGCCCAGGGTGAGGGTGCCGCTCACCCGCAGCCGCGGCCGCGAGTAGTAGTACGAGCCGCCCGCCGGCCCGAAGTCCACCCAGCCGTCCTGGCCGTGGAGCAGCGCCGGCAGGCCGCCCGCGTCGAGGGTCAGGTCGAGGCCGAATCCGGCTGCCTCGCTGGCCGCCGTCAGGCGATCGTGACCGCCGCCCCCGATCATCGTCCAGGGCTGGCCGCCGGGCAGCGGCGCGCCGGATGCGTCGAGAGCGGGCAGGGCGAGGTCGAATCCACCACCCGCCACTGGATGGTCCACCTGGGGACCTACGGCCGTCCGCTGGTCGTAGACGAACGTGCCGCCCGCCTCGTCGGTCAGGGCCAGGTGCGAGGCCCAGCTGACCGGGAAGCCGCCCCGCTCCGCGCGGAAGATCACGAACTCGAAGCCGAAGTGCCGGCCGTCGGCTGTGACCACGTGCCCCGTGTCGTACCACCACTCCGTCAGCCGGCCGTGCGGGCCGTCGTCGCGGGGCAGGACGATGGGCTGCGGGTCGGGCAGGACAGGGGTGGCCGTGGCGGTCGGCGGTGGCGGCGTGGGATGGACGGCCGGCGCCTCGGCCAGGAGCGGCTGCCCCGTGGTGCAGGCGGAGACGAGGAGGGCCCCCGACAGCACGGCCCCGGCCCGCCGCCGGTGGCCCGTGCCGCCCGGCCAGCCCCACGACCGGCCCATCACTCCCCCTCCACGATGGGCAACCGGCTGGCGACCCAGCGTTCCAGCCAGGCCGGCAGCCACCAGTTCCACTCCCCCAGCAGCCGCATCGTGGCCGGCACGAGCAGGGCCCGCACCAGGGTCGCGTCGAGGGCCACGGCGATGGCCATGCCCACGCCCAGGGCCTTGACCAGGACGACGTCGGCCAGGGCGAAGGACGCGGCCACCAGGACGACGATGGCCGCGGCGCTGGTCACGATGCGCCCGCTCCGCTCCAGGCCCTGGGCCACGGCCGTGGCGTTGTCGCCCAGGCGGTCGTGGGCCTCCTTCATGCGGCTCAGCAGGAAGACCTCGTAGTCCATCGAGAGCCCGAAGAGGACGCAGAAGAGGATCACCGGCTGGGTCGTCTCGACGTAGCCCAGGGGATGGAAGCCCAGGACGGCCGAGAGGTTGCCGTCCTGGAAGATCCAGACCAGGGCCCCGAAGCTGGCCAGGATCGAGAGGACGTTCATGACCAGGGCCTTGAGTGGCAGGACGACCGAGCGGAGGAGCAGGAAGAGCACCGCATACGTGGTCAGGAAGACGAAGAGGCCGGTCCGGGGGAAGTCCTGCCCGATCCGATCGACGACATCTTTGACCTCGGCTGCCCCACCGCCCACCTGGACGCTCAGGCCGGCCGGCGGCGCGAGCCCCGAGTCAGGATCGCGCAGGGCCTCGACGAGGGCTCGGCCCCGAGGGTCATTGGGACCGTAGCGGGTGGTCACCGTGACCGCCGTCAGGTCGCCCTTCGTCGTGGCCGCCAGGACCGTCGCCGCGAAGCGGTCGGCCGGGCCGCCGGGAGCGCCGTAGAGCAGTTCGTACTGGGCCTTCGTCAGGCGTGGATCGAGGTCGACGATGCTGTCCACGCGGCTGACCCGGGCATCGGCGGCGATCGTCCGGGTGTAGTCGTACAGGCGGGCCACGTTGGCCGGGGCCGTGGCCGGCCCAGCGGTCCGGACGGCCAGCGTCAGGGGGGCGAAGGCCCCTTCGCCGAAGGTCCGGGCGAGGAGGTCGTAGCCCTGCCGGGAGGGCAGCGACGGCGGCAGGATCGTCGCGTCCGGGGCGTCGAGGCGGACGTGGAGGAAGGGCAAGCCGAGGCCCACCAGCAGGGCCAGGCTGGCCAGGAAGATCGGCCACGGCCGAGCCATGACCCACCAGGCCAGCCGATGCCAGGCGCCCGACCCACCCGCGCCCGACCCACCCGCGCCCGACCCATCGGTCCTCGGGCTCCCGCGCCGGAGCCCCCGCAGGCTGAGGCGGTCGATATCGGGGCCCAGGACGGCCAGGCCCGCGGGGAGGAGGGTCAGGGCGGCGAAGACGGCCAGGCCCACGACGATGGCCCCCGCCACGCCCACCGAGCGCAGGATCATGAACTCGAAGAGGATCAGGCCGAGCAAGCCCAGGAGCACGGTCAGGCCGCTGAAGAAGACCGCCCGCCCGGCGCTGGCCACGGTGGCCGCCACGGCCGCATCGACGGCGGCCCGGTCGGTCCCGCCACGGGCCGTCCGGCCGCCTCCGCGGCGAGCCAGCTCCTCGCGGAAGCGGCTGGTCATGAGGAGCGAGTAGTCGACCCCCAGGCCCAGGCCCAGGAGGGTGGCCAGGTTGAGCACGAAGATGCTCATCGGGGTGAGCGTGGCCAAGCCGAAGATGACCGCCAGGGCCACGACGACGGCCGCCCCGCCCACGATGAGCGGCATGCCGGCCGCGACCACGGAGCCGAAGACGAGCAGCAGCGCCGCCGCGGCCAGCGGCAGCGAGACGATCTCGCTGCGGCGCAGATCGGCTTCGGAGGCCGTCTGGATGTCGCCGTAGAAGGCCGGGCCCCCGGCCAGCAGGATGCGCAGGCCGGGCTCCTGATGGAGGGCCGCCTCCACCGGCGGCAGGGCGGCCGGGGAGTCGTCGGGCGAGAGGGAGAGGTCGACCAGCTCGTAGACCACCGAGCCGTCGGCACCCACCTGTCGCGGGTCGGTCAGGTGGGTCTGGACGGCGGTCACATAGCGTGCCCGAGGCACCTCGCGGATGGCTCCCGCGACGGCCGCCTCGAAGGCCGGTTGGCCGGCCCGGGCCGAGGTCTGGCTCTGGATGACGATGACCAGGACGGACGGGGGCAGACCCAGCTGGGCCAAGGTGCGATCGGCCTCGACGGCGGGCAGGGACTCGAGGGTGAAGCCGCCGGCCCGCAAGGCAGCGCCGGCCCGCGGGGCGAAGGGCAGGGCCGCCAGGAGCAGGACTGCCCAGGCGGCGATGACCGTCCAACGACGGCGGGCCATGGCGGCGCCCAGCCGCCCGAACACGGTCAGCCTCCGCTCAGGCGACGGTCGCGGCCGGGTCGGTGACCTCGTCCAGCTCGACCCGCGTGGTCACCGTGGCCACGCCGGTGATGGTGTTGATGACGGAGCAGTAGCGTTCGACGCTGAGGTGGACGGCGTGCTCCACCCGACGGCGGTCGAGCCGGGGACCTTGGGCCCGGTAGATGAGCTCCACTCCGATGAAGGCGAACGGACGCTCGTCCATCTGGGTGCCCACGGCCTCGACCTCCAGCCCCACCAGCGGCTGGCGGGCCTTGCGCAGGATCTCGACCACGTCCCAGGCGGAGCAGGCGGCACAGCCCGCGAGCAGCAACTCGGCCGCCGAGAATCCGGTGGCCGGGCCCTCGCCGTGGGGCGCGTTGACCGCGATGGGGAAATCAGCGTGGCCGCCGACGGCCTCGAAGCGGCCGGCAGCGGGCCGCCAGGCGACGACGACACGTTTCATGGCCCTGATGATGCCAGCCCGGGCTGATCGGCGGTCATGACCCGACGGCGGACGGGCCGGCTGCCAGGCACCGCTGGCACCTCAGCCCATGATCCCTGCTCAGGCCGGGCACGCGGTCTATGCTGCGGACGAACGATGGCCGTCTCGCCTGCAGCCCTGGCCGCCCCGGGTCCGGGGAGGTCCCTGCGCCAGCCGGCCCTGGCCGGGCTTCTGGCGACCGGGCCCGGCCTGCTGGTCCTCGTCGCCGTCCACACCCTGACCGGCTCGCCCGGTTTCCTGGAGGCGTTGGCTGACGGGCTGAGCTTCCTGCCCATCCAGGTCGTCGGAGCGGCCATCGCGACGTTCGGTCCGCTGGCCAAGGGGCTCGTCTACCTGGGCGTGGGACTCGGCTTCCTCGCCCTCGGCGTCCTCGTCGGCATCCTCGTCGATCGCTACCTGCCCCGTCCCGCGGACGCGGGCCACGCGGTGACGATCGCCATCGGCCTCCTGGCCCTGGCCGAGGTCATCGTCCTGCCGATCTTCCAGGAGGGGCTCTTCGGCTCACAGACGGGCTTCGATCCGCTGGCCCTGCACGCGCCGCTGCTGCTGGCTTGCCTCCTCTACGGCTTCACCTACCTTGCCCTGCGCGACCGGGCCGGCCGAGCGGCCGCCGGACCGGGACCCTTAGCCCGCACTCCGACGGCCTCAGGCCCCGGGCTCGTGGGCCCGGCGATCACGGGCCCTCCGGCCGCGGGGGCCCCGACGCTTGCCCGGCGCAGCTTCCTGGGCGGTGGCCTGGGACTCCTGGGCGGGCTCTCGATCCTGGCCTCCCTGGGCACGATGGGCACCCAGGTCGTGACCGCGGCCCGGGGTCGCAGCGGCGGGACGGCGAGCACCTTCCCGCCGGACAGCTTCGGCCCCACGCCGCCGCTGACACCGGTGTCCGACTTCTACATCGTGGCCAAGGACATCATCGCCCCCAACGTCGACGCCGAAGCCTGGCGGCTCCTGATCGACGGCCTGGTCGACCGGCCGACCTCGATCAGCCTGGCCCAGCTGCGGGCCAGGCCGCCGCTCGCGGCCTATCGGACCCTGGAATGCATCAGCACCGAGATCGTGGCCGGCGACCATCTCATCGGCAACCAGCACTGGAAGGGCGTCCGGATCGCCGACCTGCTGGCCCCCGTGGGCGTCCAGCCCGCCGCCACTGCCATCCTCTGGGAGGCGGCCGACGGCTACACCGAGTCGATCCCCCTCCCGGTGGCGCTCGATCCGGACTCATGGATCGCCTACGAGATGGGCGGCGCCGCGCTCCCGGTGGAGCATGGTGCCCCGGCTCGCGTCCTGATCGCCGGGCGCTTCGGCATGAAGCAGCCCAAGTGGGTCACCCGGATGCACCTCGCGGCCTCCGTGCCGGCCGGCTACTGGGAGGAGCGGGGCTGGGACGAACAGGCCATCGTCAAGACCATGTCGCGGATCGACTTCCCGCTCCCGGGCGCCTCGGTCCCGGCCGCTCGCCCAGTCTCGGTCTATGGCATCGCCAACGCCGGTGACCGGGGCATCAGCGCCGTGCAGCTCTCCGCCGACGGCGGCTCGACCTGGCAGGCGGCGGAACTCGACGACGTCCATGCCGCGCCGTTCGGTCCGCTGACCTGGATCCTGTGGCGAGCGCAGGTGACCCTGCCGACGGGCCCCGCCCGGCTGGTGGTGCGGGCGGTCGATGGCACGGGTGCCGTCCAGTCAGGGGACGAGACGTCGGCCCTGCCTTCAGGCTCTACCGGCTGGCAGGCCGTTCGGGTCCTGGCCACGCCGAGCGACTGACCGGCCGAGCGACGAGCCCCGGCCCAGCAGTCCGGCCGGGCCGCTCCCCCGCCGGGGCTATTCCCCGATGACCGCCCAGATGAAGCCGAGGAAGATGAAGACCCCGGCCAGCAGGCCCACGAAGGCCAGACCGCCCTCGGCGTTGGCCGAGCCGCTGTAGCCGCCGGGGGTGTTGATCGCCGGCACGACGAGGTGGACGGCGGCCATGTACACCATCCAGACGATGATGCCCAGGCCGAAGAGGTACTTCATGTTGACGTTCGTCACGGCTCGAGCCCAGGCGCTGGCCCGGTGCTGCGGGCTGAGGGCGGACGAGCCGACGATGACCACGATGAGCCCGGCGGTGAGGACCGCGATGGGCCCGCCGATGACCACCGCCTCGAGGACCCCGGGGGCGATGGTGGCCACGAACGCGCCGAAGAGGCAGGCGGCCATGACGACGATGAACCCGACCAGGGCCAGGGAACCGACGACCTTCACCCCACGAGTCTAGCAAACGGCGCGCGGTATCATGGGTATCCAGTCTGCATAAGGACTATGCATCCATGACCCAAGCCGACGACCTCCTCCCCTTCGTCAATCAGCGTGACCCGGCCCGCCGCCTGGGCCCTGACGGCAAGCTCGCCGTCAGCCGCCGCGCACCGCGCTGGGCCGATGTGCCCGACGAGCAGTGGAACGACTGGCGCTGGCAGCTCAGCCACCGGGTCAATGACCTCGACGAGGTGGCCGAGATCCTGGAACTGACCGACGACGAGCGCGAGGGCCTCTCGGCTCCCGACAAGTTCCGGGTCGACATCACGCCTTACTTCATCAGCCTCATCGACCCCCACGATCCCGACGATCCCATCCGTCGCCAGGTCATCCCCACCGGCCGGGAGGCCCAGGCCTTCACGGGCATGATGGAGGACTCCCTGGCCGAGGATCGCCACTCGCCCGTGCCCGGCCTGGTCCACCGCTACCCGGACCGGGTCCTCATGCTGGTCACGACCCAGTGCGCCAGCTACTGCCGCTACTGCACCCGCTCGCGGATCGTGGGCGACCCGACCCAGAACTTCAACCGCCGCGAGCACGAGGCCCAGCTGGAGTACCTCCGCCGCACGCCCCAGGTGCGCGACGTCCTCATCAGTGGAGGCGACGCCCTCACCCTGGCCCCCAAGCTGCTCGAGACGATCATCCGCAACCTGCGGGAGATCCCCCACATCGAGGTCATCCGCATCGGCTCGCGGGTGCCCGTCTTCCTGCCCCAGCGCATCACCGACGAGCTGTGCGAGATGCTGGGCCAGTTCCACCCCCTGTGGATCAACATCCACGTCAACCACGCCAACGAGATCACCCCCGAGCTGGCCCGCGCGTGCGACAAGCTGACCCGCGCCGGCATCCCCCTCGGCAACCAGTCGGTCCTCCTGGCCGGGGTCAACGACTGCGTCAACATCCAGCGGGAGCTGGTCCAGCGCCTGGTCGAGATCCGGGTCCGGCCCTACTACCTTTATCAGTGCGACCTGGTCGAGGGTTCGGGCCACTTCCGGACCCCGGTCGGCAAGGGCATCGAGATCATCGAGGGTCTGCGGGGCCACACCAGCGGCTACGCCGTGCCGACCTACGTCATCGACGCCCCGGGCGGCGGCGGCAAGATCCCCCTCAACCCCAACTACCTCGTCAGCTACTCGGATCACAAGGTCGTGCTGCGTAACTACGAGGGCTACGTCACGACCTACGAGGAGCCGCCCACCTACCAGCGTCACGATCCGGCGACCTGCGCGGCCTGCCAGCGGCCCCGGCCGGAACCCGGTCAGTCGGGCGTCCTGGGCCTGCTCGAGGGCGAGCGGATGTGGATCGAGCCGCAGGGCTTCGAGGAGACCCACGCCCGAGGACGCCACGAGGGCCACCGCCTCATCGACCCCCACAAGTGGCAGCCCTACGGCGTGGGCGCGGTCGAGGGCGAGGCTCGCCGCCCCCTGCCCGTCCTGCCCTCCGGCGAGCCGGGCGAGCCCGGGCCCGCGGAGGCTACCCCAGCGGATCGGCCCGGGACCCAGCCACCCGGCTAGCTCGCCGCCGCCTCCGGGCTCACGGCGCGGCTTCGAGCGGCTCGAGGCGCAGGATCGTGGCCAGCACGTCGGGCTCCGCCATGGCCGGCAGGGCCGGGTCGCCCGCGTACTTCGCCTGAAAGGCGCCCACGACCGCGTCGGCCGCTGCGGGTGACGGCACGGCGCGCACGGGCACGCGCCGCCCACCGACGTGCAGCGCGCCGCTCCCCTGCCCCAGCAGCTCCCGGTACCAGCGCCCTCGCGGCCCGTGGTAGGAGGCCACGTAGGCCGTTCCCCCGCTGACGACGATTCAGATCGTGGCCCGGTGGGCCGGCCCGTCCGGAACAGCGGTCTCGATGTCGACCTCGGCTTCATGGGACAGGAGCTGGAGCAGGTCGGGCGCGAAGCTCGGGCTCAGGGGAAGCTCGGACGCATCGGAGGCTCCAGGCGCCGGCGGCTCAGGCGTATCGGGACTCGGGGTCACCAGCGCTCCTGGTGGACGATCTCGGCCAGCTGGCGCCGGCCACCGGCCCGGTTCGGCCGGCCCAGCACCTCGGGATCGGCCGGATAGCCGAAGGACAGGATGTACTCGCAGTGCCGGTCGGCCGGGTAGCCCAGCAGGCGGCCGGCCAGGTCATGTTCATAGACCGTCGCTGGGCAGGAGCCGACGCCCAGCTCCCAGGCTGCGAGGACCATGTTCTGGGCCGCCCGACCCAGGTCCCACAGGACCGACATCGGGCTGTCCGCGTTCCTTGGGTCGGGCGTGATGAGGGCGATGGCCACGGCGGCTCCGGCGAGATGGCCAGCGTACGGCCCTACCCCCGCGAGCTCGCTCAGCAGATCGGGCTGCTCGACCGAGATGAAGGCCCAGCGCTGGAGGTTCTTCGAGCTGCCGGCCCGACGGCCGGCGTCGAGGATGCGTCGCAGGTGAGCCTCATCGAGCGGTCGAGAGGCGAAGCGGCGGACGACCCGCACGGAGTCGATGGCGGTCCAGGTATCCATGGCGCTGAGCCTAGCGGAGCCCGAAGGCCGGCGCCGGAGTCCTCGGTCGGCCCAGCCGGAGGCCTGGCCGGACCCCGGCCCGGAGGCCTCCTCGGGCTCGGCCCGGAGCCGGTGGTATAGTCGGGCCCCATCCCGACCCGGCCGGTCGGATTTGGCCGTGAGGGGCGCGCCGGGCCGACCAGGATCATCTTCAGCCACGAGGCCTGCCCCAGCCGTGCTGCCCCTCCGGGAGACCAGCGGTCTCCCCGACCCGAACATCTCGCCGCCGCAGATCGCCCAGTCCGGCGATCCGTTCGCCCGGCTGCGCGTGGCCCACCTCGTGGCCCGCATCCCCCGCGGCACGCCGGTCCGCCTGCGGGACATCGTCGACCGGCTCAACAGCGAGTACGTCGACTGGTCGTTCGACCGCCGCGTGGTGGTCGAGACGCTGGTCCAGCTGCAGTCCAACTGGATGATCGACTTCCGCAATACGTCGGGCATCGAGTTCGGCCGGGACGCCGCCGGCGAGACGGTGACCCTCGAGGACACGACCCGGGTCGACGCCTGGATGATCAGCCAGACCGAGCGGCTGGTGGGTGCGTGCCGCGAGCGGCTGCGCACATTCGCCGTGGAGGAGGGGGCCATACCGTGACCCGCACACCCCCCGTCCGGCCTCGCCGCACCGACCTCCTGCCGCGGATCGGCGGTCGATGTAGATGTCTCTGGCGGGCCCACGTCGCCCGCTGACCTCCGCGCCGGCCTCCCCGCTGCGCAGCCGCGCCCATCCCGCACGGCCGCGCCCATCAGAAGGATCCCCATGACCACATCGATCGCGACCCAGCCGCTCGTCACGGCGGATTGGGCCCGAGAGCATCTCGACGACCCCAAGGTCCGCTTCATCGAAGTGGACGTCGACACGACCGCCTACGACCAGGGGCACATCCCAGGCGCCGTGGGCTGGGACTGGACGAGCCAGCTGGCCGACGGCCTGCGCCGCGACCTGGCCAGCACCGAGGACCTCCAGGCTCTCCTGCGGGCGGCCGGCGTGGACGATGACACCCACATCGTCCTCTACGGCGACAACAGCAACTGGTTCGCCGCCTGGGCCTACTGGCAGCTCCGGCTGCACGGCATCGAGAACGTCTCGCTGCTCGACGGCGGCCGCAAGCTGTGGCTGGACAAGGCCCTGCCGCTGACCGTGGACGCGCCATCGCACCCCGCGGGCTCGATCACGGTCTCGCAGCCCGACTTCGCCCTGCGCGCCTTCCGCGACGACATCCTGCCGCGCATCGGTGACGCCACCCTGGCCCTGGTCGACGTCCGCTCGCCGGCCGAGTTCAGCGGCGAGGTGCTGGCCCCTCCCGGACTGTCCGAGACGGCCCAGCGCGGCGGGCACATCCCCGGGGCGGCCTCGGTCCCCTGGTCGCAGGCCGTGGCCGAGGACGGGCGCTTCAAGAGCCCCGATGAGTTGAAGTCGCTCTACGAGGCCAAGGGCGTGACGCCCGATCGGGACATCATCGCCTACTGCCGCATCGGCGAGCGGTCGAGCCACAGCTGGTTCGTCCTGCACGAGCTGCTGGGCTACCCCCGCGTCCGCAACTACGACGGTTCGTGGACCGAATGGGGCTCCATGGTCGGGGTGCCCATCGAGCGCTGAGGCTCGGCCTAGCGGGTGCCTGCGGCGGTCGCGTCGGAGGCCCCCGTCGGTAGGCCCAGCGCGTCATAGATCGTCCGGACCGCGGGCAGCGACCACGTTCGCCCCGCGGTCCAGCGATTCATGAGGAAGCAGATCAGGAAGCCGTGGTCGCGGTCGACCCACAGGCAGCTGCCGGTCGCGGCGCCGTGGTCGATGACCCCGGGCCCGCCCGGCCGCTCGGGACGGAGGCCCGACTTGTTCCAGGCCAGGGCGTAATAGGGCTCGAGCGGCGGGTCGCCCTCGGGGATGCCGTGCGTCTGCTCACTCGTCATGAGGGCCATGGCCGGCCCGCCGAGGAGCGGCGACGGCGCGTCGGCGAGGAAGGCCTGGCCGAAGCGGACGACGTCGCTCAGGCTCGACCACAGCCCGCCGCCGGGCATCTCGCGGCGAGCGAAGAGCCGCAGGTAGATCGCGTTGAGCGGCGCCGGCGGCCCGAAGTCGTGGACCCGGGCCCGCGGCTGGGGCGGCACGGCGAACCCGGTCTCGGCCATGCCCAGCGGATCGAAGACCCGGCGCCCAAGGACCTCCGCGTAGGGCCGACCCTCGAGGCGGTGGAGCAGCTCGGCCAGGACGTAGAACGAGACCGAGACGTAGGCGTAGCGCGTGCCCGGGGCGAACTCGAGGCGGCGGGTGCAGGCCCGCTCCAGGATCCGTTCGGCCGAGGGCCGGTCGTGAAGCATCTCGGCCGCCCCCAGCTCGGGGATGCCCGAGGTGTGGGTCAGGATGTGCCAGGGGGTGATGGCCTCGCCACCCGGCTCACCCGGGGCCGCGGGCGGCGGGTGGAAGCCGGGCAGCAGGTCGTGGACCGGCCGGTAGACGTCGAGGCGCCCTTCGTCGGCCAGCTGCATGACCGCCGCGCCGAGCATCGGTTTGGTGATCGAGGCGATCATGAACCGCGTTTCCGGGGTGACCCGGTCGCCGCGTCGCCCGAAGGCCTGGGCCCGGACGATGCCCTGGGCATCGGCCACGGCCCACACCGCGGCGCTGGCGCCGGTCGACGCGAGCTGCCGGGCGACGGCCGCGAAGGCAGGTTCGAGAGCGGCCGTCGGCAGCGCACCGCGGGCGCCGAAGCTCGTCACGCCGCCATCTTGGCCCTCGGGCCGCGGACGCGCAGGTGGGCCCGAAACCTCGCCCGCAGGTGGGCCGAAGCCTCGCTAGCAGGTAGGCCGAAGGCTCGCGATGGGATGATGTCGCCGTCATGGCAGCGACGCATGTGTGGGTCGACGGCGCCCTTCGGTCGGCCGAGGAACGACACCTCTCCGCCTTCGACCGCGGCTTCCAGCTCGGCGACGGGGTCTTCGAGACGCTCCACGCACGGGACGGCCAGGCCGTCGAGCTGGACGAGCACGTGGTCCGTCTGCGCCACTCGGCCGAGGGGCTGGCCATCGATCTGCCGGCCGACCTGGAGGCCACCCTGGCGGACGCCATCCGCGAGCTGTTGCGCGCGGACGAGTTGGCTGCCCCTGACCAGGAGGCGGCCATCAGGATCACGGTCAGCCGGGGCGCGATCCGCGAGCGCGCCATCCTGCCGGCCCCCGGGGCGGCACGGCCGACGATCGTGGTCCAGGCTTGGCCCCACCTGCCGCCCGACGCGGAGCGGTTCGAACGCGGCATCCGCCTCACCGTCAGCAGCGTGCGTCGCGACCCGGAGAGCCCGCTGGCCGGCCTCAAGATCGTCAGCCGGGCCGATCACGTCTTCGCCCGCCTGGAGGCCCAGCGGGCGGGTGCCGACGATGCCCTCTTCCTGACCCTCGACGGCTACGTGGCCGAGGCCACGAGTGCCAACCTCTTCCTCGTCCGGGGCGAGGAGCTGGCCACGCCCTCGCTAGGCTGCGGGATCCTGGCCGGGACGACCCGAAGCTGGCTGCTGGCCTGGGCCGCCAAGGTGGGCCTGCGGCCGCTCGAGACGCTCCTCACGACCCGCGAGGTGCACGAGGCGGACGAGGCCTTCCTGTCCAGCAGTGTGGCCGGCGTCCTGCCCGTGACCCGGTTCGAGGGCCGCCCCCTGGGCGATGGCCGGCCGGGCCCCTGGACCCGGCGCGCCTGGCAGGACCGGCGGGTCGCCCGATGATCCCGGAGAGTCCGATGATCCCGCACGGCGCGATGGCCCGTGAGGCCCGATGACCCGCGACGAGCTCATCGCCCACACGCACCAGCTCATCGACGAGGGCCAGCGCCTCCAGACCAGCCCCAGCCTGGGCGCCTTGCGCCTCTGGCTGCAGCTCAGCGACGACCTCCTGGCCTCGGCATGGGGTCCCATGGACCGCTACCATCTGGCGTGGTTGTCCGTCGGTCGGCCCAAAGGGCGTGTCCGCGGCCGATCGATGACGCCGGACGAGGAGGCGGCCTACGTGCGCGAGGTGGCCGAACAGAAGACGGCGGCGCTGCGGATGAGCCTCAAGGCCGTCGCCGAGCAAGGCATGCCCTTCGTGGGTGAGGACCGCTGAGGGGGAGGGGGGAACCATGACCAGGGCTCGTGTCCCGGCGGTCGGGGGTGAGCGCAGCGTGCCGGAGCCGGACGCCGTCGCTCGTGACTACCTGCTCCTGGCCCTCCGCCTGGACCAGCACGCCCCAGGGCTCATCGACGCCTACTTCGGGCCGGCCGAGCTGAAGGCCCGGGCCGAGCTCGAGCCCCTGCCGTCACCTGAGCGCCTGGCGGACGATGCCGCCGAACTACGTTCGCGCGTCCCCCAGGAGGTCGCCGAACATGATCGTGCGGCCTGGCTCGAACGCCAGCTCATGGCCCTCGAGACCCGAGCCCGGGTCGCGGCCGGTGCGCCACTGGGCTATCGCCAGCGCATCCGCGCCGCGCTCGACGACGAGCCAGCCGATACGCCCGAGGAGGCCTGGGTCGAGATGCGCGACGGGCTGGAGCAGCTGGTGCCGGGCCGGGGGCCGCTCCGACGGCGGCTGGCCGAGTGGGACGCCCGCTGGATCGTCGCCCCCGGGCGGCTCGGGGCAGCCCTGGAGGCTGCCCTGCCTTGGATCCGCGACACGGTGGCCGGGGCCATCGGCGAGGCGGCCCTGCCGGACGGCGAGACGGTCGAGAGCCACGTCGTGACCGGTGCCCGTTCGGCCGGCGCGGCCGAGTTCCTGGGCGGGCTGCGGACCCGCATCGACATCTCGGCCGACCTGCCCCGCCAGCTGCCCGAGCTGGTCGACACGCTGGCCCACGAGACCTACGCCGGGCATCACCTCGACTATGCCGCCCGCGAGACGGAACGGGTGGAGGGCCGAGGCTGGGTCGAGGCCACGATCGTGCTGATCGGCACGCCCGAGGAATACCTGAGCGAGGGCCTGGCCGTGGCCGGCACCCAGATGCTGCTCCCGCCCGACCTCCTGGCCGATGCCTACCGGCATATCGCCGGGGCTGCCGGGTTGGCGGGCGTGGGGACCGACGCGGAGACGGCCGCGCAGGTCCAGTGCCTCCGGGAACGAGGCATCGCCGCGGGCGCCGATGCGGCCCTGCGCATCCACGAGGCGGGCGCTTCGCCGGACGAGGTCGTCCGCTGGCTGGTGGACGAGATCTGCCTCGACCCAGAGCGGGCCAGGGCCCGGACCCGCACGGCGGGCACCTTCGGCACGGCCCTCTTCGGCTACGCCGGCGGGGCCAGGCTGGTCCAGGCCTGGTCTGGCCTCGACGGGCGCACCCTCGCCGTGCCCCGCTTCCGCCGCCTCCTGGGAGCGACCACGACGCCGAGCCTCCTGCGGGCCGATCTGCCCGGCTAACGCGCCGCGCGCCAGGCGAAGAGGGCGATGAGGATCAGCTCGAAGGGCCCATACGGCATGAACTGCTGGAGGGTGAAGTCGAGGAAGGGCAGCTGGGCCATCTTGGTCAGTAGCGGCAGATGCGACTGGGGCAGGAAGGCTAACTCGAAGACGTAGACGGCGAAGGAGCCGACGAGCCAGGCCAGCAGGCCCAGCCCGACGGCCAGCCCGCGCAGGCCTCGGTCTGGGGCATGGGCCCGCTCGCCCCAGGCCCCCCAGGCAACGCCCGTCCCGACGAGCCAGCCCAGGGCCACGCTGACCACGAGGAGGCCGGCGGCCAGGGCGAACAGTCCGCCCGTCAGCCACCAGCCGGCCGCCCCGAGGGCCGCCGCCCCCAGGCCGAAGGCCATGGCCCGGGGTCGGGACGCCGCTCGGCCGGACAGCTGAGGGTCGGACATGGCTCCACTGTAGCCCGCGGGACCGGCCGCTAGACTTGGCTCGTGAGCCATCCCAACCAGGGCCTGCCGCCGGCTGATCCGACGGCCGGCCGGCCGGAAGCCGCCGCCCGCATCCGTGGAGCCGCCGCCCGGCTGGGCGCCGTGGCCCTCGAAGCGGCCGTCAGGCAGGACCCGACCCTCAGCGATCGCTACACGGAGCTGGAGCTGCGCCACCTACTGCGTGACTACGAGCGGCACATCGAGCAGCTCGCCCGGGCCCTCGAGACCGGCCAGGATCGCTTCGTGACCGAGTACGCCGAGTGGCTCATCCCGCTCTACCGTCGGCGCAACGTCCAGGCCAAGGATCAGGCCACCCTGCTGCGCGGCCTCCAGGCGGCGGCCACGGCCGTCATCGCCCCGGCCGACCTGCCCGCCCTCCAGGCGGCCTGCGACGCATGGGTCAAGGTCCTCGAGTTCCACCGCCGGTTGCCCGGCGACCACCCCGGCAACCCCGTGGTGCGCTTCGCCTTCAAGGGCGCCGGCATCCTCGACGATTCGGTGATCTGATGACGGTCAAGTGGGTCAAGGTGGACCCCCTAGTCATGAACGGCGAGCCGTTCTGCTACAACACCCGCCTCAGCGTGCGCAACATCCTCGAGATGCGGGCCGCCGGCCTGACCCCGTCCCGCATGGTCATGGAGCATCCCGAGCTGCGGCGGATGACCATCGCCGAGGCCTTCCGCTACGCCGTCGAGCATCGCGACCGCTACGCCGACTGCTTCGCCGCCGACGGCAGCCTGCCCGGCCCCGCCTTCACCGCCGCAGAGGCGGCCCGCCTGCCGAGCTTCCTCCGCCAGCTGAGCGGGATCGTCGTCCAGCCTGAGCCTGAGGCCGCCCCCGCCTAGCCGGCGATCTCCGACCTCGATGGTAGGATTTGGCCGAACGCGCCAGCGAGGAACCCGATGACCGACCAGCAAGCCACCGCCGACCCGACCGTCAGCGCAGCCTCCCAGGCTACGCCCGCCCCGACCGCTGAGCCCACGGCCCCGACCGCCCAGCCCGCCGCTTCCGCCCCCGGGCCGGCCTTCGACGCCGAGGCCCGGGCCACCGAACTGGCCATCCTCGACGCCCTCCGCTCGGTCGTGGATCCCGAGATCGGGATGAACGTCGTGGAGTTGGCGCTCATCAAGCAGATCATCCTGGGCGACGACCAGACCGAGATCAAGATGATCCTGACCACGCCCTTCTGCCCCTACGCAGGGGCCATGATCGAGCAGGTCCGCGAGTCGGTCGCGGAGGTCGTGGAGCACGAGGTGAAGGTCACCCTCCTGGCCGAGCGCTGGGACCCTCGCGACGCCGGCCTCGTCTGGTAATCGAGGCCTGAGGGCCGCCTCATGGCCCGCTCCAGCCGCCCCGCTATCGCCGCCAGCGTCGTCGCCACCGGCCGTGGCGACGACGGCAGCACGGGCCTCCTCTTCGGCGGCCCCCGGGTGGCCAAGGACGACCTTCGGGTCGAGGCCTACGGCACGCTCGACGAAGCCATCGCGGCCCTGGGTCTGGCCCGGGCCGAGCTGGGCGTCCGCTCGGCGGCCGGCGACCTCCCCGGCCCACTGCTCGGGCTGGCCGACCTCATCCTCCGTCTCCAGCGCGAGCTCTTCGTCGTGGGAGCGGAGCTGGCCACGACCCCCGAGCACCGCGAGCGCGGCACGGACGGCGTGAGCCGGGTCAGCGAGGAGATGCTGGACGGCCTGGAGGCTCTCCTGGCCGAGCACGAGGCGGCCGTGACCATGCCGCGCGAGTTCGTCGTGCCCGGCGAGACCCGCATCAGCGCGGCCCTCGAAGTGGCCCGCACGGCACTCCGTCGGGCGGAGCGCCGGGCCGTGAGCCTGGCGACGGAAGATGGGTTGGCGCCCACCTCGGACGTCGTGCCCTACCTCAATCGCCTGGCCGACCTGCTGTGGGTCCTGGCCCGCGAGGCCGAGCAAGGCGAGGCGCATGCGGCCGTCCCCTCTCGCCCTGGCCGACGCCCACGCACCTCGGGGTAGACTTGACGCTGGACGTGTCCGTCGCGCCCACTCGCCCGGCCGCCTCCGTGCGGCCGTCAGAAGGAGCATCACACCGTGTTCGATAAGGACCCCCACCGGCCGGACCGCTTCGCGGCCACGCCGCCCTCAGGCGGTCAGGCGGCCGACGACCGCTCGTCCTGGTGGCAGACCGGCCAGCTGCCGGGGGCCGCCACGGCCCGGCCCGTGGCCGGCGTGCGTCAGGGCTTCCTGACGATGAGCTTCGTCTGGATGTTCATCGGCCTCCTGGTCAGCGCCGCGGCCGGTGCCTTCACCCTGGCCAACCCGGCCCTCCTCCAGACCGCCGCCAACGGCTTCATCGTCTTCCTCCTCGCCGAGCTGGCCCTGGTCTTCATCATCAGCTTCGGCATCAACCGCATCGGGGCCCTACCGGCCCTGGGCCTGTTCTTCGTCTACGCCCTCCTCAACGGAGTCACGATCTCGCTGATCGTCCTCCTCTACTCGACGGATCCGGTGACCGGCGAGGTCACGATGGCCAACGTCCAGAGCGTCGTCAGTGCCTTCCTCGGGGCCTCGGCGATCTTCGGCGCGGCGGCCCTCTACGGCGTCGTGACCCGCCGCGACCTCACCAGCCTGCAGGGCATCCTCACCGTGGGCCTGGTCGGGCTCA
The DNA here is from genome assembly GCA_036278755.1 of Candidatus Limnocylindrales bacterium. Lineage (GTDB taxonomy): Bacteria > Chloroflexota > Limnocylindria > Limnocylindrales > CSP1-4 > DASUKL01. Next base: position 21,192 of record DASUKL010000052.1, on the reverse strand, counting down.
TCGTGGTCATGGTCGTCCAGGGCTTCTTCTTCGCCTCGTGGACCCAGGCCAGTCTGCTGATCTCCATCGGTGGCGTGGTCATCTTCACGGCCCTCACGGCGGTGGACGTGCAGCGCATCCAGCAGGGCCGCATGCCGGCCGTGAAGAACGGCGAAGCGGCCTCGGTCATCGGCGCCCTGGCCCTCTACCTCGACTTCATCAACCTCTTCCTGTTCCTCCTGCGCATCTTCGGCGGCGGTCGGCGCTGAGCGCCGCTACGCTTCGCTGACGACCGCGCCCCCGCCCGCCGCGCCAGCCGGTCGATCGATGGAACGCGTGGGCTTCGCTGGCCTGGGCACGATGGGCGCGGCCATGGCCGCCAATATCCACCGAGCGGGCTATCCCCTCACGGTCTGGAACCGGACCCCGGGCCGATCCGCGGACCTCGTCGCCGCGGGCGCGGCCGAGGCCTTCTCGCCGCGCGAGCTGGCTCAGGCCAGCGATGTCGTCGTCGTCTGCGTCTCCGACACGCCCGATGTGGAGGCCGTCCTCTTCGGCCGCGAGGGCCTGGCCGAGGGCCTGGACGCCGGCTCGCTGGTCATCGACTGCTCGACCATCAGCCCCCGAGCCACCCGGGCCTTCGCAGAGCGCCTGGGCGCCCAGGGGGTCGGCTTCCTCGACGCCCCCGTCTCGGGCGGCTCGGAGGGGGCCCAGAAGGGCAGCCTGACGATCATGGTCGGCGGCTCGGAGGCGGACCTGGGACGGGCCCGGCCGGTCCTGGCGGCCATGGGCCAGACGATCACCCACCTCGGTCCCGTCGGCAGCGGCCAGGCCACCAAGGCCGTCAACCAGGTGATCCTCTGCGGCACGTACCTGGGCGTCGCCGAGGGCATCGTCCTGGCCATGAAGGCCGGCCTCGATCCGGAGCAGGTGGTGACGGCGCTGTCAGGCGGGGCGGCCCGCTCCTGGGTCCTCGAGAACCGCAGCGAGCGGATGATCGAGGACGACTATCCGCTCGGCTTCCGCATCGCCCTGCATCGCAAGGACGTGGCCATCGCCCTCGAGCTGGCCCGCGAGGTGGGGGCCGCGCTCCCCGTGGCCGGCCTGGCCGCGGCCATCGAGGACGGCCTCATCGCCCAGGGCCACGGCGACGACGACAACGCCGCCCTGGCCCGAGCCGTGAGGAGCCTGTCCGGCCTCTAGCCGCGCGGCGCGTCCTGACGGATCAGCTGCCGATGGCGTACGTGACGGTCAGGTCGACCTCGACCTCGGTGGTCCCCGGCTGGACCTGGGTGGGCGCCTTGGACACGGGTGCCGCCAGGGCTCCGCTGTCGTAGGCGATGGGCTGGGGCTCGGAGGCGCTCGTCTCGTTGATCGAGGTGACCACGCCGAGGCTCACGCCCGCCGCGCTGGCCAGGGCCTGGGCTCGGGTCCGGGCGTCGGCCATAGCCGCGGTCCGGGCCTGCCCGCTGGCCACGTCGGGATCGGCCAGGGAGAAGCTGATCCCGCCGATCGAGTTGGCCCCCGCACCAACGCCCGCGTCGATGATGGCCCCGGCCTTCGTCAGGTCGCGCACCGTGACCACGAGCGATCGGTTCGCCTGGTAGCCGCTGATCCGGGCCGGCTGGCTGCCGTCGGGCTGGTAGGCGTACTGCGGCTGGAGGGAGAGCCACTGCGTGGCCAGGTCCTTTTCGGCCACGCCCAGCCGCTTCACCGCGGCCACCAGCCGGGCCATCACGGCGTTGGCCTGCGACTGGGCGGTTGCCGCGCTGGAGGCCTGGGCCTGGACACCGAGGCGGACCTGGGCCTGATCGGGCGTGACGGTGACCTTGCCGACGCCCCGTACCGTGATCCCGCCACCGCCGCCCGAGGGGTCCGTGGGTGCCGCGACGGCCGAGCCTGGGCGGGCCGGCCCGCCCAGGCTCGGCAGCCCGAGGGCGATGGCGACGAGCACGACGGAGACGCCGACGCTGAGCGCGGTCGTCTGGAGATGGCGGCCTGACGGACCCATGTGGTCCTCCTCGCGATGGTGGGACGGATGTCCGCCTGACGCCCTCGGCCAGCTCCCGGTTCCCGCCGGTGCAGCGCGTCACCGTGCACGTCAGGGCGTCACGTCGCCGGGGCTGGGCCCCCGGCTTCGAGGCCTGCACCTCCCGCCGTTGCCTCCCGCGACCGCGCGATGGACCCTCGCGCGGTAGACTGGTAGGAGCGTCCCCGTCGGGACGTGCCCGCGTGGTCCCAGCCTCCCTTCTCGACCGGACCGTGCGCCTGCCCCTGAACTCGAGAAGCGGATCGAGGCTTCCACCCCATGGCCACCGGCACCATCAAGAAGGTCATCGCCGACCGTGGCTTCGGCTTCATCACGGCTGAAGACGGCAAGGACTACTTCTTCCATCGTAGTGGCGTCGACGCCGCCCTCGACTTCGACCGTCTGGTCGGCGGAGAGCGGGTCGAGTTCCAGGTCGAACCGAGCCCCAAGGGTCCTCGGGCGGTGCGCGTTCGGGGGGCCTGATGGCGGACAGCGTGAGTCCGGCCAAGACCGTCTCCGAGGAGCCGTTCAAGCACGTCATCGACGAGTACGTCCACCGCCTGCAGCAGGTCACCTGCACCTGTGGCTGGGTCGGTAGCAGCGCCTCGCCGGACGGCCACAACTCGGACTGGAAGAGCCACCTCACCGCCGTCCGCGGACCCGACACCCGCAAGCACTGAGCCCTCCGGCCGCGCATCGGAGCGCGGCGCCCCCGCGTTGACGCTCATCTCGGGACTGCCGTAGACTAATCCCGACGCTTTTCCTCGGATTTCCTGACGGTTGACGTCCAGTCCCTCCCTCGGGCGCGTCCCGTCGGCCCGACGGAGGCAGGAGCACGATGCGCACGATCCTTCCCACGGTCGGGGCGGTCCACTTCTCGACCCGCGGCGAATATGGGGTCCGGCTCATGGTCGAGCTGGCCCGCCACCACGGCGCCGGCCCCATCAGCCTGGCTGAGGTGGCCGAGCACGAGGAGTTGCCCCGGCCCTACCTCGAGCAACTCGTGGTCAGCCTGCGCGAGGCCGGCCTCGTCCACAGCACCCGCGGCGCTCATGGTGGCTACGCCCTGACGCGAGCCCCCGAGCAGATCCGCATGGGCGAGGTCATCCGGGCCCTCGAGGGACCCATCGCGCCGATGGTCTGCGCCAGCGAGGATCCGGCCCACCTGGCCCTCTGCGGCCGGAGCGCCTTCTGCACCGTCAACGTCCTCTGGATCAAGGTCCGCTCCGCCGTAGCCGACGCGCTCGACTCCGTCACCCTGGCCGACCTGACCCTGCCCCGCGCCCTCGAGCATCCCTTCCATCACGCCACGCCGGTGGACCCCGTCCCACCGGCCCTGCCAAGGAGTCCTGCGCCGTCGTGAACGAAGCCCTCGCCGCCACCGATCAGCCGCTGGCCAGCCCGTCCGAGGCGGACCGCCAGCTCATCATCCGCGACCTCCACGTCGTGCCCGTCGCGGACCCCACCCGGGAGATCCTGAGCGGCATCGACCTGACCGTGGCCAAGGGCGAGGTCCACGCCATCATGGGCCCCAACGGCTCGGGCAAGACGACCCTCTCCTACGCTCTCCTGGGCCATCCGGCCTACAAAGTCACCCAGGGCCGCGTCATCTGGAAGGGCAAGGACATCCTCGCTCTCTCCGTCGACAAGCGGGCCCGCCTCGGTCTCTTCCTCGCCTTCCAGTACCCCGTGGCCGTGCCCGGGCTGTCCGTGGCCAGCTTCCTGCGCACGGCCCTCAACGCCCGCCGCCGGGCGCTCCACGAAGGCGACGGCGAGATCGACCCCTCGGATCCCACCCGTGGCGGGGTGACGATGGGCGAGTTCCGCAAGCTTCTGCGCGAGAAGATGGCCCTCCTCAAGCTCGATGACGCCTTCGCCGGGCGGTACGTCAACGACGGCTTCAGCGGCGGTGAGAAGAAGCGCCTGGAGATGCTCCAGATGGCCGTCCTGGCGCCCGAGATGGCCATCCTCGACGAGACCGACTCGGGCCTCGACATCGATGCCCTGCGCATCGTGGCCGAGGGCGTCAACGCCCAGCTCAACCCCGACCTCGGCGTCCTCCTCATCACCCATTACCAGCGCCTGCTCAGCCACATCACCCCCGACGTGGTCCACGTCCTGGCTCGGGGCCGGATGATCAAGTCGGGCGGCAAGGAGCTGGCCCTCCAACTCGAGAGCGAAGGCTACGGCCCCACCCTCCGCGAAGCCGGCCTCGACGAGACGGCCGACGAGGCGCTCGAGCCCGAGCTCGAGCCCGCCACGGCCCACTAGGCCGGGCGCCCGATGGTCCGGACCGCTGCGACCTCTGCTCTCGATCCCGTCGCCCTGCGCGCCGACTTCCCCCAGTTCGAGCGCGAGTTCGGCGGCCGCCGCCTGGCCTACCTCGACTCGGCCGCCACGGCCCTCAAGCCGCGCGCCGTCATCGACGCCGTCGACGCCTACAACACCCGCTTCACGGCCAACGTCCACCGCGGCATCTACACCACCGGCGAGGAGGCCACGGCGGCCTACGAGGCGGCCCGCACGACCGTGGCCCGCTTCATCGGCGCGCCGGACCGGGGTGAGATCGTCTTCGTCCGCAACGCCACCGAGGCCATCAACCTCGTGGCCTACAGCTGGGGCCGGCGCAACATCGCCTCCGGCGACACGATCCTCCTGACCGAGCTGGAGCACCACTCCAACCTCGTGCCCTGGCAGCTCCTGGCCCAGGAGCGTGACGCCGACCTGGAGTTCGTGCCCATCGACGACGACGGGCGTCTCATCCAGGCCTCCTATGAGGTCCTCCTCCGAACGCGTCCCCGGCTGGTGGCCTTCACCCACGTCTCGAACGGCCTGGGGACCATCAACCCCGTCCGCGAGATGGTGGCCCAGGCCCACGAGGTAGGTGCCCTCGTCCTCGTCGACGGGGCCCAGGCCGTGCCTCACCTGCCGGTCGACGTGGCCGAGCTGGGCTGCGATTTCTACGTCTTCAGTGGCCACAAGGTCTTGGGACCCACCGGCTCGGGCGCGCTGTGGGCCCGCCGCGAGCTCCTCGAGGCCATGCCGCCCTTCCTGGCCGGCGGGGAGATGATCCGCGAGGTCCACCTCCGCCGGACCGAGTTCAACGACGTGCCCTGGAAGTTCGAGGCCGGGACCCCGGACGTCGCCGCGGCCATCGGCCTGGGCGCCGCTCTGGAGTACCTCGAAGGCCTGGGCATGGCCGCCGTGCGGGCCCACGAGCGCGAGCTGACCGAGTACGCCCTGGAGGTCCTGCCGCGGGCCGTGCCCGGCATCCGCATCTACGGCCCGCCCGACCCGGACCAGCGGGGCGGCGTGGTGACCTTCAACCTGCCCGGGGTCCATCCCCACGACGTGGCCACCCTCCTCGACCGCGAGGCCATCGCCGTGCGTGCCGGCCACCATTGCACCCAGCCGCTCCATGAGCGCCTCGGCGAGGCGGCCACGGCCCGGGCCAGCTTCAACGTCTATTCGGACCGCGACGACATCGACCGCCTGGCGGCCGGCCTGCGCAAGGTCCAGGAGATCTTCGACCGAGCCGATCCGGCCGCGGAGCGGCCCGTGCCGGTGGCCGGCGGGGTCGGGATGGACGCCGCCTGATGACGCCCGCGATGGCCCAGGCGAGTGGTTGCGCGATCACGCAAGTAGGTCGATACTCTCGCTGACGATGGACGAGCTGTACCGCGACGAGATCCTGGAGCACTACCGGCGGCCGCATAACTTCGGCACGCTGGAATCCCCGGACGCCTCGTTCGAGGGCGCCAACCCGCTGTGCGGGGACCGCATCACGTTGATGCTGGGCATCGACGATGGCGGGGTCATCGACGAGGTCGCCTTCACGGGCCGCGGCTGTGCCATCAGCCAGGCCTCGGCGTCCATGCTCACGGATCGCATCCGGGGTCGCTCGCTGGCCGAGGTGGCCAAGCTCGGGCGCCAGGACATCCTCGACGAGTTGGGCATCGAGATCAGCCCGGCCCGCCTGAAGTGCGCCCTCCTCTCGCTCGACACCCTCCAGCGGGCCCTCGACGGGCGCGTGGCCTGGGCCGTCCCCAGCCAGGACGGTGCGGCATGATGCTCATGGCCGCGCCGGTCCCGGCGGGCCGCTGCAGGTGTCCCGCGCCGGATCGCCGGCCGGCCTGAGCCCCGTCCTTCGCCCGCCGTCCTCGCGACGGCGCCGTCTCTCCCCATCCCAGACCACGGAGTCGCCCACCCCATGACCAAGTCCTATGCCGAGCTGATGCGCGAGGCGCGAGCTCGCATCCGCGAGGTCTCGACCGCCCAGGCGGCCGCCCTGGCCGACCAGGGTGCCGTCTTCATCGACGTGCGCGAGACCAACGAGTGGGAGGAAGGGCACGTGCCCGCCGCCCGCTTCGTACCGCGGAGCTACCTGGAGAGCCGGATCGAGGGCGAGGCCCCCGACCGCAGCCAGCCGCTTGTCCTCTACTGCGCCGGCGGGGTGCGCTCCGCCTTCGCCGCCGAGACCCTGCAGGCCATGGGCTACACGGACGTCAGCTCGATGGCCGGCGGCTTCCAGGCCTGGAAGTCGGAGGGTCGACCGTGGACCAAGCCGGTCGCCCTGAGCCAGGCCCAGAAGCAGCGCTACAGCCGCCACCTCCTGATCCCGGAGGTGGGGGCGGAGGGCCAGGCTCGGTTGCTCGGCTCGAAGGTCCTCTTCATCGGGGCCGGGGGGCTGGGCGCGCCGGGCATGCTCTACCTCGCTGCGGCGGGCGTGGGGACCATCGGCATCGTCGACTTCGACGTCGTCGACGTCTCCAACCTCCAGCGCCAGATCGTCCACACCGTCGATCGGGTCGGCCAGCGCAAGACCGAGTCGGCCCGCGAGGCGATCCGGGCCCTCAACCCCGAGACCCAGGTCGTGCTCCACGAGGAGATGCTGACCGAGGAGAACGTCGACCGGCTCATCGCCGGCTACGACCTCATCCTCGACGGGACCGACACGTTCGAGACGCGCTACACGCTCAACGACGCCTCGGTGCGAGCAGGCATCCCGGTCGTCCACGCCTCGGTCTTCCGCTTCGAGGGCCAGCTGACGGCCTTCGTGCCCTTCGAGGGCCCGTGCTATCGCTGCCTCTATCCCACCCCGCCGCCGCCCGAGCTGGCCCCCGGCTGCTCCGTGGCCGGCGTGCTGGGCGTCGTGCCCGGGACCCTGGGCATCCTCCAGGCCACCGAGGGCCTGAAGCTGCTGCTGGGCATCGGCGAGCCGCTCGTCGGACGGCTGCTCCTCTACGACGCCCTCGACGAGACGTTCCAGGAGTTGAAGCTGCGGCGCGATCCGGCCTGCCCGGTGTGCGGTGACGCGGTCCGGGCGGCCCGCGGACTGCCGGTCGACGACCAGGCGGCCGCGACGGCTTCGGCGACCGCGGGAGCCCTGGCGTGAGCACGGTCCGCATCCCGCCCGTGCTCCGCGCCGCGGCCGGCAACCAGAAGCAGCTCGACTTCCCGGGCGCGACCGTGGGCGAGGTGCTCACCGGCCTGACCGGCGCCCATCCCGGCCTGCGGGACCAGATCCTGACTGCCGAGGGCGAGCTGAACCGCTTCGTCAACGTCTATCTCAACGACCAGGACATCCGCTACCTCCAGGCCCTGGCGACGCCCGTCGACGAGCGGGACACGGTCGTCATCCTGCCGGCCATGGCCGGCGGCGGGCGCTAGCCGAGGGCTGGACCCGTGGTCGTGGAGAGCCCGGCCGAGGTGGGTCCGGTCGCCCGGGAGGGCCGTTTCGGCTCGATCGTCGAGGCCATCGGCCATACGCCGCTGGTCGAGATCCCCCGCCTCTCGCCCTCGCCAGCGGTCCGCCTCTACGCCAAGCTCGAGGGCCTGAACCCCACGGGCTCGGTCAAGGATCGCGTGGCCCGGGCCCTCGTCGAGGACCTCGAGGGCTCGGGCCGCCTGGGCCCGGACTCGGTCATCCTCGAGCCGACCAGCGGCAACACCGGCATCGCCCTGGCCATGATCGCGCGGCGTGAGGGCTACCGGCTGACGGTCGTCATGCCCGATAACGTGACCCACGAGCGCCGCCAGCTCTTGATGCTCTACGGGGCCGAGATCATCGACTCGCCCGGCGAGCTGGGCTCCAACGGGGCCGTGGCCCTGGCCCGCCGCCTGGTCGCTGAGGACCCGCGCTACGTCATGCCCTACCAGTACGGCAACCCGGCCAACCCGCGGGCCCACTACGAGACCACGGGGCCCGAGATCCTGGCCGCCTGCCCCGAGGTCGACGCCTTCGTCGCCGGCCTGGGCACGGGCGGCACGCTGATGGGCGTCGCTCGCCGCCTGCGCGAGGCCAACCCGGCGGTGGGCATCTACGCCGCCGAGCCGCAGCCCGGGGAGCACGTCCAGGGCCTGCGCTCCCTGGACGAGGGGTTCGTGCCCGAGGTCTTCGACCCGAGCGTGCTCGACGGGAAGTACCTCGTCTCGAACCTGGAGGCCGTGCGAGCCGTGCGGGCCCTGGCCGAGGAGGAGGGCATCTTCGCCGGCGTCTCCTCCGGCGGGGCCATCGTCGCGGCCCGCCGGGTCGCCCGTGAGCTGGGGCAGGGGACCATCGTCGTCCTCCTCGCCGACGGCGGCTGGAAGTACCTCTCCGAGCGGCTATGGACCGAACCCCTGGAGGCCCTGGGCGGGACCCTCGAGTCGCGCAACTGGTGGTGAGCGCCCTGTTCTCACGAGCGCTGCGCGACGAGCTGGTGGCCTGGGCCCGACAGGGCCTGCCGGACGAGGCCTGCGGCATCATCGCCGGCACGGCCCGGGCCGCGGAGGGCGGCCAGGCGGTCCGCTTCCACGGCCTGACCAACGCGGCCCACTCGCCCTATCGCTACCTCGTCGACGCGGGCGAGCAGCTGCGGACGCTCGATGCCCTCGACGAGGCCGGCGAGGTCGTGTGGGGCATCTTCCACTCCCACGTCCGCTCCCCGGCCGTGCCCTCCCCGACGGATGTCGGCACGGCCCAGTGGCCGGACGGCAGCCCGACCTACCCGGGCGCGCTCTACCTGCTCTGCTCCCTGGCCGATCCCGAGGGGCCCGAGGTCCGAGCCTGGACGATCGTCGGCGGGGAGGTCAGCGAGGTCGCCCTCGAGATCGACGGGGCCTGACCGACCCCTGACCGTCCGCCACGTCGCCACGGCGCACGGTGCCTTCGATGAGCCCGAAGGGCTCGCCCGTGGCGACGAAGACGCTGCCGTCGTTGGTCATGCCGAAGGGCGTCAGGTCGACCAGCCAGTGGTGCAGGTTGGGCAGCCGGAAGTGGATCGCCTCGATGGCCGGCTCGGCCTCCAGGACGGCCTGGCCCAGGATCCAGATCGTGGCCTGGACCGAAGGGCTCCGGTGGTCGGCGAAGCGCGCCAGGAGGGTCGTCCGGACCCGCTCGAAGGCGGCCTCGAAGTCGAGCCCTGGCTGCCCTGACCGCATCGTCAGGGCATCTGCGGCGTAGGTCCACTCGGCCTCGAGGCGGGTGGCCATGAGCCGGTCGTCGGTCTCGGCCAGGGTCGTGAAGCGGTCCCGGGGGAAGCCGGCGAACGACGAGCCGGCGGTCTTCATGAGGGTCAGGTCGCGCAGCCCCGACTGGATGAGGACCTCCGGCCCTTCGGCGCCCGATGCGCCCGATGCGCCCGATGCCCCTGTGTGCGAGGTCCCCGAGGCACCGGCGCGGCCGACCGTGATCCGCGCCGTGCGGACCCAGCTCCGATCCTGCACGAAGGCAGTGGCCGGCCGGGATCCGGGACCCTCGATCGGTCGCCAGTTCGCCTCGTCGATCGAGACCGTCGCGCGCTCGACGCTAGGTGCCTCGACGAAGTGGCGGGCCAGGGCGAGGGCGAAGGCCTCGATCGGACCGCTGAGGTGGTCGCTGGCCAGGGCGTAGACCGTGTTCTTCATGGTGTCCGTGGCGACCACGCCGGCGTTGTCGCCGGCGCTGTACGCGGCCGCGAAGGCGCCTTCCAGGGAGACGGCCACGGTCAGGTCACGAATGATGTCGCGGTCCGGCCCGCGCACGACCCGCACGAGGCGGATCCGCTCCTTGCCGTAGCGATGGTCGCCGAGCTCGATCGGTCCGGTCATGGGCTTCGCACTATACGGTCCCGCCTGGGGTCCTGGAAGCGCCGCCCGGAGCGTGGGTCGCCGCCCGGCGGGCCTCGGCGATGTCGACGACAGCCTCGATGGCCCGGGCCAGCTCAGCCGCCCGGTCCGGCCCCGCGGCCAGGGTGTCGGCCAGTTCGGCGGCCAGGATGGGCCGCGGACGGCCATCGACGAAGGTGCAATAGCGGAAGCCGTAGTGGGCCTCGTAGGCCTCGTTGAGCCGGGCCAGCTGCTCGTCGGCCGACAGGGGCGGGCCGGCCGCGGCGGGGCTCGCCGATCGCGCGGTCTGGTCAGGACCCTGGGTGTCATCGGGTCGGTCGTAGCCCTGCTCGCGGCGCGAGAAGTCGGAGACCGTCTGGGGCGGAGCGCCCAGTCGCGGGTGGGCGTCGACGAGCTCGACCTGCTCGGGCTCGGGCATCGCTCGGGCGATGCGCCGGGCCTCGGTGAAGAGGCGCTCCCACGTGCCGAACGGCCGAGCGGCAGCCAGGCGGGCCAGGAAGTGTGGCGCGCCCTCGAAGAGGGGAGCCACGGCGGCCTCGAACGCCTCCGCGGACAGGTCGTCGAGGTCCGCGGCGTCGTGGCCGTCTTCGGCGTCGGCCATCAGCCGCCCGTGCTCAGCGCCCTGCAGGAGGACGCTCAGCTCCCGCGGTACGTGGAGAGGCCGTAGGGCGCCACGAGGAGTGGGACGTGGTAGCTACGCGTCGGGTCGTCCACGCGAAGATCCAGCCGCACGGATCGGAAGAAGTCCGAGGCCAGCCCATCGAGGTGGAATTCCAAGCGGTAGGTGCCCACCGTCAGGCCGTCCGGGGCGAGCGATGCGATGCGGCCCTCGTCGTCTGTCGTCAGCTCGGCCAGCACCGTGGCCGGTCCGTCCCCCGCCAGGCGCGAGAGGCGGACCAGGACGCCGGCCTGAGGGGCGCCACGCCCGGCATCGAGGACGTGGGTCGAGATCGTGGGCTTGGTCTCGACGGGATGCGGCACGGGCATCGGGTTCGCCGGGCGGTGGGTCGGGCGGGGGAGGTCGACGGGGCTTCGGGCGCCTTGGGCGGCTGGGTGCTCGGGCCCCGGGTCGGCGGGAGGCTGCGGTGCCGACGCCGGCTGCGAGAGGTCGGGCTTCGAGGGCTGATCGGCCACGCTATCCTCCGGGCATGAGCCAGCTGTCGATCCGGGTGGGCGACCTTCACTTTAGCGCCCGCTGGGAGGCGGAGGCGCCGCGGACGGTGGAGGTCATGCGCCGCCTGCTGCCGCTCCACGAGCAGCTCATCCACTGTCGCTGGAGCGGCGAGTCGACCTGGATCCCCTTCGGCGACCTCCGGCCCGAGGTGGACTTCGAGCATCACACCTCCCATCCGGCGCCCGGCCAGCTGCTGCTCTACCCGGGCGGCATCTCCGAGTGCGAGATCCTCTTCCCCTACGGCTCCTGCTCGTTCTCCTCCAAGGTGGGCCAGCTAGCCGCCAACCACTTCGCCACGCTCGTCCCTGACGAGGGCTGGGCCGACCGCCTCCGCGAGGTGGGCCGGCGCTGCCTCTGGGAAGGTGCCCAGGAGATCGAGATCTCCGAGACCTGAGCGAGCCCGTGACCTGGGACCTGCTGATCCGGGGCGGCACGGTCGTCACGGCGGCCGGGGCGAAGCCGGCTGACGTGGCCGTGGCGGACGGGCGGATCGCCGCCGTGGGGCTGGCGCTCGGCGCGGACGCGGCCGAGATCGTGGATGCGACCGGGCTGCTCGTCCTGCCTGGTGTCGTGGACGTCCACACCCACACCCGCGTGGCCAGCGAGGCCGAGCCGGATCGCTTCTTCCAGGACTCCGTGGCCGCGGCGTTCGGCGGCACGACCACGTTCCTCTGCTTCAACAATCCCGGCACGGGCGTGTCGGAGGCGGGGGCGGCCTCACTCCTGGACGGACTGGCGGAGTTCCGGGCCGCCACGGCGGGTGACAGCGCGGTCGACGTCGGGCTGTCCGCGGTCATCAGTTCCCGCCAGCCCGACCCGCTGGCTGAGCTGCCGGCCCTCGTCGAGGACGGCGTGCCGACGGCCAAGGCCTTCATGGTCTACGACTTCGGGGTCGACGATCGGACGCTCCTGGCGGCCATGCGGGCGATGGCTGCCGCGGGCGGGCTGCTCGAGGTCCACTGCGAGGATCGGGCCCTCATCGACGACGCCGTCGAGCAGGCCTATCGCGGCGGCGACACGCTGCCCCGGGCCCACGCCACGACCCGGACCCCGGAGGCGGAAGCCGTCGCCGTTCATCGCGCCGCTGCCTTCGCCCGGGCCGCGGGCGCGCCGATGCACGTCGTCCACCTCTCCTCCACAGCCGCCCTCGAGGAGTTGCGTCGGGCCAAGGCCGCCGGCACGCCCATCACGGCCGAGACCTGCCCGCACTACCTGACCCTCACCGACGCCGAGTACGCGCGGCCGGACGCCGAGTGCGCCCGCTACGTGATCTCGCCCCCGCTCCGATCCGCGGCCGACCGCGAGGCGCTGTGGGCCGGCCTGGCCGACGGCACGCTCGATCTCGTGGCCACGGACCATGTGCCGGATCGGGCGGCGGTCGAGAAGGCGGCCTGGCCGGCCGGCTTCCGCGATCTCTCCAACGGCGCGCCGGGCATCGAGACGCTCCTCACGCTCGTCTATCAGGGCGTGGCCGCGGGCCGGATCACGCTGGCCCGGATGGTCGAGCTGCTGGCCACGGCCCCCGCTCGGCGCTTCGGCCTGCCGACGAAGGGCGCGGTCGAGCCCGGCAAGGACGCCGATGTGGTCCTCTTCGACCCCCAGGCCCGCCGGACCCTCCGCCAAGCCGACCTCCACCACAGCTCCGATTACACGCCCTACGAAGGCCTCGCGGTCCGGGGCGCCGTGCGCTCGGTGTTCGTCCGGGGCTGGCCCGTCGTCCGCGACGGCGTCTTCGTCGGCCGGCGTGGGTTCGGCCGGTTCGTCGAGCGGCGACTCGGCTGAGGGACGTCGGTGCGGGTCAGGCCTGCCCCGTGGATCAGCCCAGGCGATCCAGGGCGGGGATCGTGATGAAGGGGACGAAGATGTCGGCCAGCACGGTCGTGTCGAGGAGGTCGGCGGCGTCGGCCAGGCGCCCGGTCGAGCGGCCGCCCAGGCGAGCCAGCTCCTCGTCGCGGACCGCGCGGTAGATGGCCGCGTCGAAGGTCCGGCCGTCGGCCAGGCGCACGCCGTGGCGCCGCCACTGCCAGAGCTGGGAGCGGCTGATCTCGGCCGTGGCCGCGTCCTCCATGAGGTTGGCGATGGCGGCCGCGCCGATGCCGCGCAGCCAGGAGTCGAGGTACTGGAGGCCCACGTTGACGTTCGTCCGTACCCCGGCCTCGGTGACGGCGCCGCCGGCGATCTGCACATCGAGCATGGTCCCGGCGTCCGGCACGACGTCCTCACGCTGGCGCTCAAGCTGGTTGGGCCGCTCGCCCAGGACGCGCTCGAAGACGGCGCCCGCGACCGGCACGAGGTCGGGGTGGGCGACCCAGGTCCCGTCGAAGCCGTCACCGGCCTCGCGCTCCTTGTCCGCCGTCACCTGGGCCAAGGCGTTGGCCGTCACCTCCGGTTCCCGCCGGTTGGGGATGAAGGCGCTCATGCCGCCGATGGCATGCGCGCCACGCCGATGACAGGCTCGGACGAGGGCCTGGGTGTAGGCCCGCATGAAGGGCACGGCCATCGTCACCTGGGCCCGATCCGGCAAGGCCATGGTCGGGTCGTCGGCGAAGGTCCGGATGAGGCTGAAGATGTAGTCCCAGCGCCCGGCATTGAGGCCTGCCGCATGGTCGCGGAGGGCGTAGAGGATCCCCTCCATCTCGAAGGCGGCCAGGATCGTCTCGATGAGGACGGTCGCCTTGGTCACGCCGTGGGGCAGGCCCAGGCGCTCCTCGGCGAAGGTGAAGACGTCGTCCCACAGGGCGGCCTCGGCCGCCGCTTCCAGCTTGGGCAGGTAGACGTAGGGCCCAGTGCCACGGGCGACCCGCTCCATGCCGTTGTGGAAGAGGAAGAGCCCGGCGTCGAAGAGGCTGGCGCTCATCGGCGTGCCGTCCACGGTGACGTGGCGCTCGTCGAGGTGCCAGCCGCGGGGCCGGACGAGGAGGGTCGCGATGCGCTCCCCGAGGACGTAGCGCTTGCCCTCCGGGATCGTGAACGTGAGCTGATGGCGGACGGCGTCGAAGATCGTGGCTTGGCCGCCGACGACGTTGGCCCAGGTAGGGCTGAGGGCGTCCTCGAGGTCGGCCATGAAGACCGAGGCCCCGCTGTTGAGGGCGTTGATGGCCATCTTGGGTTCGGCCGGGCCGGTGATCTCGACGCGCCGCTCCTGGAGGTCGGCCGGCGTGGGGGCGATGCGCCAGGAGGCATCAGCTCGCAGGGCCGCGGTCGCCTCGGGGAACGTCGGCCGCTCGCCGGCCGCGATGCGGGCGCGACGCTCGACCCGCGCCTGCAGGAGCTCCGACCGCCGAGGCCCGAACCGGCGCTGGAGCTCGGCCAGGAAGGCCAGGGCCTCGGGCGAGAGGACCCAGGCCTGCTCCGGCGCGACGGGTGCCAGGACCTCGACGCCGTCAGGGGGCATGACGCTCTACCAGCCGCCGGCGTCGCGAAGGAGGCGGTGCAGGACGCGGCCGGCCACGGCGGAGCGGTAGGCGGCCGTGGAGCGGATGTCGTCGATGGGCTGGAGCTCGCGGCCGAGGACGGCCACGGCGTGGTCGGCCACGGTCTGGCGCGGCGCGGCCCCTTCCAGGACGGCCTCGGTCTCATGGGCCCGGATGGGGGTCGCGGCGACCGAGCCGAAGGCCAGCCGGACGTCCCGCCACACGCCACCGTCCTCCCGCCAGGCGAGGGCCACGACGACCTTGCTGATGGCCTGGGCTCGCCGCGTGCCGACCTTGCGGAAGCGCATCTCGCGGCGGGTCGGGAGCGGGATGCGGAGGCGCAGCACGAGCTCGTCATCGGCCCGGACGGTGCGCCGGTAGGCCGGCCAGAAGTCGACCGCGGCTACCGATCGCTCGCCTCGCGCGCTGCCCAGGACGATCCGCGCGTCGGCGGCCAGGAGCACCGGCAGCGTATCGCCGGCCGGGGAGGCGTTGACGACGTTGCCGCCCAGCGTGCCGCGGTTCTGGATCTGGGCCGCCCCGATCGTGGCCGCCGCCTCGGCCAGGGCCGGCAGGTGCGTGGCACAGAGGGGGGAGCGGCGGATCTCGGTGTAGGTCGTCAGAGCGCCCAGGACGAGCTCGCGGCCGTCCTCGCTCAGCCCGATGCCGCGCAGCTCGTCCAGGCCCCACAGATCGAGCAGACGCCCGGGGCCGGAGGGGGTCTCCGCGGTGCTGCTCTCGGCCTCACCGGCGGCGGCTGCCAGCTGGACCATGACGTCCGTGCCACCGGCGATGGGCCGCCAGGGGCCCGCTCCATCGTCGGCGCCGTGGGTCGGGGCCAGGAGGGTGTAGGCCTCGGTCAGGCTGGTCGGGCTGACGAGGAGCGGTTCGAGCCCGATCATCGGCTGCCCGGGGGGTAGGTCGGCTCGGCGCCATCGTCGGGTCCGGCGCTCTCGTCGGCTCCGGCGTCTTCGGCTCCAGCGCCGGCTTCGTGTCCGGCGCCAGCGTCGGGTCCGGCTCCACGTTCGGCGGCCAGGGCGATGGCCTCGACGATCTTCGTGTAACCCGTGCAGCGGCAGAGGTTGCCCGCGATGGCCTCGCGGATCGCCTCGTCCGTCGCCGCGGCCCCGGACTCGAGGAAGGCCACGCCGGCGATGAGCATGCCCGGCGTGCAGATCCCGCACTGGGCCCCACCCGTTTCGAGGAAGGCCCGCTGGAGCACCGACAGCCGACCGCCGGGCCCGGCCAGGCCTTCCACGGTGCGCACCGAGCGCCCCGCGACCTGGGCCACGGGCACCAGGCAGCTGTCGACGACCGCGCCGTCGACGAGGACCGAGCAGGCCCCGCACTCGCCCTCGCCGCAGCCCTCCTTCGTGCCGGTCAGGCCGAGGTCTTCGCGGAGGACGTCGAGCAGCCGTCGCGAGCCGGGCACGTCGAGCGCGGCGCGCTCGCCGTTGACCACGACGTCGATGCTCATGCGCTGGCTCCTGCGGCCAGATCCGCACGCATGCGGTCCGCGCTCATGCGCTGATGCCCGGCTGGCCAGGGGCCTCGAAACCGGCCAGGGCAGCCAGGATCCGCTCCGGGGTCGCCGGCAGGTCGGTGATCCAGACCCCGGTCGCGTCATGGATCGCGGCCACGACGGCCGGGGCGGCCACGTCCATGGGCAGCTCGCCCAGGCCCTTGGCTCCATGCGGCGCGCCGTCGAAGGGATGCTCGACCAGGATGGCCTGGATGCGCGGCGCGTCGAGGGCCGTGGGGATGAGGTAGGTCGCCAGGCGGTCGTTCAGGTAGCGTCCGTCGGCCAGCTTGATCTCCTCGATCGTGGCGTAGCCCACGGCCTGGAGCGTGCCACCCTCGACCTGGCCTGCGGCCAGGACGGGGTGGATGATCCGTCCCGCGTCGTCGGCCGAGACGACCGAGCCGACGGTCACCTCGCCGGTGTCGAGGTCGACCTCCACCTGGGCCACGGCCGCCGCCCAGCCATAGGCCGGATAGGCGTCGCCGGTGTACGTCGCGTCATCGAAGGGCTGGCCCGGGTAGGGCTCGAAGTGCTGGTCGATCCGGATGGGGCCGTGGGCCGCCGCGTCGTCGCGGTACGCGTCCTTGAAGGGGCGGCCGGTCCGTTCTTCGACCTCCGCCTTGAGCCGCTGGGCGGCCTTGACCAGCAGCCCGCCGACGACCATCGCCGTGCGGCTGGCCACGGTCGGCCCGCTGTCGGGGACGATGGCCGTGTCCTGGGGCGCCATCTCCACCGCCTCGACGGGCAGGCCGAGCTCCTGGGCCACGACCTGGGGCAGGATCGTCTTCGTACCCTGGCCCATCTCCGTCGAGGCCACGAGGACCCGGACGACGCCGTCCTCGGTGAGCTCGACGCTCGCCACGCTGGCCAGGGCCACCTCACCGCTGCCGGTGAAGCCAGCCCCATGCCAGACGAGGGCCAGCCCGATGCCCTGGGCCGTCCGCTCCCGGCCGGGCCGCTTGGCGCGGACCTGGCGGGCGATGGCCGTCAGCTCGCGGGTCCGCTCGAAGTCGGCCGCCGCCGCCGCCTGCTCCAGGACGGCCTCGCCGGCGGTGCCGGGCCCCAGGGTCTGATGGGTGGGGGTCAGGCCACCGGACTGGTAGACGTTGCGGCGCCGGATCTCGAGCGGGGAGATGCCCAGCGCGTCCGCCAAGCGGTTGAGGTGGGTCTCGGCGGCGAACTCGGTCTGCGGCGCGCCGAATCCCCGGAAGGCGCCGTTGGGCGGCGTGTTGGTGGCCACGGCCCGGGAGCGGATGACGACGTTGGGGCAGTCGTAGGGGCCGCCGGCGTGGATGGCCCCTCGGGAGAGGACGACCGGGGTCAGGGTGCAGTACGCCCCGCCGTCCATGACGACGTCGATCTCCTGGGCCACGAGGCGGCCGTCGCGGGTCACTCCGGTGCGGTGGCTGACGATGGCCGGGTGCCGCTTCGTCGTGGCCGCCAGGTCCTCGTGGCGGTCGTAGATCATGCGCACCGGCTTGCCCAGCTTGTGGGCCAGGAGGGCGGCATGGAGGGCCACCATCGAGGGGTACTCCTCCTTGCCACCGAAGCCGCCGCCGGTCTCCTCCTGGACGACGCGGGCGCCGCGATCGTCCAGGCCCAGGGCCCGCTTGAGGGCCACGTGGACGTAGTAGGGGCACTGCATGGAGCCGTGGATGGTCACTCCGCCATCCGCCTCCGGCACGGCGATCATGGCCTGGTTCTCGATGTAGAGCTGCTCCTGGTGGCCCACCCGGTAGGTGCCCTCGAGGATGATGTCGGCCTCGGCGAAGCCGGCCGCCAGGTCGCCCTTGGCCAGCTCGTAGTGGGCGAAGACCTGCTCCGAGCGGAGGGGGTCGAAGACCGGCTCCAGGGCCTCCGTTCGAGGGTGGACCCGACCACGGGCAGCGCGGAGGGTGGCCCGATCGGCCGCCGCGAGGAGGACCAGCGGCTCGGCCTGGTGGCGGATCTCCCCGCCTTCGGGGACGAGGATGGGCTGGTCGTCGTGGATGAGGCTGACGACGTTGGCCCCGGGGATATCGGCGGCCGTGACGAGGACGACCTTCGACCAATCGAAGCGGGGGTCGAGGTCGAGGCCCAGGAAGCGGGCGTGGGGCTGGGTGGAGCGGATGGTGGCCCCGTACCATGCCCCAGGGAACACGAGATCGTCCGTGTAGCGGGCCGTGCCGGTCAGCTTGGCCGGACCCTCCCGGCGGAGCGGCAGGCCTTCCGCCCGGCCTAGGCCGGTCTCCCCCGAGCGCGGGGCGATGACGGGCGCGGGCGCCGGCGGTGCTGCAGGGGCCGAGCCGGGGCGGGTGGTGATGGTCATCCTGGGCACGCCCTCCGAACGTGTCGGGGAAGCGTAGCGCCGGCCAGCCCCGCTCGTCAGGGGCGCAGCTCGACGAAACCGGCTGCGGTGAAATCGCCGTCGAAGGCCAGCGCCTCGCGGATCCGCAACCGTCGCATGAGGGTGAAGCTCGTCGCGTCGACGAACGAGTAGACGCGCTCGTCGTGCCGGCGGAGCCAGGCCCAGGCCGCCCCCTCGGTCGCCTCGTCGATATGGACGACCGTCACCCGCTTCGAGGTGGGGACGAGGGCCGCGAAGCGCATGGCCGCCTCGTATCCAGTCCGCCGCCGCAGGAAGGTCCATGTCTCGCCGACCACGTGGTTGCTCGTGATCAGCGGCTCCCGCCGCCGGGCCCACAGGGCCGCGGCATCCGCGGCGCGATCGTCGCTCGCGTACTGGAGCCCGACCCAGAACGATGTGTCGACGAAGATCACCTGGTTCGATCTGGCTCGACTCGTCCGTAGAGCAGCGCGTCGATGTCGCCCGCGTCGCCCGGGATCGCCGCCACGAGCGCATCCAGGGGATCGGAGGCAGGCAGGGCGACGCCCTGGCCCTTCTCGCCATAGCGCGTGGCGACCGCCTCTCGGATGAGGGCGGCCTTCGACGTGCCCTCACGCAGGGCATCCGCCGCGAGGCGTTCGTCGAGCTCTTCGTCCAGGTAGATCTGCAGCCGCTTCATGGCAGATGGAGTATACGCCACATGGACGACGTATACATCGTCCTAACCCCGGTGACGGAGTGCGCGGCCGGGAAGGGCGCCGGTGTGCTCGCCGCGGTCCACCACGACCGTCCCGTTGACGATCACGTAGGGGATGCCGTCGGGGTAGCGGCGCGGCTCCTCGTAGGTCGCGTTGGAGCGCACGCGCAGGGGATCGAAGAGGACGAGGTCGGCGAGCAGGCCATCGGACAGGCGCCCGCGGTCGGCCAGGCCCAGGCGGTCGGCCGGGGCGGAGGTCATGCGCCGGACGGCCTCCTCCAGGCTGGTGAGCTGCTCCTCGCGCACGAACTGACCCAGGATGCGGGGGAAGGAGCCATACGTTCGAGGTGCTGGCCGGGCCCCGATGAAGACGGAGTCGGTCCCGACCATGGCCCTCGGATGCCGCCAGAAGACCCGCATGCCTGCGAGGTGGGGACCGGGCGTGACCTCGTTGACCCGCAGATCCTCCGCCAGGAGCAGGTCGCAGACCGTGTCGACCGCGTCATGGCCGGTCTCCGCCATCACCTGGGCCAGGGTCTGGCCCTCGAAGGCCAGGTGCTCGGGCCGAGTGAAGGCGCCCAGGCGGAGCTCGGCCCAGGCTCGGTCGCCGGCGTACAGGCGGCCTCGGGCGGCCAGCTCGTCGCGGATGCGGGCCCGAGCGCCGGGATCCGCCAGGCGTTCCTTGAGGCGGGCCACGCCACCGGCCTGGATCCAGGTGGGGAGGAGGATGAGGAGGCGGGTGCTGGCCCACTCCGAGGGATACATGTCGAAGGTGACGTCCTGGCCCGCGGCGCGCGCATCGTCGACGAGGGCCAGCATCTGCTCGGGCGGGCCGGGGAAGGTGGCCCGATGGTAGAAGTGGGTGATGTGGACGGGGCCGCCGCCGCTTCGCCGGCCGATCTCGAGGGCCTCGCGGAAGGGGTCCAGGAAGCCGTCGCCCAGCGGGTAGCGGACGTGGGTGTGGTAGAAGCCGCCGTGGGTCGCGGCCTCCTGGAGGAGGGCGGCCAGCTCGTCCGTGGTGGCGTAGGCACCAGGCGGATAGTCGAGGCCTGAGCTGAGCCCGAAGGCACCGTCCTCCATGGCCTCGCGAAGGAGGCCTCGCTGGCGGTCGAGCTCCTGGGGAGCGGCCGGGCGGTCGTCCCAGCCCATGGCCGAGACGCGAAGCGGGGTGTTGCCCACGACGTAGGCGATGTTGAGGGCCACCTGGTGGTCGAAGCGGGCGAGGTAGTCGGCCACGGTGCGCCAGTCGATGGCCAACGGCGCGGGGCTCCGGTCTTCGGAGCGGGCCGAGGCGTCCGTGGGGCCCGGGGCCGGATCGTCGGGGCCATGGTGGGCCCTGGCCGGGCCCGGGTCGTCGGGTCGGCCGTCCAGGCCGCCGTTGAGGATCACGAAGTCGCGGAGATCGGCCGGGTCCGTGAAGGGGGCGTAGCTGTTGCCGTCGACCCCGATGACCTCGGTCGTGACACCCTGGCGGACCTTGGGTTCGTGGCGGGGGTCGCTCAGGATCATGAGGCCACTGTGGCTGTGGAGGTCGATGAAGCCAGGGGCCACGACGAGGCCGCGAGCGTCGATGACCCGGGCAGCCCGGGGGAGCGGCTCGTCCTCGTTCGTGCCGGGTCGTGCAGCGCTCGCGCCGGAGGGCTCGTTCGTCGGGTGGCGCGGGTCGGTCGCGCGGAAAGGATCGTTGGCCGGGTGGCTCGGGTCCGTCGCGCGCAGGATGCGGATCCGGCCATCGACGACCGCCACGTCCCCGGCTCGAGCCGGGGCGCCCGTGCCGTCGATGATCGTCCCGCCCCGGATGAGCAGCTCGGCCCGTTCGGGGAGGTCGGCGGTCATCTTGAGCCGGGCAGCGCGTTCGTGCCGGTCCCCCTTCCGCCCAGCGTGACAAGCGCCGAACGATGGCCTGCCCGGGCGGTCGCCGTCCCGCCCAGCGTGACAAGCGCCGAACGATGGCCTGCCCGGGC